>CP013703.1:0-318700 GCA_001563305.1 methanogenic archaeon mixed culture ISO4-G1
ATGACAGAGACCAACATTTTTACTCAATATCTCGAGAAGAGAAGGACATTGGTGAAGAACAAGAAGATCCTCCAACCATCCTACATACCGGATTATCTTCCGCACAGGGATCATGAGATCAGCACGATTGCGGAGATAATCGCTCCTTCATTGAATAAGAACAAACCTTCCAACATCCTGATCATCGGAAAGACCGGAACAGGTAAAACAGCTGTGATGAACTTCATAGGGAAGGAACTGAAAAAAGCAGATCCCGCGGAAGAGAACTGCACATTCATCATGATCAACTGCGAATTAGTGGATACACCTTACGGAATCCTTTACAACATCGCGAACTACATCATATCCGATCCTTCGAGGAAGATCCCTTACACCGGATGGAGCGTCGATAAGATCCTTCTCGAATTGACCAATTACATCGAGGAGAAGAACAGGACTTTCATTATAGTCCTGGATGAGATCGACAGATCGTTCCAGAAGAATGGGGATGACATCTTCTACTATCTCACATCTATCAATGATAAGCTGAAGAATTCGACGGTCTCGATAATCGGTATCACTAACAACACGAAGTTCACCGAATTCCTCGGACCAAAAGTGAAGAGCAGACTTACTGAAGTGAAGATCGTCTTCCCTCCCTACACCGTGGAGCAGCTTCAGGATATCCTCTACGACAGGGTCAAGGATGCATTTGACGAAGGGATCCTCTCTGAAGGTGTAATCCCTTACTGTGCTGCTTTAACTGCGCAGGAAGGAGGGGATGCTAGAAGGGCCCTCGGACTCCTCAGGATGTCTGCCGATATCGCAGAGAGGAATGGGGATTCGATCATCTCAGAGGCTCATGTCAAATCCGCAAAGAACACATTGGAATTGGATGCGGTTTCAGAAGTGATCAAGACCCTCAACGCCCAATCGAAGATGGTCCTGATGAGCATCATAAAGAACACCGAGGAAGGTCTCAACGTGATGATCACCGGTGATGTCTATACCACTTACAAGTACCTCTGCGAGGTCACCGGAACATCTGTGATCACTCAGAGGAGGATCGCTGATCTGATTTCAGAATTGGACATGCTGGGTATCATCCATGCAAGGGTCAAATCCTTCGGCAGGGCCGGGCGTACAAAGGAGATCGAACTCAGTGCTCCCAAGGAGATCGTGAACCTTCTGAAATCCGACGATCTGTTCAAGGAACTGGAGAAATACAAGCCTCCAAAGCAGACCACTCTGATGTGAAAATCTCGCACAGATACCCTTCAGGAGTTCCAGTGGAAATGGTGGGGTGGGGGTCTCAGAAATCCCACTTGCTTTCCTCTTCCAATTTCTTCATGTAGGACTTCTTCACGATGTGCATGTCGCTGAACCATATCAGCGAGAAGACGGTGACGAATAGCATTATCAGGGACAGCAGCGAGTTGAAGGAATGCTCCATCACGTTGTGACGGTAATCATCGGACATCATTAGCTTGACGATGCCTCCCCAAGGGATCTCCATCATCGCCACCGAACGTATGTTGTCCCATCCGATGGGATAGGTGATGATGTGGCTGTTCTGGTCGAAGTTCCTGTTTGTAGTAGGGTTGTCACCCATCGTGAGGAATCCGCTCTGGTTCCTCGTGAAGGAGTTCAGGTCGACGCTGACATCCTTGTGGGATTGTGTTATGCCTGTGAACGACAACTTTCCGGAGAGCCTCATGTAATCGGAGGATCCAGTGCAGCTCCATTCACCTTCGTAGTTCGCAAGAGAGGGTGCGCTCCATGTCCCGTTGCCGTTGTAGTCCAGCCAGATGATGGCACGGTGGATGATTGGGTTCTTGCTGCTCCCGCCCTCGTAGATGATCACCGATCCGTAATCCCCGAAGGTCTGGTAGCCGGTCTGGAGGGCCTCGACATAACTCTGGATCTGATCCTTGCTGGCCGCTTGGCTCACGCTCTGCAGTACGACGGCGTCCCCGGTGTCGATGACACCCAGCTGGGAATAGCTGTTGTCATGCTGCATGCTGTTGGACGTGACGACGCTGAGGGAGGAATCCAGATCCGACGACACCTTGACATAGAGCGTCAGCCCCCCTACCGCCGCCAGCAGCACGCATATCGCGACAACGAGGATCTTCGTACTAGCGTTCACGCGTGGGAGATGGTGTCGACTTATTTATAAAAGTGGAAAGAGGTATGGGTTCAGCACCCTTTAGGGAAGGATAGACATGGAAAGACCCAGCAATGACGAATACTTCATGGAGATGGCACAGTTGGTCTCGTCGCGTTCCACGTGCATGAGGAGGAAGGTAGGCGCCGTCATCGTCAAGGAGAAGAGGGTCCTCTCCACCGGCTATAACGGATCCCCCAAGGGAACGAAGCACTGCGAGGAGCTTGGATGTATCCGTGTGAAGCTCAACGTTCCGTCCGGTACGAGGCATGAGCTCTGCAGGGGGGTGCACGCCGAGCAGAACGCAGTGACCCAGGCTGCCTATTTCGGTGTCAGCGTGGACGGCGCAACGATCTACACGTCGACCTATCCGTGCTCGATGTGCGCGAAGATCCTCATCAATGCTGGCATAAAGGAGATCGTCTACAGCGAGGGATACGCGGACGACCTCTCCAAAGAGCTCCTCACCGAAGCGGGGATTAAAATAAGGGAGTACAAACCCCTCAAAAAGCTGTAACCAAGCCTATTTAACCGTTTCCAAAAAACCCCTTGGTCCTTTATAATAATATAAATACGCACCCTTTAAGTAATAACACAGATTACGATGGCTCAAGTCGGGGAGTGTAAATTTGAGCCGGACTGAAATACTTACGGAGATAAAACAAGCGGAAGCGAAAGCTGACGCCCAGGTCGCAATGGCCCAGGACGAACAGAAAGCAGCTCTCGCAGAAGCTCGCAGAGATTCTGTGAAGAAGATTCAGGACGCCGAAGCTCAGATGCGCAGCTCTTACGAGTCCGCAGTAGCCGCGGAAAAGGACAAACTTGCCGCAGAACACGAGTCCAAGCTCGTGGAGGGCAAGACTGAGGCCGATAATATCGGCAGCAGTTCCAAGGCGAAGAAAGAGGAAGCAAAAGAATTCCTTAAAAATGAAGTTGAGAGGATTTTGAATGTTTCTTCCTGAGTCGATGAGTAGGATTGTGATCGTGGGCGCTAACTCATGCATCGACGAGACAATTGATGTCTTGTACGATCTCGAGAAGGTCCACCTGATCGATCATACCGTCGACGCGGATGAGGGTTTCACCCTCGGAACGCCCCGCCCGTATTCCTCCAAGACAGCCGAGAGGCTTCTGAAGGTACGTGCGATGGAGAAGGATCTGGGTGTCAACAAGCACACCAAGACCCAGACGATTTCAGAGAGTGAAATCAGGAGCCAGATAACATCTGACAGCGTCGAATCTGTCGAGAAGGACGTTAGGGTCGTTCTCGATAAGAGGAATGATCTCAATCAGAGAATCACCGAGTTAAACGCAAAGAAGAAGAGTCTCGAGCTCCTTGTAAGACTACCTATCGACCTTGACATGTACTCCGGTTACAGGAGTATCTGTTCGATGGTCGGAACCGTGGAGAGAGACCCCACCCAGGCATTCGCTGATCTGGGTGAGATCTTCGTTTCCATGGACAAGAAGAACGGCAGCGTCGTGGCAGCGTTCGTCAAGAACGATGACAGGATGAAGGCCCAGAGCATCTTGTCCGAGTACGGTTTCAGCGAGATGCCCCTGCCGGAAGGCAAGGGATCGGCGAAAGCCGCCCTGGACAGCGTCGACAGCCAGCTGGAGACACTGAACAAGGAACTCGAGGTAGTACAGAAGGAAACAGAGGTTCTTTTTGAGAAACACAAGCATTTCCTCAGAGCATCCGACGAGGCTCTGTCAGGCGACGCCGAGAAGGGTACCTTGCCCGTAAGGATCGCCACTACGAAGTACGCGTTCGTAATGGACGCGTGGGTCCCCACAAAGGACGTCGAGGGCGTCAAGAACGTCATCGAGGACAAGATCCCTGCAGTCTATGTGGAGATCGAGGAGGACCGCAGTAGGAGACAGGAAGATTCGGATTCACAGGAGGACAGATTCAAGACCGTGCCCACCAAGATGAAGCACGGCAAGACCACCAAGCTTTTCGAATACCCCACAAGGATGATGTCGATCCCCAAGTACAACGAGGTCGACCCCACTGTGCTCATCGCCATCTTCCTCCCGCTGTTCTTCGGATTCATGGTCGGAGATGTCGGTTACGCCATCCCCTTCATCATCCTGGGGGCATATGGACTCAAGTTCGCCAAGAACCCGGACTGGCGCGCAATCGCGACCGTTCTGTTCTTCGGAGGAATCTGGGCGTTCATTTTCGGGTTCTTCTTCTTCGGAGAGGCTCTCGGAATGCACTTCATTGGGCCCGAAGAGTTTGTAGAAGGTACGGTCACATACACCTGGGCAGGACTGCTGGGACTTGACAACCTACACCTGTTCTTCGAGCAGTTCCTGATTCACGGACACGGAGTCGGAAAGATCGATCCCGAGTTCGTAGGAATGCTGCTCAGGCTTTCAGTGTACGTCGGAGTCGTCCATCTCGCGATCGGATACCTCGTCGCCATCTATAACAAGACTGTACAGCACGGATTCAAGCACGGATTCCTCGAGAAGGGAGGACCTTTCCTCATCTTCATCGGAGTCGTACTGCTTGGTTACGGCGTCGGATTCTGGCTGATCATGCAGACTCTGACCCTCGATGACGCAATGCCGTTCATCGGAGTCGCTGCCGTGTTCATAGCCATCGGAGCCGTTATCGTCGCTAAGTCTGAAGGCGCGATGTCGATCCTGATCGAGACGGTCGACGCGTTCGGAAACATCCTTTCATACACTCGTCTGGTCGCTATCGGAATGTCCAAGGCCGGAATGGCACTGGCATTCAACTACATAGCGTTCGGAATGATCGCAGGCATCGATCCCAACCCCGCAGTGGCGTCCGAGATCGGAATAGTCATGCTCGTCGTAGCTCTGTTACTGTTCTGCGTCCTGCATCTGATGATTTGGACTTTGGCTATCCTCTCCGGAGGACTGCACGCGTTAAGGTTGCAGCTCGTCGAGTTCATGATCAAGTTCTATGAGGGAGAGGGAACCGAGTTCACACCCCTCAAAATCAAACACATCAAAACCGTTTCAGATATCAAAGCAAAAGAGGCATAAAAATGGCAGCAGCAGAAGCAGCAGGAATGATCGCAATCGGAGCAGGACTGGCAGTCGGACTCGCCGGTATCGGAACAGGTCTGGCACAGAAGGACATCGGAGCAGCAGCAGTCGGAGCAATCACAGAGGACTCCAAGATGCTGGGAAAAGCACTGATGTTCATGGTGCTCCCTGAGACTATCGTTATCTTCGGACTGGTTATCGCTATCCTTGCAATCTTCACAATGTGATTTCGCCAATCGAGGTAATCTCATGGCATTGAACAACGTGACCGCGGAGATCAACTCCATCGCAGACTCGAAGGTGCAGGAAATCCAGGCCCAGACGGCTCAGGAGATCCACCGCATCCAGGAGGAGACGGAGAAGAAGATCGCCGGGTTGAAAGAAAGTGAAGACAAGAGGCTCGCGGATACCCTCGCACGCATGGACCGCCAGGAAGCCTCCAGCGCAGAGCTGGAGAGCAAGAAGGTCGTCCTCGCGAAGAAGAAGGAGATCCTCTCGGAAGTCTTCGACGAGACGCTCAAGGAGCTCGAGACAGCGTCGGCCGATGTAAAGCTGGCACAGTACAAGAGCATGGTAGCGTACGCGAAGACCATCATCGACTCGCCCAAGGCCATAATGTCGGAGAACGACAAGTTCACCGCCAAGCAGCTGGGAGTCAAGTCGGTCGAGCAGGACAGCAGGATCGTCGCAGGACTCATCCTCCAGAGCGAGGACGGTCAGATCGAGATCGACATGCAGTACTCCGCACTCCTCCGCACCGTATGGGACCGCGGCATCAAGGACGTGTCCGACATTCTCTTCGGGTGAAGGAAATGTTCGGGCTCAGCAAGAGTAAAGGCAACTACGCATACACCGCAACCAGAGCGAAAGCGATGAAGTCGCTTTTGATCAAGGAGGACGACTACAACAAGATGTTGCAGCTCAGCGTCAGCGAGCTCGCCCGCGCGACCGCGGAGGCAGGATATCAGAAAGAGATCACCGACCTCGCGGACAAGACGGAGGGCGTCGACCTGGTCGAGCGTGCCACCTACATGTACACGGCGAACACCTTCAAGGCTCTCTTGAAGGGTGCACAGGGAGAACTCTACACCCTGATGGCCGCATACCTGCAGAAGTGGGACAACTGGAACATCAAGGTCATACTCCGCGGCAAATCGTACGGTCTGCCGGTCGACGAGATCAGAGCTGATCTGGTCCCCGCCGGTAACTTGAGCACCGAAGATCTAGAGAGACTCATCGCACTTGAATCGAGCGAAGACATACTGGCAGCCTACTCCAAGGCAGAGTCCGTCGATATTCCCACAGAGCTCCTGGCCGAGTACAAGGCAACAGGCAACCTGGGGCACATCGAGGACTACATCGACAAGTTCCAGTACATCAGGCTCCTGAAGGTCATCCCGACCAACTCGATCCCCACCCGCATGTTCTCAGAGTACATCAGGCAAGAGGTCGACATCAGGAACCTCGAGACGATACTGAAGCTGAAGATCGAGGGTGTCGACGGGGAGAAGATCATGGAATACATCATCCCCGGAGGAAAGCAGATCGACATGAAGCTGGCAAAGCAGCTTGCCGACGCCAAGACCGTTCAGGATACATATCCCGATCTCGCCCAGCTCGATTTCTACGACTACATCAAGGAACTGATCGACGCAGGAAACATGACCGTTCGCGATCTTCTCCTGCGCACAAAGAGATACGAAATTGACGAGGCCAAGAAGTTCTCACAGGAGTACCCCTTGTCCATCCTCCCCGTCATCGACTACATGGTCAACATGGAGAAAGAGGCGAGGAACATCAGGACGATCGCGAGAGGTATCGAGAGCGGACTCGACAAAGAGACTATCAAAGGATTGCTGGTGATCTGATGGAAATCGCAGTATTGGGAAGTGAGGAGTTCACACTCGGATTCAGGCTTGCCGGAATCAGGCGCGTATTCGTAGCAAACCCAGATAACTATCAAGAAAAGATGCTGGAAGCAATGTCCCAGCAGACAATAGGTATCCTCGCAGTAGATGCGAAGGACCTCGACAATCTCCCCCAGAACCTCAGGCACAAGGTCATGGATTCGATCCAGCCTGTGGTCGTTGCAGTCGGAGGATCGGATGACGATCTCCGCGAGAAGGTCAAGAGGGCGATTGGCGTAGATTTATACAAGAATGAGGATGATTGAATGAGCACTGAAGGTGTAATTTACAGGGTCGCCGGACCTGTCGTGACCGCCACAGGTATCTCGCCCAAGATGTACGACGTCGTACACGTTGGAAACGAGCAGCTGATGGGAGAGGTCATCAAAATCGTCGGCGAGTACTCCATCATCCAGGTTTATGAGGACACAGACAACGTCAAGCCGGGAGAGCCTGTCACGAACACAGGAATGCCCCTGTCCGTTGAGCTCGGTCCCGGACTTCTGACATCCGTTTACGACGGAATTCAGAGGCCTCTCCCCGTTCTGAGGGAGAAGATGGGAGACTTCATTTTCCGTGGAGTCGCCGCACCTGGATTGGATCACGCGAAGAAATGGGAGTTCAACCCCACGGTCAACAAGGGAGACGAGGTCTCCCAGGGAATGGTCATCGGTACCGTCCAGGAAGGACCTATCGAGCACAAGATCATGGTCCCCATCGGACTCAAGGGAAAGGTCGACTCCATCGAGAAGGGACAGTTCACCATCGACGAGACGGTCGCCGTCATCGACGGAAAGGACGTCAAGATGATGCAGTACTGGCCCGTCCGTAACCCCAGGCCCGTGCAGGAGAAATACCAGCCGGACATCCCCCTGGTCACCGGACTCCGTGTCCTGGACACGATGTTCCCCCTCGCAAAGGGAGGAGCAGCCGCAATCCCCGGAGCATTCGGAACCGGAAAGACCGTTACCCAGCAGTCGCTGGCCAAGTACTCCGATGCCGAGATCGTCGTCTACATCGGATGCGGAGAGCGCGGTAACGAGATGACCGAGGTTCTGACGGAGTTCCCCGAACTCGTCGACCCCAAGACGGGCGAGTCCCTGATGAAGAGGACCGTCCTGATCGCGAACACTTCCAACATGCCTGTCGCGGCTCGTGAGGCATCGGTTTACACCGGAATGACCATCGCCGAGTACTTCAGGGACATGGGATACAACGTCGCCCTGATGGCAGACTCCACCTCCAGGTGGGCAGAGGCCATGAGGGAGATCTCCTCAAGGTTGGAAGAGATGCCCGGAGAAGAGGGATACCCCGCATACCTTGCAGGACGTCTCTCCGAGTTCTACGAGCGTGCGGCACGTGCGAAGGTCCTGTGCGGTGCGGACGGATCCGTTTCCGTTATCGGAGCGGTCTCACCTCCCGGAGGAGACCTTTCGGAGCCTGTCACTCAGAACACCCTCCGTATCGTCCGTGTCTTCTGGGCACTGGACACCAAGCTCCGTGAGAGGAGGCACTTCCCCACAATCAACTGGCTGACATCGTACACCATGTACGACAGGCAGCTGGTCGATTGGTTCAAGGCCAACGTCGCAGAGGACTTCCCTGCGCTGAAGGCCTGGGCAATGAAGACCCTCCAGAGAGAGGCCGAACTTCAGGACGTCGTCCAGATGGTCGGATCCGACTCACTCCCGGACGAGCAGAAGATCACACTCGAGGTCGCCAAGATGATCCGTGAGATCTTCCTCCAGCAGAACGCGTACCACCCCGTCGACTGTTACTGCCCGCTCAGCAGGCAGTACAAGATGCTGACCCTGATCAAGAAGTACTCCGACCTCTCGGAGAAGGCTCTCCAGGCAGGCGCACCCGTCGACAAGATTGCATACCTCCCCGTCAGGACCAGGTTCAACCAGGCCAAGTACGAGGAGAACGTGGACGACGAGCTGGCAGCAGTAGACGCAGACATGGACAAGCAGTTCATGGAGCTCGGAGCGTGATTATAATGGCAGCAAAGAAAGCAACGAAAGACAATGCAGCCCCCGCAGGAGTCAGCAAGGAGTACAAGACCGTCTCCCAGATCGCCGGACCTCTCATCTACGTCAAGAATACGGAGCCCGTCGGATACAAGGAAATGGTCAACATCAGGCTCTCCGACGGAACCACCAGGAGGGGACAGGTCCTCGATTCCTCGGATGAGGTCGTCGTCGTCCAGGTGTTCGAGGGAACATCCGGAATCGACAGGGACGCATCCGTAAGGTTCCTGGGCGAGACGATGAAGATGCCCGTTTCCAGGGACATGCTCGGAAGGATCCTCTCCGGATCCGGACAGCCCCTCGACGGCGGTGCACCCATCGTCCCCGAGAAGGAGCTCGAGATCAACGGAGCCGCCATCAACCCGTGGGCAAGGGACTCGCCTTCTGATTTCATCCAGACAGGTATCTCCACCATCGACGGAATGAACACCCTGGTCAGGGGACAGAAGCTCCCTATCTTCTCCGCCTCAGGACTTCCCCACAACGAGATCGCTCTCCAGATCGCTCGTCAGGCAAAGGTCCGCGGAGAGAACGAGGAGTTCGCCGTCGTGTTCATCGCCATGGGTATCACCAACGAAGAGAAGCAGATGTTCATGAAGGAGTTCGAGAGAACCGGAGCCCTGAAGAACGCTGTCGTCTTCCTGAACCTGGCGGACGACCCCGCTGTAGAGCGTACCCTGACACCCCGTCTGGGACTCACCACCGCGGAGTACATGGCATTCGACCTCGGTATGCAGGTGCTGGTCATCATGACCGATATCACCAACTACTGTGAGGCACTGCGTCAGATCGGAGCAGCTCGTGAAGAGGTGCCCGGAAGGCGTGGATACCCCGGTTACATGTACACCGATCTGGCACAGCTGTACGAGCGTGCCGGAAGGATCAAGGGAAAGAAGGGATCCATCACTCAGATCCCCATCCTGTCCATGCCCGGAGGAGACATCACCCACCCGATCCCCGACCTGTCCGGTTACATCACCGAGGGACAGATCGTTCTGTCCATGGACCTGCACAGGAACGGTATCTACCCGCCGATCAACGTTTCATCATCCCTCAGCCGTCTGATGGGAGGAGGAACCGGTAAGGGCAAGACCCGTGAGGACCACAAGGGAGTATCCGATCAGCTCTATGCGGCATACGCAGAGGGTAAGGACCTCCGTGGACTGGTCGCAATCGTCGGAAAGGACTCGCTTTCCGCAAAGGACAGGAAGCTCCTGGACTTCGCGGACCTGTTCGAGGACCGCTTCGTAAGGCAGGGACTCGAGGAGGACCGTTCCATCGAAGAGACCCTCGACCTCGGTTGGGAACTGTTCACCGCTCTCGATATCGATCAGATCACCAGGATCGATCGTAAGTACATCGAGCAGTACTTGCCCAAGAAGGCTTGATATCCGTGGGAGCACACGATGTCACCCCCAACCGTTCCGTACTGCTCCAGCTGAAGAGCAGGATCAAACTGACCCAGGGAGGTCACAAGGTCCTCAAGATGAAGAGAGACGGTCTCATCATCGAGTTCTTCGAAATACTGGAGAAGGCAAGGCAGATGCGTGCTGGCGTGTCCTCGGACTACGAGAACGCGATGAAGACCATCACCATCGCCCGTGCGGTAGAGGGAGAGGTCGCCGTGAGATCCGCGGCATATGCCCTAAAGGCAGACCCGCAGGTGAATGTCACCAGCAAGAGCATCATGGGAATGGTCGTTCCCAAGGTGGAGGCTGACCACATCCACGTCGTCATGACGGAGAAGGGATACGGAGTCATCTCCACCTCGGCCTACATCGAGGCCGCCTCGATCGCCTTCGAGAAACTGCTCGAGACGATCGTCCGCGCCGCGGAGGTAGAGACCACCATGAAGAAGCTCCTGGATGAGATCGAGAAGACCAAGAGGCGTGTCAACGCCCTCGAGTTCAAGATCATCCCCGAGCTCAAGGAGTCTGAGAGGTTCATCAAATTCAGTCTCGAAGAGATGGAAAGAGAGAACACCACCAGGCTCAAGCACCTGAAGAAGGCATGAGGCAAACAGTATGAAATCCATGGAGGAACGCCTCGAGGAGCTGACCGAGGACCCTGAGAAGTTCAGGAAGGCCTTCAAGGTCACGTGGATCGTGGCGTACTCCATGCTCGTACTGGGCGGCATCATCATCATTTGGGTACTGCTCCAAGGCCGTATCTAAACCCCTTAAGAATCCATTTCCATCGGCCCTCCGGGGCCGATAAACTTCTCATGTGAGCCTTTATAAACTATCAGACGAATCCAATCGATAGTCTGCTGACGTTTAGGACCCCCGAAGGGGTCCATGGGTTCCTTTCAGAACCCTGTGAGTAACGCGAGCAGAACCCGCATTACCCAATAGACCAGGGTCCATCCGTGCAAAGAGCGACCCTGGTCCTCTTCCTCAGGTAAGTTCTCACCCCCTTTCAGATTCTCAGGACCGAGTCCAATGCAACAGACGATAGTCCATTGTACACTGGACTTCGCCCTGGCAGATTACTCATGTGCCAGCGGAGTATATGTAACGATGACCCGCTCTCTAGGCTTTAAAAAAGCTAAGCGGGACCATTGCATCCAACTTGAGTTTCGGATTCTTTCAATTGAGGATCAGTTGAAATCCTTCATCTCGACCTTGCCGGTCCCGAGATCCACCATAGGCATGATCGCAGGATCGGGATTGAAGTTGTGCATCCTCTGGTATTCGGTCTGGCTCTGCCAGGTGGATGCGTTGATCAGGCGGGCCCCGTTGTACTGGAGCTGTCCGGCCCCGTGGACATGCCCGGAGACGAATATGTCCGGGATGAACTCCATCGCCATGTAGTCCTTCTTCTCGGGAGCCAGCGCATTCTTCTGGCCGTAGATGGGCGCAAGGTGCCTCCTGACGCACATCTCCTTCATGACTCTCAGCGGGTCCTCGTAGGTCAGACCACGGACCGCCGAGACCCAGTCGTCGATGCTCTTCCCGTGGTATGTCAGGACGGTCCTTCCCTCCACGTTCAGATAGACGGGGTTTCCGAGCATCAGGATGTTCGAGTCGAATCCCTTGGTGAACACCGAATTGAGCGCAGGCTGCGGCTCCGCCGGGCGGGCGGCGTCATGGTTCCCCGGGTGGACGACCATCTTGATGTGGTCGGGGATCTCCTTGAGATACTCCGCCAGCTTCTCGTACTGGAGATAGATGTCCGGGATGTCCAGTTCCTTGTCCTGGTCCGGGAACACTCCGATACCGTCGACGACGTCACCGGGGAACACCAGATAGTTGATGTTCTGCTCCAGGGCGTTGTCCTTCAGCCACCTGACCATCTTCTCCCACTGGGGCTCCAGGAAGGTGCTGCTGCCCACGTGGACATCGGACAGGAAGATGATCTTCGACGTGGTGTCCGTGACCTCCCAGGTGTTGTTCTTGGGGATGTCCGGCCTGACGATCTTGTCGGCCATGATCATCTCCATCCTGCTGTTGAACTTGCCTTCGATACCGATGACCTCGTCATCCACGAACAGTTCTCCCGAGAGCGGCGAATCCTTGGAGATGAAGACCTTGATCATCCCGGTGTCGTCCTCGATGCTTAGGATGGTGTGGCCGTTCTTCGTCGTACTCTTATCGTAAACGATGCCGACCAGGCGGATCTCCCTGTCGAAGGTGCTCTTGGCCCTCTCGATGCTGGAGGCCTTCCCGAAATCGTTGCGCTTCTCGATGAGCCTCCTCATCGTGTAGTATCTCGCCTTGAAGTACTGGGCGAAGTCGTTGACCTTCCCCTCGCAGGTGGATTCTCCCGTGATGTCGGTACCCTTGACGACCGTCAGGTCGGAGGTGAACCTGTTGTTGGGCTTGATCTCCTTCGGCGATTCAAAGAGCACCTTGTCCCCCGCGATGCAGTCCATGATGTCCTGTTTGTCCACGAACATGGTGTTCTTGGACAGGTGGGCGAAGACGGTGTTGACGAACTCCATCGGCTTGTTGTTGGAGAGTATCATCTCCATAGCGTCGGGGGAGAAGAATATGCCCCTGCTCATGGCCGCCGATAGGATCTCGTCCTTCATGCGAACCCTATGGTCACCCTGATTAAAATCAATACCGACTGCATTATTATCTCCGTATCCGATTAGGATTCATGACCTCCTTGACCATCGAGTGCCCGGTGAATCCCAGCGAGGATTCCGAGAAGGTTTCGGCCGCTATCCTGTCGATATTCCCCGACGCGGAGCTGGAGCTCCAGGAAGGGAGATTCGTGGGATGTGCCAGCATAGATCATTTCTCGAAGCTCATACGCAAGCAGAGGATACTTGACGCCACGAGAGGGGTCATGATCAAGAACAGGCGCGGGGACAAGACATGGGTCAACCTCAACAAGCAGGTGGCCACCGTCGGGAAGGTCTCCTTCGCCGACAGGAACCCGGTCCTGGGAGCCATAGAGGTCTGCATCGAGGACCCGGATATCGAAGCGCTCATCGACAGGGTCGCACCGGTCACCGTGGACGGGGAGGAGGTCAGGATATGATCGGGATTTCCTGCACTGCGTTCTCCTCCGACCCGCCGCAGGAATGGCTGGACAGGATCGTCGGCAACTTCGACCTCTGGGAGATCTTCTCCGAGGCGGATCACAGCATCGTTCACAACTTCAAGGTCTTCGAGGACCTGCTCCCCTCGTACGACATCAGCTATTCGGTCCACGCACCGATATGCGACATCAACATCGCATCCATCAGCGAATCCATCAGGACCGCGTCGATGAAGGAGACGGTCGACACCATCAAGGTCGCCAACTTCCTGGATATCGACAGGGTCACCGTCCATCCCGGACTGTCTTCCATGTCGGTCCACGGCATCGAGGAGAGGTACATCGAATGCGCCAAGGAATCCATGAAGGTCCTGGACACCATGGCCGACGAGTACGGCGTGTCCGTGGCGATCGAGAACATGCCCGACATGTTCTTCTTCCTCGGCCGCACGGCCCAGGAACTCGAGTCAATCGTCGAGGGCACCGAGCTCGGGATATGCTTCGACATAGGTCATGCGAACACTATGTGCCAGATAGACGAGATGATAAGCACTTTCGGCAACCGCATAACCAACATACACATCCACGACAACAACGGGAAGAGGGACGAGCACCTCACCATCGGCGAGGGCAGCATCGACTTCAGGAAGGTCCTCTCCAAGCTGTCGTTCTACGATCAGAACTATGTGATCGAGTCCAAGACATTCGAGTCCGCCGTGGATTCTCAGTCCGAGCTGGAATCGCTGCTGTCCTGATCCCTTTCGATACCGGTACCGGGAAGATCCCGGATGTGCTTCACGCCGTAGCCGAACTTGGTGAGCAGCGTCGGCAGCGTGAGCAGCCCCACAACCAGCAGCAACAGCACGCCCACACCTCCCAGCAGTCCGAACTGGGTGCTCCACATCCCCGCGATGAAATCGTTCAGGATGTGCGCGGTTATCGACACGTGCAGGCCGTATCTCGCGAACAGGTATCCCAGCATGAGTGCGCCGGGCATGATGCTGAGCATCTTCCAGAGTCCCCATCCGCTGACGTGGGCGAATGCGAACAGGAGGGACGTCACGACCAGGAGCACCACGGTCATTTTGCTGATGCCGAACCCGCCGAATATGAACCTCAGGGCATCCTTCCTGCCCAGAACCGCGGCGGCGAACACCATCGGTATTCCGAACGGTATCAAGCGGAACGCGATCTCCTCCCACACGCCGGCCTCCGTATAGATGAACACTGCCTCGCCCATCGTTATGTCGATGAGCTCTCCGGGGACCTCAGGCGATTCGCCCGCCAATATCATCAGGCCAGTGATGATGAGTTCAAGGAAGATACTGGATGCCAGGACCACACTCATTCCGAACAGCGGGGTGTCCTTCACCCTCTCGATGTAACGGTAGTCCCCGATGTCGCGGAAGGCCTGCCTGGATTCGTAGAGGACGATCAGGAGGCTCGAGACGGCCACTGCGGCGAGGAATGCGAAGAAGCATTGGGCTTCCATCCCGGTCACAGTGGTGATGATGACCTCAACGGGCAGGAACAGCCAGATTTTCACAATCTCGTCCCATACGAACGTGGCGGCATCCCCGAAGTAGATCAGGATGATGGCGATGCATATCGGGATGGATACGGCGAAGAACGCCATCCCTATCTTCGCCAGGGAATCGAACGAGTTCGGATTCAGGCGGCCCTGTATGTGATGCTGGGGCACCTCGGCGGTCTCCGAGAAGTCCTCTCCGCATTTGATGCAGAACTTGTATCCGAGTGCCTTGCATCTCTCGCAGTCGTCGCACGCCATCCGATCACTCCAGCCTTCCGACGATGCCATCCACGCGTTCGACTTCGATGGCCGCCAGCAGGCTTTTTTTGTAATTCGAGATGTCTTTTATCTCATTTGCGATGTGTTCTTCCCTCTTTTCGGCGAGTTTCCCGTAGGATTTGATGCTCGAGTTGACGAACTCGTCCCATTTTTTCGCGAGCCCTTCGGGCGTAGGACTGTCGAAGATCCTCTTCATGCCCTTCTTCGCGACATGATGCTCCCTGATGAACTCGGAAGCACCGACAGTATCGCAGTAGAGTTCGGTGTAATCGTATTCGTTCATGTCAAGTGCCAGACACAGATTCCCAGTGTCCGTGACGAGGTCGATGAACGTGTACATGGCAGGGGACGGTATCTCCACCTTGCCGAAAATCTCCATGTGATGCGCATATACCATGTCCAGCTCGCTCACGTCGAACTCGTCCTGGATGTTGCGGCGGTTCTTGAGGCATTGGACCCCCTCGATCCCCAGCGATATGCCGTATGATTCGTGCTCAGAGAATTCGGAGCGGACTCTGTCCGCTTCGGACACCAGCCCGTTGACCACCGGGAGGATGTCTACCTTGCAGTCTCCCACATCGAGGGAGATCATTTCTTCGTTCCCCTTTCGGCGACGAGGTCGGTCAGTGCGTTGGGGCCGTCGATCTTCTTCAGCTCCTCGTTGGAGACGACGGCGGTCGAATTGATATTGTCCCTCTCGTGCTTCTTCTCCACGATGAGGACCGAGAACTTGTCCACGATCCTGGATATTTCCGAGGCCACTATGGCCCTCTCGATGACCTTTTCGTCATCGGCGCCCAAGCTGGTGAGCATCAGGGCCTTGTCGTTGCTGCTGACGGCCTCGAACGGGCTCCTGATGACCGGTCTCACGGAGAATCCCAGTGTTGACAGTTGCTGCAGTGCGAAGGTCCCCTCCACATTGGTTGGTTCCCTCTTCTCCTCGAGCCTCTCCTTGCTCTTGAATGTGAACGGGTCGATGGGTTCGATGATCGGCAGTCCGAGATACTCCTCCATGCGCAGGGCGGCATCGATCATGGCACCCATGCCGGATTCGTACATCTGGATGGTACGCCTGGATACCCCTGCGGTCTCTGCTAATACTCCGAGGCTGATGCCCCTCTCCTCCCTGACGGCCTTCAGGAGATCGCTGTCGAGCCTGACGTAGAGTCCGCCGGGCGCGGCGAAGATGAACGGGGGCGCCTCCTCCAGGAGGAGGTCGGCCAGGGTCTCGTTGGATACGATGGATATGTTGAATCTGGAATAGACGATGCCGGGCTCCAGCGCTCCGGAGCTGGAGCGCTCGCCGGTGACCATGGGCGTAGCCCCCAGGGATTCCGCCAGGACCTTCATCTCGTCGGCGTTGTCCTTGGAGAACGCGTCAATGTTGCTGAGGACCTTGACGATTAGGATCTGCTTGTCCCTCCTGGCCACGATGTCGAAGCATATGCCCCTCAGCGTCAGGGCCGAGGAGACGTCGAATCCAGCTTTCGCTAGGATGGCACGTGTCGTGTTGATCAGCTCGGTCCTGTCCATATGTCCAGGAGCGCTTTTCTTCGTATAAATGGTATCGCTGTCCTGACAGTTCAGGGGGCCTACGGCCCCCTAAGGTTTCAGGCAAGCCCGTTGTACTCGCTGAGCTTCTGCCTCGATTTGGGTCCGAACTTGTCGATGGACTTCTCGAAGTCCTCCATCGACACCTTGCATGCGGCGATCTCCTCGTCCGTCGGGTTCTTGCCCTGGGCGACGAGCCTCCTCACGGCGTTCATGACGGCCTCGTTGCATATTGCCGAGATATCCGCTCCGGTGCAGCCTTCGGTGCACTGTGCCAGCTTGCCCAAGTCCACATCCTCAGCGAGGGGTCTTCCCCTGGTGTGGATGCCGAAGATCGACTTCCTCGATTCCTCGTCGGGAGGCGCGATGTAGATGGACTTGTCGAATCTTCCGGGCCTCAGCAGCGCGGGGTCCATGATGTCGGGCCTGTTGGTCGCGGCTATGACCACGACGTCGCTCAGTCCCTCGAGACCGTCCATCTCAGTCAGCATCTGTGAGATGACACGCTCGGTGACGTTGCTGTCCCCTCCGGTGCCCCTCTCGGGCGCTATGGAATCGATCTCGTCCATGAAGATCACGCAGGGCGATGCCTGCCTGGCCTTCCTGAACGTCTCCCTGACGGCCTTCTCGGACTCCCCGACCCACTTGTTCAGGAACTCCGGTCCCTTCACTGAGATGAAGTTCGCTTCGGATTCGGTCGCTACGGCCTTCGCCAGGAGGGTCTTTCCGGTTCCCGGGGGTCCGTAGAGCAGGATCCCCTTTGGCGGTTTGGCGTTCATGTGCTCGAATACCTTTCCGAACTTCAGCGGCCATTCCACGGCCTCCTTCAGCTCCTGCTTCGCGGATTCCAGAGCTCCGATGTCCTCCCACTTGACGTTGGGCTTCTCGATGAGGACCTCCCTCATGGTCGAAGGCTGCATGTCCTTCAGAGCGTTCTTGAAATCGTCCTTCGTGACCAGTATGTTGTTGAGGACCTCCCTGGGGATCTCCTCCGCCTCGAGGTCGACGTCGGGCAGCACCCTCCTGAGCGCCGCCATCGCGGCCTCCTTGGTCAGGGCGGATATGTCCGCTCCGGCGTAACCGTGGGTCTTGTCGGCGAGCCAGTTGAGGTCCACATCGTCCGCCAGTGGCATTCCCCTGGTGTGGATCTGGAGGATCTCGTAACGGCCGTCCCTGTCCGGGATACCGATCTCGATCTCCCTGTCGAACCTTCCGGGTCTCCTCAGGGCCTCGTCGATCGCGTTGGGCCTGTTGGTGGCACCGATGACCACGACCTTCCCCCTGGAGTTCAGGCCGTCCATCAGCGAGAGCAGCTGCGCTACGATACGCCTCTCCTCCTCACCGCTGACCTCGTCCCTCTTGGGGGCGATGGAGTCTATCTCATCGATGAAGATGATGCTCGGCGAGTTCTCCTCAGCCTCCTTGAAGATCTCCCTCAGCTTGCCCTCGGATTCACCGTAGAACTTGCTGACGATCTCGGGCCCTCCGATCGATATGAAGTTGCTGCTGGTCTCTCCGGCGACAGCCTTGGCCAGCATGGTCTTTCCCGTTCCTGGTGGTCCGTGGAGCAGCACACCTTTGGGTGCTTCCACGCCGAGCCTCTTGAAGAGTTCGGGATGCCTGAGCGGAAGCTCGACCATCTCCCTGATCTTCTTCACGGCGTCACCGAGACCTCCGATATCGTCGTACGACACCTTGGGGACGTCCCCGTTGGCCGCCGGCTTGTCGGAAATTTTCACCTGGGTGGTGGGTGCCATGATCGCCGCGTCGCCTGTCGGCGAGAACGCGGTGACGATCATGTCCATCTTGTTTCCCATGATGTTGAGCGTGATGGCGTCCCCTTTGGAGAGCGCCCTTCCCTCCAGGACCTGCCTGAGGTACTCCTCTCCGCCCTGGAGCCTGAGCTGGTCGGACGGTGCGAACGTGATCTTCTCGGCGTTCTTGGCGGCGATCTTCTTCACCGCCACACGCTCGTCTATGGACACCCCTGCGTTGCGCCTGGTGGAACCGTCTATGCGGATGATTCCCCTGTTTGCGTCCTCCGGATATCCGGTCAGGATCTTGACGGCGGTCTTCTTGGAACCGTCGATCTGGACTATGTCTCCTGTTCTGATGCCCATGATGTTCATGAGCTCCGGGTCCATCCTGGCTATTCCCTTTCCGGTCTCGCTGGACCTCAGTTCTGCGACCTTGATCGCTTTCTCGTTGACCATTTTCAATCCTCCTTGTTGCCGATCATCCTGTCCAATCTCTGTGACAGCTTCTCTTTCTCCTCTCCTTCGTCCATGCCGCGGATTTCGTGCCTGACGGTGCTGATGAGACGGCTGCGCTCGTTCAGGAGCTCCGCCCTCTCCCTGTCCAGCTCCTCGATCCTCTTGTCGAGTTCGCCGAGACGCTCGAAGGCCTCCTGTGTGCCTTCGATATGGGTCTCCTCGGTGCTCTCGCCGTCGGATGTTATCAGGCGCGCGCTGAACATGTTGTCGTGCAGGTCGATCATGATGGTGAACTGCTGGTTCGGGACGTACACGTTCCTCGCCGGACCCATGGAGCTCTGCTCGGTATAGCGGGTGAGCATACCGGTGTGCTCCATAAGTGCCAGATTCTTCATCACAGCCTGTTGGCTGATGCCAAGCTCCTTGGAGAGCTGGAGAGGATACGTTGGTTCCCTGGTAAGGTACTCGAGGATCCTCCTCCTGGTCGGGTTCTCGATTATCGATAGCAGTTCGTCGATGTCATCCATCGGATCACCTGGTTGTTAACCGTTGGTTTACTACTCGATAATACATCTGAACTTCTATAAAAAGTTAACTAAAATGGATATGGGAGAGCCGAAGATAGTCGCGTCAAACACCAAGTTGTTCGAGACACTCTTCAGCAGCTTTCTTTATCAATAGCCTCTCCTTAGTAAGGAAGACCCATACGATGTGGTAGTTGATGTTCTCATATTGATGGACCGTGATATCCCTCATCCCATGGAACTCACCAACTATGGGTCTAAAGTACGCATCATATTCGGATCTGTGGTTTTTGTTGATTCTGTTCAGACATTCTGCTATTTGGCCTATCTTAGACAGACAACAGTCTTGAAACATCTCATTTTCAAGGAATTCTTCATAGCTGCGATTGAAGTAGCTCAGATAGTTTTCGATGCTGTCTGAGTATCTGATGATCCAGTGAAGATTCTCATTAAGATCTCCAAGGGGCCTGCGATTCTCATGATTCATACACAAGCACCTTATCTTGGCCTACAATGGAGTTGAATCCGCTCGTGAGATAATCTTCGTATGCGAAATCCACGGGCTTGTCCAGTGCTTTGATTAATTCATTACGGAAATTGGTCAGCCCTATAAGACCCATGTCGTCGGGGCACAGGATGATGAAATCGTAATCGCTGTCCTCGTCATTATCTCCTCTTGCGCGGGAGCCGAATAGGAATATGCGCTTGATATTGTAGCGGATTGCTATGGGGCGCACTATGTCTTTTAATTCATCCAGCGTGATGTTTGAAGAATTGCCGTCTTTCTTGGACATCTGCACCCTCCGATTGATCGATGGGTGCACGGACATATAAAAGTGAGGAGGAGAAGAACAATCTTCTGAGTATTCGAATCCGATGCGTTTCCTTTGAGATAACCGATTTATACGCAGTTTTTCTACTCTCAGTCATGAGAGGAGAGCTCGCCGGGGACTATGTCATAGTCAGGGATCAGACCGAAGGCAATCAGCTGTACGGCAAGGGCAACTACGGTTATCCGCGCAGCGGAGGCGGTGTGGACCTGGACATGCTGGAGGCATGCCTTCTGGTGGAGCTCGGCAAGCTGGACGTCTTCGACGGGAAGAAGAGACTCACCTTCGAGGACATCTTCAGATTATCATCCGGTCTGATCGAGGACTTCGACATCCTGTACATCGTCTACAGGGATATAAGGCTAGGAAGGGGACTTGTCGTCAAGCAGGAGTCCGGGAACTACGACCTCTCGGTGTTCGGCGCCGGCAAGAGGCAGTCGAACTCCCGTCCGGCGTATATGCTCAGAGCTGTTTCCGAGAGGAGCGTCCTCGACATCTCCGATTCCCTGGAAGGTGCTAAGGAGACCGTGGAGAGGAGGAAGAACCTGCTCTACGGCGTTGTCGACGAGGAGGGGGACGTCACCTACTACAAGATGCACGTCAGGGATCCCGCAGGGAAGGTGTTCCCCACGGACATCAAGGGCCGTGCGGACGGTGTCCTGGTCAGCGACCGCGTGTTCATCTTCGACCAGGCCCAGTGCGGTTTCCTGCACGATTACGGATTCTTCGGGAAGCTCATTAACGGGATCTACCAGCTGTCCCTTGTGGAGGCGTGCTACCTCCTGGGCAAGGATAGGCTGATCGTGAAGGACATGGACGGGAACGCCCTGGACTACGACGACCTCTTCGAGTACGGTTACAACGAGCAGGAGGGCTTCGAGGACCGCCTGAAGGTGTACACCGACCTCCGCGAGAGGGGTCTGGTCGTCAAGGCCGGTTTCAAGTTCGGTACCCACTTCAGGGTCTATCAGGAGGATCCGGACGACTGCCACGCCAGGTTCCTGGTGCATGCGGTACCTTTCGACATAACGAAGATGTGGCCGGATATTTCTAGGACAGTGAGGCTGTCCGGAGGCGTCAAGAAGGAGATCCTCTTCGCCATGGTCAAAGGGAACTCGATACAGTATCTCGAATTCGAGTGGTACAAACCGGGATTGATCCCGGGAAAGTGAGAAGGTTAAGGGGTTTCAGGGTTCCCAGGTCCGCCTGGGAGCTCACTGGATGGCGCCTGAGGGGCACTCGTCGATGCAGACTCCGCAGTCAACACACACATCAGGGTTGATGACGGCGACGTCTCCGACGGTGATCGCGGATGAGGGGCATGCGTCTGCGCATGCACCGCAGGCAGTGCATTCAGATTCGTTGATTGTGGGCATTTAGTAACCTCGGAGGATTGATTGGGGTTCACATTATTTAAAAAGTCCCCTTTGGACGTTCGGTATTCTGACCGAATTCCGGATGGCAGATCACCCATTATACGGATGTCTGGCACAGTTGACCTTAGAAGAAGAAAAGGGAGGGGCGTTCGCCCCAAGCGTTTTCACTCGGATTCCTTTGCGAGGGATTCCTTGGCCTTGCCGAGGGCCCTTGAGATCAGGAGCGTCATGATGACCGCGAGGATCGTGACGATGATCGCGTAGACGAGAAGTCCGAGCAGGCTGTCCTCCGTTCCGAAGACCGCTGCAACGGCTGTCTTGATGGTCTCGTTCCACGCGAGAGCCGCGACAAGTCCGAAAGCTGCGGTGATCAGGGCTGCGAAGGTCTCCAAGAGCTGAACCTTGAATGCTGAGCTTGCCATGATTCCGAAATCACAGAGTTCGGTATTTAATATAATCGAAAAAGAGCAGGGGGCTACGCCCCCTGATAATGTTTCAGAGCTGGATCTCGATACCGAGCTTCTCGGTGAGTTCCTTGTATCTGTTCCTGATGGTGACCTCTGTCACTCCGGCGACATCGGCGACCTCCCTCTGGGTCCTGCGCTCGTTGCACATGATCGAGGAGATGTAGATCGCCGCCGCGGCGACACCGGTGGGCCCCCTTCCGGAGGTCAGCTCCCTCTCGGATGCGTCCTTCAGGATCTCTGCGGCCTTGGACTGGACCTCTCCGCTGAGCTTGAGCTCCGAGCAGAACCTCTGGACGTAGTCCTGGGGCTTGGTCGGCATGAGCTTCAGTTTGAGCTCGCGGGTCATGAAACGGTAGGTCCTCCCGATCTCCTTCCTTCCGACACGGCTGGAGTTCCCGACCTCGTCGAGGGTCCTGGGGACACCGCACTGCCTGCATGCGGCGTAGAGCGAAGCGGCTACGACTCCTTCGATGGACCTTCCCCTGATCAGGTTCTTGTTGACGGCCTTCCTGTAGATCATGGCTGCGGTCTCCCTGACGTTCCTGGGCAGTCCCATCGCGGACGCCATCCTGTCCAGTTCGGACAGTGCGAACGCGAGGTTCCTCTCTGTTGCGTTCGATACACGGATCCTTCTCTGCCACTTCCTCAGCCTGTACAGCTGGGCCCTGTTCCTGGTCGGGATGCTCTTCCCGTAGGAGTCCTTGTTCTTCCAGGAGATCTCGGTGGACAGTCCCTTGTCGTGGATGGTGTAGGTCATCGGTGCACCGGTACGGGCCCTCTTCTCTCCCTGCTCCACGTCGAATGCCCTCCACTCGGGACCCTGGTCGATGAACTGATCGTCCAGTACCAGTCCGCAGTCCTCACAGAGGAGTTCTCCGCGCTCGTAGTCACGTACGAGGTGGTGGCTTCCGCACTCGGGGCATACCTCGATTTCTTCTGCTCCTTCCTTTGTCTTTACCATTCGTTTTTCCCCCTCTGGTATAAAGGTCGGTTCCCTTTGATGTGTTCTTGTCTGGTGCTTTCGATTCGACAGATGCGTACGGTCCGTCCACCGGTCCGAACACCCTGTTGATCGTCCCAATCATGTTACCCTTCTGGTCGAAGACGGCCTGTCCGATATCGGGTACGTTCGAGCACTCAACGATCAGTCTTCCGTCGTTGGTGGTTTCCGTCACTTTACCCAAAAATTCCATAAGCCTATTCCGCCGAGGGGCCATGACCCTTATGTGTGTTGGTTATACACATTTCTTATATAAAGATTTAGGTTTACTTTATATTTAATCGGTAGATTTTTTGGTCCATATATTTAACCATCTCGTCGTATATTTTCGGTGGTTGGATGAGTAATCCAAACAATTAGAAAGTTCACAGATTCCCGAGGATATTCAGAGATGCGGAGACTCATCCAGGACGGATACTCAATCCATCGGATCGGACCCGGGATTCGGGTTTTCCGCCAATATTGTCATAAAAATGCGGGCGTAGAATTAAATAAGGCCCATCTTCTACTCGTCAGCATTATGCCCGTCTGACGGGATGAAAAATGGAGTGACAAAATGGCACTAGAAATCTGGTCAATGGACTTCGTCAGCCTCGTTGTCGTCGCTTTCGCCATCGTGATGCTGATCGCGGGTCTTCTGGCCGCATTCTTCGGCTCGGGCAGGGCAAAGGCGTTCGGCGCGCTCATGGCTGTGATCGGTATTGCCCTTCTGGGAATCTGGATTTGGCTGTGCGGATTCAGCGACATCGCGGTCTTCGCAGACGTCAACCTCTGGGACGTATTCATCGACGGAATCATCAACCTCATCGGTATCCTTGTCGGAGCACTGATCGCGGTCGGTATCTTCCTCGTCGTGGTCCTCAAGAGCTGATCCGGAATACCGATAAACACCCTTACCCAACCACTTTACCTTTTTCCAAAAAAATGCTGTGCCAGCGCAGGCGCTCTATGTTCTCAGGCGAGTCTCCATTCCTTCAGATTGAACGTGCAGCACTGCACCTTCGACGACACGATGACGCCGTCCTTCCAGAGGCGCTCCATGATCGGTCTTAGATGATCCATGTACTCCTTGTACGCGGCGGGATCCTTGTACTCTTCCGGGCGGAGATGTTTCACGATACCGCGGCTGCAGATCATCGGGTTCTCCCTGATGACGTTCAACAATTCTTCTTCGGTGATCGGATTCATGACGAAAAAATCGTCATTTGGATTATATAACCAACACCATCAGAATGATGGAAGAAGGGAAAGGGGATTTGGAAGAGAGGGCTCAGTTGCCCTGGCTGATCATCTCGAGCTGGCTCATGACCTGGTAGATCAGGGTCCTGCCGTGCATCGGGATGTTCGGGTCGTTGGCAAGGTCGTCGAGGATGACGATCGCACCGGTGGCGCGCACGTCCATGGGTTCCTTGGTGTCGAGGAGCCTTGCCTTGGCGTCGGTGGCGCCCTTCCTGATGTTCCTGGGGATGGAGGTGTCTTCTGCGAGCATGTCGAGAACGTCTGTGATCTGTTTGACCTTGTCTGCCATGGAATCACCTGAACGGTCAGAATGTCTCGAACTCTTCCTGAAGGTCCTGAACCATCTGGTCGAGGACTTCCTCGAAGTTCATCGATTTGTATTCCCTGACACCGCCGAGGTCGCTCTGGATCCTCACGACAAAATCATTGTTCTCTTTCACAAGCTCTACGTTGCACAGAATCTCTTCCATTGTTCTTACCCCCGTAGGTAGAACTGCGAATATGGACTGCATATATAGTGATGACGGTCGCGGTCACGCCGGGATGGGAGCACTCCCCTCCTTATTTTATTAGGGATTTAGAAGAAAAGTTTATAACGGTCTCCCTGTTAAAGGGGGTTGTTCTGTGTTGTTATCGCTTCAGCGAAAGCAAGCACGGAAAATCGGCATCGCCGATGGAGAACGATAAAATGGTAGACGAGGAAGAGTCAACGTACGAAGAGCTCCAGGACGAGTTCGAGTCGAAGGCCCGCGGATTCGGCAAGGGAAAGTACGGCAGGATCCTTAAGATGGCCCGCACGCCCAGCAAGGACGAGTATGTGAAGACCGTGTACATCACGGGAGCAGGTATACTCATCATCGGATTCGTGGGATTCGCCATCTGGTGGCTCATGACGGTCCTCCCGACCTATTTCTGAGGAGGCACGACAGACATGATGCTCACTGGTGAGAACAACCTGAAGAAAGTTGCAGCCAGCGGTATTGTCTCTTGGACATTCCAGATCAACTCGGGTGCCAACAAAGCGAAGCTATCGTTCTCAGTCGTAGCTGGACCCGATGCGGAGAACGCCCCTGAGTGGACGGTCAGTCTGCACGACGCTACCGACGGCGAAATCTGGACTAACGACACCAGCAGGACGGAGATCGAACTCCCCCTCCCCGGCAAGAACGCCAAGGAGCTGAAGCTGGAGGTCATCTGTCCCAACGGAGCAAGGTACGGCGACTCCGTTAAGACCACCATCACCGCAGATGCCGACGACGGCGTCTCGTCGATGGTGTTCGAGGCCGTAGCACAGCAGTCCATAATGGTCCTTAAGACCCAGATCGACCAGGAGAAGACAGTCGCAAACGAGCTGGCTTCGAAGGCGAACAAGGCCAAAGACAAGGACATATATGCGATCCTGAGTCCCGCCGGACTCAGGGGATACGTGTTCGTCGAAGGGATGAACACGGATCGCGTCCGCGAGAAGTCCAAGGACATCAAAAAGGCCAGGAACTTCATCGACGGAGAGGCGGACATCAGCGAGATCAGCCCCTATCTGACACCCGTGTCCGCAGTCGTGGGAATCGTGGAGGGAGACATAGTCGAACTCATCAACGGTCCCTTCAAGGGTGAAAAAGCAAGGGTGCAGCAGATCGACCAGGGCAAAGAGGAGATCACCGTTGAGCTCATCGAAGCCATGGTCCCTATACCTGTCACTGTCAAAGGAGACAGTGTCAGACTACTTGAAAAGGAGAAATGAGCAATGGTAGATACTGTTGAGGCATTGGTGGATGGAGGACGCGCTTCCGCAGGTCCACCGCTCGGTCCCGCACTGGGTCCGAAAGGAGTGAACATCGGTCAGGTCATCGCGAAGATCAACGAGAAGACCAAGGCTTTCGATGGAATGAAGGTCCCCGTCAAGATCCTGATCAACGACGACAAGACATTCGACATCAAGGTCGGAACACCCCCGGTGTCCGCACTGATCAAGGGAGAGCTCGGAATCGATTGTGGAGCACACAACGCCAGGACCGAGAAGGTCGGAAACCTGACCCTCGACCAGGCGAAGAAGATCGCCGACATGAAGGGAGACGATCTCCTCGGAGCGACGCTCAAGGCAAGGGTCCTCGAGGTCGCCGGAGCCTGTGTCGCCATCGGTGTCACCATCGACGGCAAGGGCCCCAAGGACTTCACCAAGGCCGTCAAGGCCGGTGAGTACGACTCCCAGTTCTGAAACTTTTACGGGGGCTTCGCCCCCATTCTTTCTTCTTTCCATAGAATAATAAGTTAACATTCACGCAGGCGTAATATAAACTTTAAATATGACCTGTCAATAACGGAAGAATACTTGTAGGAGAGCCGCAAGGCTCGCAAGTACTACAGGAGGAATTGTATTGGCAGAAAAACCAACCGTAATGGCCGTGCAGAAAGCACTCGAGGGTGCAAAGAAGCGCAACTTTACTGAGACGGTTGAGTTGGCCATCAATCTCGTGGATGTCGATCTGACTATCCCCAAGAACCGTATCCAGGAGGATATCATTCTCCCGAACGGACGTGGAAAGACAGTGAAGATCTGCGTCATTGGTGGTGGCGAACTAGCCTTGAAAGCCAAGGACGTGGCCGATCTCGTGATCACACCCGAGGAACTCGGAACGATCGCGGACGACAAGAAACAGGCAAAGAAGATCGCGAACAGTACCACATACTTCATCGCTGAGGCACCTATGATGGCTCAGGTCGGTAAGAGACTGGGAACTGTGCTCGGTCCTCGCGGAAAGATGCCGAAACCAATCGCTCCGGGAATGGATCCCGCCCCGATGATCGACGGTCTCCGCAAGTCTGTGTCCATCAGAACGAAAGACAGGAAGACATTCCATGCACCCGTCGGATCCGCCGACATGAGCGCAGAGGACATCGCCGAGAACATCGACGTCATCCTCAAGCGTGTTGAGTCCCGCCTTGAGAAGGGTAGGCACAACATCGCCTCCGCTTATGTCAAGACCACGATGGGTCCCTCGGAGAAGATCCTGTGAGGAGGTTTTAAGATGGCACACGTCGCAACTTGGAAGAAGGATCTGGTGAGCGAGCTGGTACAGGATATGCGCGAGGCTCCAGTCGTCGCAGTCGTCGACATGGAGAACATCCCCGGACAGCAGATCCAGTCCATGAGGGCAGGACTCAGGGCTCACGCCAAGCTCAAGATGACCAAGAACAAGCTCATGCGCTTGGCCTTGGCCGAAGTGGCAGCGGACAAGCCCGGAATCGAGGCTCTCGAGGACAGTGTCGACGGTCAGTGCGCGATCATCACCACTGACATGGACCCCTTCAAGCTGTACGCACAGCTGAAGAAGACCATGACACCCGCACCTGCAAAGGCAGGACAGCTGGCGCCCTTCGACATCGTTGTACCCAAGGGACCGACCCCGTTCGGACCCGGCCCGATCATCGGTGAACTTCAGAAGATAGGCCTTCCCGCAGCAATTGAGGGAGGAAAGATAGGAATCAAGAAGGATACGACGCTCGTTAAGCAGGGAGAACCTATCCCCGCGAACGTAGCCGCCATGCTCCCCAAACTGGAGATCCTTCCGATGGTCGTAGGACTTGACCTCAGGGCCGCCTACGAGGACGGAACGGTCTACCACAAGGATGTATTGGACATTCCTGAGGATTACTACGCTAACATGTTCGCTACGGCAGCGTACAATGCACTGGCACTCGGTGTCGAGATCGCGTTCCCCACAAAGGCCACGATCGAGCCGCTCGTCGCTAAGGCATACAGAGAGGCACTCGCCGTCTCCGTCGCAGCCGCGATACCGACCAAAGAGAATATCGACATACTCTTGGCAAAGGCAGATGCTCAGATGCTGTCTGTTGCCTCCGCTAGCGGATACCAGAGCGATGCAGTCGCAGCAAGGGCAGGAGCCGTTGCCGCAGCAGCGCCCGTTGCAGCCACAGCCGCCGCACCCGCAGAAGAGAGTGTGAAAGAGGATGAACCCGAGGAAGTTAGTGAGGAGGATGCAGCAGCAGGCCTCTCAGCACTCTTCGGATGAAGATAAAAGGAGTTGAATTAAATGGAGTATATCTACAGCGCAATGGTGCTCTACTCTGCTGGCAAGGACATCACCGAGGACGCAATCAAGGCAGTCCTCACAGCCGCCGGAGTCGACGCTGACGCAGCAAAGATCAAAGCACTGGTTGCATCTCTCGAGGGAGTCAACATTGCAGATGCCATCGCGAACGCCGCAGTCGCAGCGCCCGCAGCAGCACCTGCAGCCGGAGCCGCCCCCGCAGCAGCCGCCGCACCTGCAGCCGCCGAGGAACCCGAGGTCGAGCAGGTCAGCGAAGAGGATGCAGCAGCAGGTCTCTCTGCTCTCTTCGGATGAACGTTCAGTTGATCTAAGAGTCAATACAAACCACTTACCACACCCTTGTGGTTTCTTTTCTCATCCATACTGTGGACAGGATTATACACGTCCCAAGACATACAGTGTCGTTAAGATGGCCGATGTTCTCGTAATCGCATGCGGCGGAGGAGCCAACAACGCCTTGAAGAAGGAGGCAGAGGAGGGCGCCTTCCCGATCGAGAGGGTCACAAGGGACGGATCCACGATACCCATCGACGACCGTCTGGCACTTTCGGAACTATTCAATTCTTACCGTGTGATAATGCCGTTCAGCATCCTCGGCGGTGCGGTGGGTTCCGATGCCATAGGGGACATCATCTCATGCGCCAAGGAGGCCGGCTGCCGCGTCGTGTCCGTCTTCGGCATCCCGATGGCCCTGGAGCCCGAACGCCGCCGGAAGGCGCTGGAGATGCTGCCTTCGCTTTCATCCCAATCCGATTGCACAATGGTCCTGGACATGCAGAAGTCCATGGAGCTCAACATGGAATACGACGAGAACAAGCTCTGGGAGAACTACATCAGGATGAGCGACCGCATGCTGGCAGGCACCATCGGCGCCCTCATAGAGTCCACGGAGGGGCCGTTCTTCACGGTCTTCAGCGAGGGGCTGTACTCCTTCGTCCCGTTCTACGACGTGCTTCCGGTGAACGCCGTGCTGAAATCGTGGGACCGCATGCTCTTCGACAGCGGCCACGCCGGGGACGGTGCGGTCGTGATGGTGGGATCCAACATCAAGACCCCGGAGATCGAGGATATCAAGAATCAGATCGTGACCAGATACGGGGTGATGCCGGAAGTACTGATAAGGTCGGATCCGGATGATTCCAAAGTGGTTGTCTTCAGGGCGATGGAGCCCTTCTGACTCATTCCTTCCTGTCCTTGTTCCAGGGCTTCCCGTACTTGAGATACTTCGCCGCGTCGCCGAACACGCCCATGAGCGTGTTGTACTCGTATTTGGTGGGGATCGCGCGCCCCATCATCCTCCTAAACATGATGGTGGTGTTGTTCCTCCTCTCCTTGGGATAATCCACGGCATCCAGGAGATCGCCGAAATACGCGAACATGAGCTCCTTCTCGTTCTTGTCCGCGGGCTCCGGCCTCCTGGGTTCGGAATGCATCGCCTGGAAGAACTCGTAGAGCACGGTGTGCGCAGCGTGCGAGAGGTTGAGGATCGGATACTCGTCGCTGGCGGGTATCGTCACAAGTACATCGCAGTAGTTCAGCTCGTCCTGCAGGAGCCCTATGTCCTCCCTTCCGAACACGACGGCGATCTTCTCCGTGTATCCGCGGCAGTGCTCGGCGAACTCCCTCACCGGCATAGGCACGCGGGTGTAGTTGCTGTCGCCCTTGGTGACGACCCCGCTCGTCCCGACTACGAGGAAGCAGTCCTTGGTGGCCTCCTCGAGGGAACTAACGATGACCACGTTGTCCAGGATGTCCGCCCCGTGCTTGGATCTGCGGTATGCGTCGTCCCCAAGCTCGCAGGGGTTCACGAGATACAGCTCCTTGATGTCAAAGTTGGCCATGGATCTGGCGATCGCACCGACGTTCCCCTCGTATTTGGGACCGACTACCACTACACGGATTTCGGGCATGAACGGGACAGAAACTATTCCGTTAATAATCGTATCGAGTGGATAATTCGATTCACGGGCAGCAGTTATCGATGTTAATTCTTACCCATCACAATTAACATAGCCAGATGACTAAGTTTTTTAAAGCCTAGATAGCGGGTTTCCGTTAGAAATAGTGAGCAAGGGCATGGTCATTACGCCGGGGATGAAGTCCAATGTACAGTGGGCTTCTGTCCTAGTACGTTGGGCTCGACCCGAGTTCTTCCGAAGGAGGTGAAAATACGTCCGAAAAGGAAGACCAGGGCCGTAGGCTCCAACTTAGGGTCCTGGTCTGTTTAGTGATCCGGGTTATGCTCGGATTGCTAATCGGGTTCTTATGAACTCTGAGACCCTCGGGGGCTCTAAACGTTCAAAGAACCGATTATTCGATTAAGTTCATGATTTATATATTGTGCCCCCAGCCGTCGGTCGCTAGTGCATCTTTATCTACACCGTAGGGAATCGGGTACCATTATGCTCCGCATGATGCGGAAGAGGAAGATCGAATGGATATACCGAAGGATCATCCAAGATACAAATCATTGATGACAAGGGAACGTCTGGCACATATGGTGGAAGAGGGGCTTGTCACCCCTACCGGGCTGATATCCCACGGAAGGGGAGAGGCCTACGACTATCTCATGGGGGAGAAGAGCATCCCTCCCGCCCTCGAGGCAGAGAAGGTCGCCGCGGCGTATCTCCTGAGGGCGAAGAACCCTGTGGTATGCGTAAACGGGAACGCGGCGGCGCTGGACCCCGAGAACCTCATAGCTCTGGCGAAGGCCGTCCCGGCCAAGATGGAGGTCAACCTGTTCCACAGGACCCCCGAGAGGATGGAGGGACTGATCTCCTATCTGGAGTCGAAGGGCGCCGAGAACGTCCTGGGAAGGGTACCGGACTGCAGGATCCAGGGTCTGAACCACGATCGCGCCCTGTGCACCAAGGAGGGGATCTTCGACAGCGATGTGATAGTGGTACCGATAGAGGACGGCGACCGCGCAGAGGCGCTGGTCTCGATGGGAAAGGTCGTCATTTCCATCGACCTCAACCCCCTGTCCCGCACCTCATGCAAGGCAACGGTGCCGATCTCCGACGAGATGACCCGTGCGCTGGAAAATATCATCAAATTCATCCAGGAACTCAGGGGCGACGAACAGGCAATGCTTAAAATTATCAGCCAATACAGTAGCCAAAAGAACCGTCGCGAGACCGTGAAGTACATCTGCGATTCGCTGATGTCAGGTTTCGGAACGGAGGATGATTAAATGGATGATCTCGTCAAACAGGGATCCCTGAGGCTGCACTGGGTCGAGACCCACATGCCGGTCCTTCAGGAGATCAGGAAGAATTTCATCAAGGAGCAGCCTCTGGCAGGGCTCAAGATCGGAATGGCCCTCCACACGGAGGCCAAGACAGGTATGCTCGCCATCACCCTCGCGGATGCGGGAGCGAACATACGTCTCGCCAGCTGCAACCCGCTCTCGACGGACGACTCCGTCGCGATGGCGCTCCGCGACGAATACGGACTCGACGTCTTCGCAAAGAAATGGGAGAGCCAGGAGGAGTACTACGCCAACCTCAACTCGGTCCTGAACATGAATCCCGATTTCATCATAGACGACGGTGCGGACCTCATCACCATGGTCCACACCACACGTAAGGAGGTCCTTCCCAACGTGAAGGCCGCCAACGAGGAGACCACCACAGGTGTCACTCGCCTCAAGGCCATGGCGGCGGACGGTACGCTCCAGTTCCCCGTCCTCGACGTCAACGACGCCAAGATGAAGTTCCTCTTCGACAACAGGTACGGTACCGGCCAGTCCGCATTCGACGGGTGGATGAACGCCACCAACCTCCTGGTCGCAGGCAAGAACCTTGTCGTCGCAGGATACGGATGGTGCGGAAAGGGGATCGCCATGAGGGCCAAGGGACTGGGCGCCCACGTCATCGTCACGGAAGTGGACCCGGTCAAGGCCATCGAGGCCAAGATGGACGGTTTCGAGGTCATGAGGATGATCGACGCCGTCAAGGTCGCCGACATGGTGTTCACCGTCACGGGATGCAAGGACATCCTCGCACTGGAGCACTTCCAGGTCATGAAGGACGGCTGCGTCTTAGGGAACGTCGGCCACTTCGACAACGAAATCAACAAGGAGCACCTCTACGCCCTTTCGGACACGGTCACAAGGGTCCGCGACTTCATCGACGAGTACAGGATGAAGGACGGACGCCGCATCTACCTCATCGGAGAGGGACGCCTGATGAACCTGGCGGCAGGCCAGGGACACCCCGCGGAGATCATGGACATGAGCTTCGCGACGCAGGCCCTCGGTATCGAGTACATGTCCAAGAACTACGACCACCTGGAACCGGTGGTCCACAGGGTCCCGGACATGATCGACTCGAAGATCGCCAGCATCAAGCTGGAGTCCATGGGGGTCCTCATCGACCGTCTCAGCGACGAGCAGATAAAGTACACCACGGGATGGAAGGAAGGCACATGAGCGGCAAGCCCTTCCTGTCCGTCTACGGCCACGTGACCGTGGACCAGATCATGACGGTCAGGAAGTTCCCCGCGCCCAACACCACCGAGGACATAATCACCAAGCTGACCACCCTCGGGGGGACGGGGACCAACATCGCCGTCGCCGCGGCGAAGCTGGGCTGTCCCACGGCGCTCTGCGCGTTCGTCGGCAACGACTTCCCCGCGAAGTTCGAGGAGGAGATCAGGGATTCCGGATTGATCCTGGACGAGTTCCTCCACGTGGACAAGTTCGAGACATCGGGAGCGGTAGTGGTCAACGACCCCGACATGACCCAGAAGGTCGTTTTCTATCAGGGGCCTCAGGGTTTCGGGGACGAGGTGGGCATCAAACTGGAATCCAACGCGAAGAAGTCGGAGTTCACCCACTTCTGCACCGGCCAGCCCTCGTACTACATCGGTATAATGGACGACATCAAGGGCAAGACCAAGATCGCCGTCGACCCCGCCCAGGAATCGCACAGGATATGGAACTCGGACAACTTCCCGAAGGCCCTTGCTCTATCGGATTTCCTGTTCTGCAACAACTTCGAGGCGGAATCCCTTAGGAAGTATCTGGGATTGGGCAGCATCATGGATGCGGACGCGGAGCTCGTCGTCTGCACCAGGGGCGAGGGCGGGAGCACCGCGAAGTTCAACGGGGAGACGTTCACCGTACCTCCGGTCCAGGCCAAGAAGGTCGTGGACCCCACCGGATGTGGGGACACATACAGGGCAGGTTTCTACACGGCCCTCTACAAGGGATTTGGCATCCCGGAGGCGCTGACGCTTGCAGCGACCGTAGCATCCTTCGTCATCGAGAAGACCGGCGCCCTGACAAACATCCCCACATGGGACATGGTCTTGGACAGGGCCGAGCCCTACATGAAAGAGATCCAATGACGCTTTTCGCTATCACCGGCACGCCCGGGACGGGCAAGACATCGGTCTCGGAGGAGCTCCGCAGGAGGGGCTACACAGTCATCGACATGAACCGTCACATCCGCGAGCACGGACTGCTGGGGGATCTAGACGCGAAGAGGGACACCCACGAGGTGGACCTGGACGCGCTCAACGATTCCCTCGAAGAGTACAGGACGGCGGAAGGCATCGTGCTCATGGACAGCCATCTGTCGCATTTCATGGACTGCAGCGGCATCATCGTAATCAGGTGCAAACCGGACGTGCTGGCACATCGTCTGGAGGCACGCGGTTACTCCTGCGAGAAGGTCCTTGAGAACGTCCAATCGGAGGTGCTCGATGTGATCCTCTGCGAGGCCACGGAGTCCGACATCCCTGTCTACGAGGTGGATTCCACCGACGGAGATGTTACGGATTTGGCTAATTCCATAGAGAAAATACTAAAAGGGGATAGTACTGACTATCTCCCAGGAAAGACCGATTGGTCAGAGGAGATGGACAAATGGTTCTAGACGGACAGAGATCGAAGGCGGAATTCGCGCTGGCGCCGGTCGCCAGGAAGTTCATAAACGTCAATCCCAACACCGTCTCCTGGATCGGGCTGATCATCGCCCTGCTCAGCGGTATCGTGTTCTATCTGAGCGGCTACTATGACAGGGAGTGGATGCTCCTCATAGGAGCGATCCTCGTCATCGTCTCCGGTTATTTCGACGCGCTTGACGGCAAGATCGCCAAGCTCGCCGGCAAGTGCAGCGCCAAGGGGGACTATCTGGATCACGTCTTCGACAGGTATGCGGACGTGTTCATGATCGGAGGTATCGCCTTCTGCGGATACTGGTGCAACCCCTACCTCGGAATGCTGGCCCTCGTCGGTGTGCTCCTCACATCCTACATGGGGACCCAGGCCCAGGCCATCGGAGCACCCCGTCTCTACGCGGGTCTGCTCGGCCGTGCGGACAGGGTCGTCCTCTCGACGCTGTTCCCCCTGCTCCAGCTGATCTTCGGCATGCTCGGTTACGGTTGGTTCACATTCGACATCGGATCCTGGGCAGTCACCTTCAACTGGCTGACCATCATGATGCTCTGGTTCGCCGTGGTCGGCAACCTGACCGCCATCCAGAGGGCGATCATAACCTGGAACAACCTTACCAAGATGGAGAACGAGAAGAAGGATCAGTGACCCTGTTCCGCCGCGGGCGCGGGGGGATTCTGGGTCTTGTTCCTGTCCTTGGACTTGGTCCTGTAATACTTGAGCGGGTGGTTCATCCACTCCTGCTCGCACAGTTTGTCGGGGTTGTAGCAGAGACCGTTGGTCTTCATCGTCTTGCATTCCGGCGGGGAATAACCCTCCCCTCCGCTGATCTCCCCCAGGATGTGCTTGATCTGGTATTCCGACTTGGATTCGTCGAAATCCGGGGATTCCGCGAAGACCTTGATGATGTCCTCATAACCCAGCCCGAGCGCCTTCAGGAACGTCACGATGGAGAATCTGGCACTGTGCGGGAGGTTCAGTCCGTTCCTGGACATCTCGAGTATGTGGACGAGGCAGGGCGGGAGGTAATCCATCTTCATCCCCTCGCCGTTGGTGGGGCTCATCTTGATCTTGGCGTCCGCCAGTGCCATCTTCACCGCGGTCACGTCCCCGGCGAGGTACTTCTTGTACTCGTCAGGGGTCAGCAGAGGCAGCTCCGACTCGATCTTGTCCTGCAGGGCGTTCTGCATCAGACGGCTGAACTTGTCCTGCGGAAGATATACGACGCCGTGGTGGATGTCGCTGTTGATGAGCTTCCAATCGATGCTGTTCAGTCTGCTGGACAGCCTGAGGAAATCCGGGAACTTCATGTGCAGCGTGCCGTCCCTGTCGGTCTCCGCCGTGACGCCCAGTTCCTCCGAGACCATGTGGACGGTGTCCCTGTTCTCGCCGCTGAGGAGCTTGTTCATCCTCACCGCCTCCGCCAGGGCGTATCTCTTCGTGAGGAAACGGTCCCCGATCTGCGAGACGATCATCCTGGCGTAGGGATACGACATGACCTCGATGAGCCTGTCGTAATCGTTCATCAGTTCTACGTAGGATACCTCTGAATGGTCCAGTGCCTGAAGGACCCTCTCCCTGCCCCTGGTGCGGGCGGGAGCGTAGGACTCGGTGGTCAGGAGGGCATCGAGATCCGCCGAGTTCTTTTCCGCGAATTCCGCGGATTCCCTCAGGAATGGGTATCTCGCGGCACGTTTGGTATCCATGGCGTGTAGACGAACATAATGATAGATAACGGTTCACATCCCGCGTCAGAACTCACAGGAATTCTATCAGAGGCTCCAGTCTCTTCGAGATCTCCGGATCCTCTATGACCCTTTCCAGCTCCTCCATGGACGAGAAGGGTCTCTTCAGAACGAGGTTGGTGGCCCTCTTCTTGCCGATCCCGGGAAGCGCCTCCAGCGCGGACATGGGCATGTGGTTGATGTCGAAAGGATAGGTGATGCCGGTCACGGACCTGAATCCCCATTCGGTTATGACCACGTCCACGAACCGCTCGGTATCCAGCTTGTACGGTATGCCTATGAGCAGCGGATAGGAGCCTATCTGTCTTCCGAACGTGGTGTTCCCGTCGTTGAGCTCTAGATACACGTCCTTCAGGACGGTACCGAAGGGCACCAGGCGCTGGAGCATGACCCTGTCGATGCCCTCCCTGACGTCTTCCTTGAACCTCTTGAACCTGCGCTGATCGACCTTGGTCCCGAACTTCCTTCTCACGGGGAGGACCTGGCGTATGTTGATGCGGCGGATGATGAGGTCCTCATCGGCCATCCTCTTCAGGATGTCCATGTCCATGCCGTACGTTTCGGACGTCTCCCCGTCCAGACCGCAGATGATGTTGATCCCCGGGAGCAGTTTCGGCATGCCCCTCGGACCCCTCTCCGACCCGATGCGGTTGATCATCCTGACCGCGTCCATGACCTGCACCGGCGTGCTGTTCAGGTTGTTCTCGGTAATCACGAACGGATCGGCCGATTCCATACCAAGTGCCAGCACGTTGCCGTCGGTGCAGCATTCTGTGATGATCCTGAGGCATTCCCCCGCCTCCTCGGGATAGTTGGCGATGACAGCGGGATTGGCGTTGTCCACATGGATGGTGTCGAACCCCATCCCCTTCAGGCCGCAGAAGAGTTCCCTCAGGGCCTCGGGGTTCGGTCTGGGGACCTCCGAATCGTCCTCCGAACCGTAGGACACTATGCAGGTCTGGCCCCCTATCCTGATGTTCCTGACGCCCAGTTCCCTGAGTCTCCCGGCCTCGGCCAGGATATCCCTGGGGGATCTCATCAGGGGCTTTCCTTTCAGTGGTTCGATGCAGTAGGAGCATCCTCCGGATCTGTACCTGTGGCAGCCCCTGTAGGATTCTATCTCCGCGACCAGCGGTTCCGGGAAGTCCTGATGCTGCGTCACGATGTCGGCACCCAGGAGCATCCATCTGTTCCACTCTTCGAGGGTGCGAAGCCTCTCTCCGACCTCCTTTCCGATCATGCCGTCGTAGAGCGATGCCGCCGGATCCTTCCTGATTATGAAATCGAAGGCCTCAGCTTCCTTGGAATCGGCCGCCGAACCGCTGATCATCTTCCATCCCTTGAGCTTCGGCGTCAACTGTGCCAGCTCCTTCAGGGACATGGGCATCGACCTGAGGTATTTCCCCGGGACTGTGTTCCCCGACAGCACCACGGTGACCGATGCATCGGGGATCCTCCTGCCCTTCCTGATCATGTCTATGGAGACGTACTCGACCCTGTCCGCTCCGGCGTCCAGCGCGGCACCGGCTATGGAGCGGATCATGGGGGAGATGTACGGAGGTACCCCTAGTGCTGCCGGGTCGTCGATGTACCCGTCTATGAGGACCACCCTGATCTCCTTGGCCATGCTGATGCCATGGGGATGCGCGTATATCAAACGACGACCAGGCCGGACTCTTTGTTTTATATAATTAAAGTAGGATGAAAGAGACAGTCCGACAACGGCTGGCGATTGGTATCAGCACGTATCGAGGTGAATAAAATGGTAAACGACCAGGATATCAGCGTAGAGGAGCGTCTGGCAAAGGCGAAGAAGCCCGGCCAGGACGCAATGAAGATGCACCCGTACTACGGGGGCAAGATCGAAGTCGTGCCGAAGGCGTGTGTAAGGTCCTTCGACGACTTTGCCATTTGGTACTCCCCCGGAGTCGCCGAGCCCTGCAAGGACATCGCTGCGAACCCCGAGAAGGTATACGAGCACACATGGAAATGGAACACCGTTGCTGTTGTATCGGATGGAACCCGCGTTCTTGGTCTGGGAGACATCGGACCCGAAGCCGCTATGCCCGTCATGGAAGGTAAGGGTATGCTCTTCAAGTACCTCGGAGGAGTCGACTGCGTCCCGATCTGTCTGGACACCAAGGATCCGGAGAAGATCATCGAGACCGTAAGGCTCATCGCCCCCTCGTTCGGAGGAATCAACCTCGAGGACATCTCGAACCCCAAGTGCTTCGACATCCTCGACGAGCTCAGGAGGGACTGCAAGATCCCCGTATGGCACGACGACCAGCAGGGAACCGCCACCGTCGAGGTCGCGGGTGCGATCAACGCCATGAAGCTCGTAGGGAAGAAGCTCGAGGACGCCCACATCACCGTCATCGGTGCCGGAGCGGCATCCATCGCCATCGCGAGGCTGCTCCTCGCCACCGGATTCAAGCCCGAGCACATGTGCATGTGCGACTCGAAGGGAATCCTCAACCAGTCCAGGAAGGACGTCGAGGGTTCGTTTAAGCAGAAGTGGGAGATCTGTAAGAAGACCAACGGAGCAGGAAAGGAGGGCGGAATGAAGGAGGCCTTCGAGGGCGCCGACATCGTCATCGCCGCATCCAAGCCCGGACCGGGAACCATCCCTCCGGAGTACGTGGACCTCATGGCCGACGACCCCGTCATCTTCGCCACCGCCAACCCGATCCCCGAGATCTGGCCCTGGGAGGCCAAGGAGCACGGAGTCAAGATCTTCGCCACCGGCAGGTCCGACTTCCCCAACCAGGTCAACAACTCAATGGGATTCCCCGCGATCTTCCGTGGAGTACTCGATGTGAGGGCCAAGACCATCACCGACGAGATGTGCATCGCCGCGGCAAGATCCCTGGCGGCATCCGCCGAGAAGAAGGGAATCACCCCCGAGTACATCATCCCCACCATGTCCGAGACCGAGGTCTTCATCGACGAGGCCGTCGCTGTCGGTGCCAAGGCACAGGAGCAGGGCGTCGCCAGGCTCAAGCTCTCCAAGCAGGAGATGCACGACAGGGCCGAGTTCATGATCAACAGGTCCAGGAACCTCACGGCTCAGATGATGAAGGAAGGCTTCATCAAAGAGTACAAAGAGTGATCCAAATCCCTTAAGGGCCTTACGGCCCTTCCTTTCCTCCGATTTTGTGACGGCTCGGGCTTAGATATTTATATCTTCAGTTTTGTAATTATTTGGAGATACAATGATCTACACCGGAGAGATGATCATCGGAGAGTACTTCAAGGAGGAGCCCGCCTATGTCTGCCCTCGTGTCAAGCTGAGCAGGGAGGCCAAGTCCGGTAAGTACATCAGGTTGAAGAGGGACCTTTACGTAAATGACCCAGATGTCCCAAGCATAGCTCTCGCCCAGGCAATCTACGGCCCATCATACATCTCCTTCGATTATGCATTATCATATTACGGGATCATCCCCGAATTGGCATACAACGTCAGCTGCGCGACATTCAACAAGCGTAAGGACAAGGTTTTCAAGACGGATATTTGCTCCTTTTATTATACAGATGTCCCGCAGAAGGTCTTCCCGAAGGGAATCGAATGCAGGAACATAGATGGATACGCCTACGCCATAGCCACTCCAGAAAAGGCGATTTGTGACAAGTTGTACAAGGTCCCTCCGATGACCAGAATCAGTGAATTCGAGCAGCTGTTGTTCGATGACATCAGGTTCGATGAGATGTTTTTAGAGGAACTGAACATCAATCTGATATCGGACCTTTCCGAATCGTATGGTTGCCGTAACGTGACGATGCTGAAGCATTACCTGTTGGATCAGGAGGTCTACTTATGAATTATCTTACTTCTATCACTGGAAAGCATTTTTCGAATCCCACTTTGGCCGTGAACTCGGCCAGAGAGATCATGCAGGAGATCGTTCTGTGCGGTCTCTACCGTGCCAATTTCTTCAACCACGTAGCCTTCCACGGCGGGACCTCATTAAGGCTATTCCACGGATTGGACAGATTCTCGGAGGATCTGGACTTCTGCATAGTGGATGATGGTTTCGAGGTCAATTTTGATAAGATCTCGAGTTACGTGGAGAACGAGATCAAGTCGTTCGGACTTGATTACAGCATCACCAAGGTGAAGGGCCCAGATGCATTCATCCAAGGGTGTTACGTAGAGGGCAATGCTGTTGACACCCTGAGAGAGATGGGCTATTCCGACGAGGAATTGACGCTGATTCATCCCCGTACCAAGCTGAAGGTCAAGATGGATGTGGATCGCAATACTCCCAAGGGATTCAGACTGGACCATCTGTACAAGGGATACCCGTTCCAATATGGGATAACCCTGTTGGATATACACAGTCTGTTCGCAGGGAAGACATCTGCAGTGATTACCCGTCATTGGAAGAATAGGGTGAAGGGCCGCGATCTGTACGATTTCGAATGGTACATCAATAACAAGATCCCGGTCAACATGGATTATCTGGAGAGCAATCTGGTCAGGGAAGGGCTCGTACAGGAATCAGAATTGGATAGGGACATGCTCTTGGAACTCCTTGCTAACCGTTTCAATGCCTTGGACTACAAGAGCGCCTTGTCGGATCTGAGCATGTTCGTTCAGAACGTCCCCGATAATTGGTGCCCGGAACACTTCATCGAGCTGTCCAAGGACATATTGATCAAGGATTACGGGTCCCCGGAGTGAATCAACATCGGTAAAACGTCGGAGGTGCATTACGTGGGCATGAAGTCATTGGACAGGATAATCGCCGACATCGATTCTCAGCAATCGGAGATCATCGATACCACTATGAGTATGATCAGGATCCCGGCGCTGGCGCCGGTGAACGGAGGCGATGGGGAATCCAAGAAAGCGGATTACCTCATGACCAAGACCGAAGGCTTCGACGAGGTCAGGAGATTCGATGTGCCAGACAGGAGCGATCCCACCGTCATGAGGTCCAACATAGTGGCCATCAAGAGGGGCAAGGGGAAGGGAACGCTGTGGTTCGTCGCGCACATCGACGTCGTCCCCACTGGCGACCCCGAGCTGTGGGACACGCCCCCGTTCGACCCTGTGCTGAAGGACGGGAGGATCTACGGCCGCGGGACCGAGGATGACGGGCAGTCCGTGATTTCGACCATGTATGCGGCCAGGCAGTTCCTCGGGGAGGAGCTTGACGGTATGTCCCTGGGAGTGGCCTGGGTCGCCGACGAGGAGACCACGAGCGTCTGCGGTATTCAGTATCTCCTGGATCAGGGCGTTTTCTCGGAGGACGATGTCATAGTTGTCCCGGACTATTGCACCCCCGACGGGGGAAGGGTGGACGTCGCGGAGAAGCACATCATGTGGCTGAAGTTCAGCATCGAAGGGAAGACAACCCATGCCTCCACGCCGCACAAGGGCATAAACGCCTATAAGGTCAGCACCCTCCTGCTGATGGATCTCATAGAGTCGTTCGACAGCAGGTTCGATGACACCGATCCGATGTACCTTCCCAAGAATTCCACCTTCGAGCCCACCAAGAGGCCGGCGACGGTCGAGAACATCAACACGATCCCGGGACACGATGAGTTCTGCATGGATATCCGTCTCAACCCCGAATACGACCCGGAGCTCGTCATGAAGCTTGCCAGGGAGACCGCGGAGGTGTACGAGAGGTCCACCGGCGCGAGGATCACCGTGGAGGCGGTCCAGATGGGTATCGCCGGAAGGCCCTCGTCCGTCGATTCGAATGGTTACAGGGCACTGTCCGATTCCATCGAGGAGGTCATGGGCAGGAAACCGGAACCGGTAGGGATCGCGGGCGGCACATGTGCCAACTTCTTCAGGCAGAAGGGTCTGGATGCTTATGCATGGCAGACCGGAGATAACTCACTGCATGCGCCCAACGAGTATCTGGTCGTGGACAATCTGATGAATGATACGAAGGTATTCGCGACCCTGATCCACAAGCTATGTTCGCAGTGAACTCACTCGAACATCCTCTCGATCATCCACTCGGTGTTGAACTTGACGATGTCGTCGTATTCCTGACCGTTGCAGACGAATGCGATGGGTTTGCCGATGGTGTGGGCGATGGACAATGCCGCACCGCCCTTAGCGTCGGTGTCGATCTTTGTGAGGATCACGGCATCGATGCCGACCGCGTCGTCGAAGACCTTGGCCTGCTCGATGGCGTTGTTCCCTGCCAGCGAATCGCCGACGAAGACCTTCAGGTCGGGCTTGGCGACCCTGACGATCTTCTTCATCTCCTCGATGAGGTTGTTGTTGGTCTGCATACGTCCGGCGGTGTCCACGAGGACGACGTCCTTGAACTTCGTCTTGGCGTGCTCCACCGCATCGTAGGCGACCGCGGCGGGGTCGGCGTCCTGCGTCTGCTTGACGATCTTGCATCCGAGCCTCTCGGCGTGGATGGAGAGCTGTTCGATCGCTCCAGCCCTGAACGTGTCGCAGGCCGCCATGACGACGGTCTTGCCGGACTTCTGGAGACGGTTGGCGATCTTCGCGATCGCAGTGGTCTTCCCGGTACCGTTGATACCGACGAACATGATGACTGTCGGCTTCTTCTGCTCGGTGATCCACTGGTCGAAATCGAACTCGTTGATCTCGAGGACGTTCCTGACGGCATCCTTGACGGACATCTCCACGATCTCCTCGAGGGAGTAGGAGCGGTCGTACTTCTTTCCGAGGAGGTTCTCCCTGACGCCTTCCTTGATCTTGTCGGCCACTGGAAGGGCCACATCCGCCTCCAGGAGGGTGAAGTACAGGTCGTCTAGGATCTCGTCGAGTGCCGAGTCCTTGATCTTCTTTCCGCCGCTGTCTGAGACGAGCGACGATGATTTGTGTGCCTCGGGTGCTGCGGCCTTCTGCTGCTTCTGGAGCTTGAGCATCTCCTTCCTTGACAGCTTGGGCTGCTCCTCGGCCGGTTTAGAATCCTGAACTGGTTTTTCTGTGGTGGTTACGGGCTGTTCGTCCTCTTTGTACAGATCCTCCTTGTCGAGGTTCTTGTCGGCCTTGCTGAAGATCCCCCTCAGCTTGGATTTGAGAGAATCGAACATCCCTTACCACTCACTGTGTCGGGGCCTGCTGCCTGTTTACGTATTCCGTCTGGACTGCCTGGGATACGGTCTCGAGAGCCTGCTGGACCTCCTGAAGGGCGTCCACGGTCTTCTTGAGCGCCTCCCTGAGTTCGGCGGCGTTCGCTTCCATGTACTTGCTGGCATCCTCGGGGCCCTTCTCGACTGAGATACCGGACCCGATCCCGACGATGATGTTTTTGTTGGAAGTTACCTTCACGTTCATGAACGACGAAGCTCCGATTGGAATCATGATCTCGTCTCCATCCTTGGCGTTCATGAGCGCCGTGATGGATTCGTGGGCCATGTTGACCTCGTCGAGGGTGCCGCGGAGAACCGTGACCTGGCGGTTGAGTGCCTCGGCCCTGTTCTTGTAGCTTTCCATCAGAGCTAGCATCTGACGGAGTTCGTCGTCGTTCAAGTTCACTCACCAATCTGGTATTTCACGACGTGGTTAGTGACTTCGTCAGCAGAGAGCTCCTTGACGGCGGTAATGTTGATCTGCCATCTCTTGAGCTTGTGCTTGCTTCCGATCGTGGAGAGTGCCTTCTCCCTGACCGCGGCCTCGTCGTCAGCTGCCATCTCCACTGCGAAGGGCTGCTGGACCTGCCTGGGGTCAGCGTATGTTCCTGAAATGAGGAAAGCTTTCATTTTATTACCTAAGGGGACGAGATAAAAGACCCATTAATAAAGGTATCGCGTTTATTTTCAGGCGTGCAATATAGGCTAAGGGCATGAATTCCCAAATTTTTTCGCGCATCCTCAGGATGTGCCAGATCAGAAAAGTTTCTCCTTTTGGCTCTCCTCGGATGCAAAACCGTAGGACGCCATCTTCCTGCCTATCAGGAATACCGCCGCATACTCGGGCACAGTGGTCTCGCCGCTGAGCTTGAAGTGCTGACCCTTCATGTCCAATTCGGCATCCTTGCGCATGGTGATCTTGACCTCATCGTCGGAATACTCCTTGGGGACGGCCATCTGCAGGGGGTCGAAGTCCGTGAGCTCCGCCCTGGTAATGGGGGTGACTCTCAGTCCGCTCTTTCCGTGGACGGAACCGGGCAGACGGATCAGTCTCTTGATATCCGCGGTGACGGGTTCGTCGACCTCTCCCGAGAGCCTCGGGGCCATATCCTCCTTCATGACCTTGACAAGGATGTTCTGGGTCGACTGGGACAGTATGGCCATGGTGTTCTTCTCGAACAGGGTGCCCCTGGTCTTCCTCAGCTCCTCCTGGGCCTTGAACAGCGTCGCGGCCTGGCTCCCCTTGATGCTGGGATACTCCTTCTTGAAGTCCTTGACCTCGCCGTCGCAGAGGTCGTTCACGACGTCCATGAGGGCGTTCCTCATCATGAGCTTCCATCCCCCGGAGTCCTCCGGCGGGATGAGGCGGTCCTTCGCGATGTTCGTGCGGACGCCGTTGCCGGTGGCGATCTGGGATGTGGCCACCCTGTTGAACGGGAACACCCAGTCGATGTTCAGACCCGATCCGGTGATGAAGTCCACCAGCTCCCTTCTCTCGGGGGCCCCCAGGCTCATGATGTCCGGAGTGCGGACATGCGCGTGGTATCCTCTCCCTCCGGAGAACGTTATGTGGATCTGGTCTTCCTGGAATCCGAGGTTGTCCATGAGGAACGTGTCCACCAGATGCATCATCTGGGAGCGGATCTCCCTGAGCATCTCCGCATAGGTCATGTTGCCGGCGCCCTCCAGGTGGTCCGCGTCCAGGTCGAAGATGAGCTCCGCGCCCATCCAGCCCTTCTCGTCCATGGTCGGGGCGTCCGGTTTGCGGTAGTACGATGTGGAGTAGTAGCTGTGCGACGGGACCTGTCCCATCATGAAGCGGTGCAGGTCCTCGGGACTGGTGAAGCCCATGTGCCTCTGCACGTAGGTCTTGTCGAAGAACATGAAACCGAACTCCCTGCGGGTGAACCTGTCCGGTAGGATAGGGGTGTTCACCTTGTAGTATTTCCTGAACGCCTTCAGCAGGAAGCGTTGGTTCGAGTCCATCGGATACGGATTATCGACTGTCATAATATATCCTATGCCGATTCGCAGCCCATGAGCGAGAAGGTCCCGGTCTACGACAACCATCTCCACAACAGCCCTTCGGGCAGGAACGTGGAGGCACTCAAGGAGTTCCAGTCCCTGGGCGGTACCGGGCTCACCCTCGTGACGCTCCCCTACAAGGAGGTCCAGATCACCTGCGGGGAGGATTTCGGGAGATCCTACGAGATAACCTACGGACTGGCATCCAAGGGCAGGGAGCAAACGGACCTGGAGATCAACATCGCGGTCGGACCGTATCCGATATTGCTGATCTCTTTGGCGGAGGCTTACGGCCTCCAGAAGGCCGAGGAGACCATGATCGAGGGCATGGAGATCGCCGCAAGGGACATCGCCGAGGGCCGCGCATGCGCCATCGGGGAGATCGGAAGGCCCCACTTCCCGGTATCCGAAGAGATATGGGACGCATCCAACAGGGTGCTCCTGAGGGGGATGGAACTGGCCAAGGAACTGGATGTGCCAGTCATCATCCACTGCGAGAATTCCGACGACACCGACAGGTCGCTGGCGGAGCTGGCGGACAAGGCCGGGCTGGACCGCGGACTGGTCGTTAAGCATTCGTCCCCGCCGCTGGTCCTGCCGGAGGAGACTCACGGCGTCATGCCGTCGATCCCGGCGTCCAAATCCCTGCTGAAGGAGGCGCTGTCCAAGGGTACGGACAGGTTCATGATCGAGACCGATTACATAGACGATCCCGAGAGGCCGACATCCATAATGGCGGTGTCCACCGTGCCCAAGAAGGTCGCGTCATGGGTCGCCAGCGGGCAGGTGCCCATGGAATCGATTTATAGAATCTGCAAGGATATACCCGATTCACTCTACCATCGCTGAGGTCATGACATGAGTACGAAGATCACATGCGTCTACGACGAAGGTTCGCAGCCGGGCACCCCGCTGATAGGTGCGAAGGGCACATCATTCCTCATCGAGAAGGATGGGAAGAGGATACTGTTCAACGCGGGTCTCCGCGACAGGTACCTGATCCACAACATGGAGCATCTGGAGATCGATCCTGCATCCATCGATGTGGTCGTGATATCGCAGAGCAACCCCTGCGCCTCTGGGGCGCTGAACGGTCTCCTGAAGGGAAGGGAGGCACCGATCGACGTGTACTGTCCGAACGGACTCTACGGCGGAAGATCCCTACTCAGCAGGGGGGTCGGCCTGTCCGAGGAGAACAGGTCCAAGCCGGTGTTCCATGACATCGGCGAATGGCAGGAGATCATTCCGGGAGTGTACATAACGCCGTTCTACTACGACGCGAAGGGTTACGGCGAGACGTTCCTCGCCGTCAAGGACGGGAACAAGCTGGCGCTGATGAGCGGAAGATGCTCATGCTATCCCGATGCCGTGATCGCGGATGTGACGTCACATATCGGCACGAAGCCCACGGTCTTCATGGGCCCGGTGCTCCTCGAGAAAAAGAAGAAGGCGGTCGCCAAGGTGTACGCGGACATGCTGTGCCAGATACCCGAATTGTACATCAACCACTGCGTAGGGAAGGACGGGATGGTGAACCTCCGCGTCAACCTCGGGCTGGCGGGCGTCCAGGATTTCTACGTCGGGGACACGTACGACCTGAAGTGATCCGAAATCGGAATCATTGAAGTGTTCTTATGTAACATTTTTATACGAGTACATACACAGTCCTAGTGATTAAAAATGCGTTTCTGGCGCGGAAGGACCGCTCTGATGTTCGTCGCGATGACGGGGATCCTGGTTGCACTGGGATCGGTGATAGGCTACATCTTCAACTACATGTGGGTCGGATTCTACATAATGATGGCCCTGTCGCTGGTCATCTGTTTCTGCTCGTACTTCTTCTCCAAGAAGATGGCGCTCACGGCGAACAAGGTCCGCATAGTGACCGAGGCCGAGGAGCCCAGGCTCTACAGGACGGTCCAGAAGCTCGCGATGAAGGCAAACCTCCCCATGCCCCAGGTCGGTGTCGCCGATCAGAACATGCCCAACGCGTTCGCGACCGGGCGCAGCCCGAAGGACGCGGCCGTGGTGGCCACGAGGCCGCTGCTGGACATGCTCACGGATGAGGAGCTCGAGGGAGTCCTGGCGCACGAGATGTCCCATGTGAAGAACAGGGACATCCTCGTCATGAGCGTCGCATCCGCTATGGCGGTCATCATTTCGTATGTGACCAGGATGGGTGTCTGGACGGCCATCTTCAGCAACAACAGGGAGAACCCGGGGGCCCTTGCCATAGCGATCCTCGCCGACCTCACCCTGCCGTTCGCAGCGATGCTGGTCCAGCTCGGCGTGTCGAGGAACCGCGAATATCTGGCGGACGAGTCCGCTGGAAGGCTCACCGGCAAACCGATGGCACTCGCCAGTGCTCTCGAGAGGCTCGAGACCGGATGCTCGTCAAGATACAACAAGTACGACAATCCCTCATGCGCCAACATGTGGATCTCCGATCCCTACGGAAGGGGAAGGGATTCGTTCATCACCACCCTCTTCAGGACTCACCCGACCACCGCTGACCGCGTGGAGAAGCTGAAGGAGCTCGATTACGAGCTCAACGGCGTGCGCCACGTTTACTGAACAGGTTCCCACTTCGAGAGTTCGTTGACCTTCGAGAGGGTCGATCCCCTCTTGATCTCCTCTCTCGTGCGGTTCTCCCTCTCGTGGACGTCCAGGGAACGGTTCGCGACCTCGACGGCCATCTCCTTGGGGATGACCACGACCCCGCTCTCGTCACCGACGATCCAGTCGCCGGTCCTGACCCTCTGTCCGCCGACGGTGACCTCGATCCCGATGCCGCCGTATCCCTTCGGTTCCCCGGCACAGGGCGCAACCGTCCTGGAGAATGCCGGGAACTTCAGGTCCCTTATGTCGTCGATGTCCCTGATGGCACCGTCGATGACTATACCGTTGGCGCCCATGACCATCGCCGAGCATGTGGCGAGCTCGCCCCAGACCGCGACGGGGGCTCCGCCCACGTCGACGACCAGGACGTCGCCCTTCTTCACGTGATCTATCGCCTCCACGGGCTTCGCCCAATCGCCGTTGGCTGTCTGGACGGTCAGTGCCCTCCCGACCATCCTCTGCCTGTGCTGGAGGGACTGGGGAACGATGCCGATCATTACGCCCTGTTTGTGGAACGCGTCCGAGATGTTGCAGGTGGAGACCTTCGAGAACGCCTCGAAGAGTTCGTCCTCGGTGTACTTCTTGGAGATCCTGGTGTCGATCTTGGCCCCGGCCATCGCCTTCTTGACGTTTTCCGCGGCCTGTCTGATGTTACCGGTCTTGATGATGGCCCCGCCGACGATGATGTCGGTCGCTCCCGCCTCCGCGTAGAGTCCCGCGTTCTCGGCGGTGATGCCTCCGGCGACTGCCACGGGGATGGACACGGCCTCGACGACCTTTCTGAGAGTATCTATGGGCGGCTCCTCGCCCTTCATCTGCGTGTCGATGCCCATGTGCAGGCAGATGTATGCCACTCCGAGCTTCTCGACCTCCTTGGAACGGGCCACTTTGTCGGGCACGTTGATCATGTCCACCATGACCTCGGCGCCGTACTTCCTGCCCGCCATGACCGCCTCCTCGATGGTGGAGTCCTCGGAAAGACCCAGCACGGTGATTATGTTGGCACCGGCCTTGGCCATGATCTCCACTTCGACCCCTCCGACGTCCATCGTCTTGGTGTCGGCTATGATCTTCTTCCCGGGGAATTCCCTGCGGAGCGTGCGCACGGCCTCGGCGCCTTCGCTCTTGATGAGAGGTGTTCCGACCTCGACCCAATCCGCGCCTCCGTCCACCGCCTCATGTGCGATGACGACGGCTCTGTTCAGCTGCATCAGGTCCAAAGCGATCTGCAATACGGGCATGGTTCCCACCTATCGTGTGTGCATATTTACCCATATTGGGAGAGAATGCCACTCAGCTCGCCCGTCTATCATCACTTTCAGCTCGATAAAACGATCATCATCGTGGCGATGCACCATGTGCGTGGTCGTTCAAATCAGTTCCTATCCAAACCCATCATTTTAACTAGGTGGGAACGTATCGAAAGCCCGGTATCATGTTCGGCAAGAAGGACGAGAAGAAACCTCGCATACTCTTCCTCGACAGGAAGAACGATTACGTGTCGCAGCTGGCGGAGTATTTCACCAACCAGCTCTTCGAGGGCAGGTACGAGGTCTACAGTGCCGGTTTCGAGCACGACATCATCGACTGCGAGATGATATCCGTCATGTATCAGGTCGGAGAGGACATGAGGAGGCAGGTCGCCAAGGACCTGAAGAACGACGAGCTGCTCCCGAAGGATGACAATTACGATCTCGTCATCTACCTGGAGAAGCCGATCTTCGACGAGTACTCCAAGAAGTCCCCCTGGCAGGGGAAGCAGATTCTCGCACCGATGATCGCCCGTGAGGACTTCACCGCCACCGACGACGCCGAGCTCTACCAGGATTACGTCAAGGTCATCGAGCAGGTCAAGGCGTGGGTCAAGGACAACATGGGCGACTTCGAGGCCCTGTCCAAACTGGTATCCGCATGATCCCGGTCATAATCTTCGACAAGTGCCAGTGCGACCCGAAGAAGTGCACGGCTAAGCGCATGCTGAAGTTCAATCTAGGCAAGGAGGCCAAGACCCTCGGGGCGATCCCGAAAGGGTCGGTGGTGCTGTCCCCGTTCTCTGACAGGGCGATGTCCCCCGCGGACATACACGCCGCCAGGAAGGGGCTCGTGGTCATGGACCTGACCTGGACGAACATCGACGAGTTCCCCCGTCTCAAGAACGTGGAGGAGAGGGCCCTCCCGTATCTGCTTGCATCGAATCCCATCAACTGGGGCAGGCCGATGGAGCTGAACAGCGCCGAGGCGGTCATGGCCGCCCTGTACATACTGGGCGAGAAGGACCAGGCAGCCGAGTTCCTCGGGAGGTTCAACTGGGCCCCGGAGTTCATGCGCCTCAACGGGGAGATGCTCGAGGAGTACTCGAGGGCGAAGGATTCCTCCGAGGTCGTCCGCATACAGAACGAGTACATCGAGGCCGTCCGCAAAGGCTGATTTTCTTCGATTTCTTTCATGAAAACGCGACCCTTCGGACACGTGCGAGCGACGGCTCATGTAACGTATCAAATACTTCGGATTGTGTACCATCACGGCGCGCATGAAAGACAGTTTGCTGATGATGATTTGGGATGCCCTGGGGAACGATAGACTTACCACCAGGGATGCCAGCGAAAGGCTGGACAGCCTGTTCGGATACCGCTGCCCGGACGATCTCGCGAAGACCCTGTCCAAGTACCGCAAGGAAGGTACCGTTAAGGGCGAGATCTCCATGGAGATGGGCGGATGGATCTGGTGGGTGGACGATGACTGTCGTGCGAAGGTGGGAGATCAATGACATACGAGGACAGCGAGATAGCAAAGCTGTGGGAGACCATCCTCTCGACGGACAAGTACCGCGTTATGATCGCGGACATCGCGGACAACTTCCCGAAGAAGAAGAGCGTGAACATCGATTACAACGATGTCAACCTCTATGATATCACATTCTCAGCATACCTTCTCGAGAACCCGGACAGGTGCCTCAGGATCGCGAAGAAGTCAGTCATGGAGCTGGTCCCCAACATCGATCGTCCCGGACAGAGCATCAACGTCAGGATTTACAACCTGCCCCGCGACGCCAAGGTCGAGATCAGGAACCTCAGGGCGGACCATCTCGGAAAACTGGTCGCCGTTGAGGGTCTCGTGAGGAAGGTCACCACCGTCAAACCCCGTATGACATACGCCCTCTTCAGATGTGCCAGATGCAACTCCGAGATATGGGTGGAGCAGACCGGCATGCTGATGAAGGAGCCCCTCATGTGCAACAATCCGGACGGGAGCTGCAACAAGCAGGCCACACGTTTCATAGAGGATCTTGCCGCCTCATCGTACATCGACACCCAGAAGGTGGAGATCCAGGAGAGGCCAGAGGGACTCAGGGGAGGTTCCCAGCCCGAGAGGCTGACCGGTTTCGTCGAGGACGACATCGCCGGTCTGGTGACCCCTGGTAACAGCATCACGCTCAACGGTATCCTCCGCTCGCAGGAGAAGCCCGACAGGGACAAGACCACAGTCTTCGAGACGTTCCTGGATGTTGTTTCGATCGAATTCGAGCAGCACGAGTACGAGGAGATCCAGATCACGGAAGAGGACGAGAGGCAGATCAGGGCCATCTCGAGGGACCCCAACCTCTTCAATAATATCATCAAATCCATCGCGCCGTCCATCTTCGGAATGGACGAGCAGAAGAAGGCCATCGCCCTGCAGCTCTTCGGAGGCTGCCACAAGGTCATGGACGACGGTACGAACATCAGGGGGGACATACACATCCTCCTGATCGGAGATCCCGGAGTCGCGAAGTCCCAGATTCTCAGATACATGAGCAGTCTGGCCCCCAGGGGAATCTATGCTTCAGGAAAGTCCGCATCCGCAGCGGGACTCACCGCCGCGGCCGTCAGGGACGATTTCGGCGACGGAAGGTGGACCCTGGAGGCCGGTGCGCTGGTCCTGGCGGACAAGGGATTGGCATGCATCGATGAGTTGGACAAGATGTCGGAACAGGACAGGTCGTCCCTGCACGAGGCAATGGAGGCCCAGAAGATCTCCGTCGCCAAGGCTGGTATCAATGCGACGCTGCAGTGCAGGTGCTCGATGCTCGCCGCCGCGAACCCCATGCACGGGAGGTTCGACGAAGAGAGCGACCTGTATGACCAGATCAATCTGCCCGCACCTTTGGTTTCGCGTTTCGACCTCGTGGAGGTCCTGATGGACAAGCCCGAGAAGGAGCACGACGAGAGGCTGTCGAGGCACATCCTCCAGACCCACGCCCGCGGAGAGGCCAGGATGGTCCCCGAGGGAATGGATGTGAGCGGTGTCAACGTCAATACGATCCTTGACAAGACGGATTCCATCAAGCCGGTCTATGACATCGAGACCCTGAGGAAGTACGTCGCTTACTCCAAGCGCATCACGCCGGTCATGTCCGACGAGGCCATGAAGATCATCCAGGACAGTTTCCTGAGGATCAGGAAAAAGGGCAACGGCAAGTCCGTCCCGATAACCGCGAGGCAGCTGGAGGGATACGTGCGTCTGGCGGAGGCATCGGCCAAGATGCGTCTCTCCGACACGATCACGGACAGGGACGCCAACATCGCGGCCGACCTGGTGGAGCAGTATCTCGAAACGATAGCGGGCAACGGCGACGGAACATATGATATCGACAAGATCGCATCAGGCATATCGTCGAGGGACCGCGATGTGCTGGATACGATCCGCGGGTACATCGAGGAGAACAGCGATGTCGGCGTGAAGATGGACGAGATACTGGCATACGCCACAACCAACGGTCTCACCGAGAATCAGGCGGAGCGCGCGATGAAGCAGCTGAGCGACAGCGGCGAGATCTACAAGGGTCCGTCCGGTGTTTACAAGAAGGCTTGATACGATGTATGTAAAGATCCACAGACACGAGAGGGACACGATCCTGGCCGCCTGCGACGAGGGCGTCGTGGGAATGACCTTCAGGGACGACGGCGCCAAGCTGGACGTCAGCGAGATATTCTACAAGGGAGAGGTCACGGACAGGCCGGGTCTCGTGGAGCGCATGAAGAACGTCTCCATCATGAACCTCGTCGGGGACGAGGTCGTCGCCATCGCCGTGGAGGAAGGATATGCATCCGAGGAGGATGTCATCACCATCGGCGGCGCCAAGCACGTCCAGGTAGTGTTATTGTGAACTTCTGCGTGAAATGCGGCCGTGACTGCGAGGAATCCCTCCAGGGTCTGTGCATAGACTGCTGGCTGGACGGCCGCAAGCTGACCGAGCTCCCCCACCATGTGGACCTGAAGGTCTGCACCAACTGCGGGGAGTTCATGTTCGGCGACAGGTGGGTCAAGAAGGAGCTCACCGAGGCGGTGCAGGATGCTGCGGTCAACAGCCTGTCCGTCATCCGCGACGCGGAGGTCGAATCGGTCAGCACCACTTATGAGTGCCAGGACCCCTATGTTTACGTGGTGAGCGTCCACTCCGAGTGCAACATAATGGGCTACATCGCGGAGGATGACGCCTCCACAATCGTCCGCATCAAGAACAACGTCTGCAAGAGGTGCTCCAGGCAGCTCGGCAGCTACTACGAGGCCATTCTCCAGATACGCACCGGGGCAAAGGGGTCGCTCACACCCGAGCAGAGGGATAAGTCCCTGGCGTTCGTCGAGGACTACGTCGCCAACGCGGCGAAGACCAACAAGTCCCTCTTCATCACCAAGATGGAGATCGTCACCGGAGGCGTGGACGTCTATCTGTCTTCCATATCGTTGGGCAAGAACATCGCGAAGGAGTTCTCCGAGCAGTTCTGCGCCGAGACGAAGGAATCTCCGAAACTGGTCGGGCAGACCACCGACGGGCAGGACATGTACCGCCTGACCTATCTGGTCCGTCTGCCGGAGTACCACGTCGGGGACGTGGTCATCTTCGAGGACAGGTACTGCAAGCTCACCAGGGTCTCGGGCAGCGGCGGACGCGTGCTGGACCTCATGAACTTCAGGGAGAAGTCCGTCAGGAGGTCCGACATGACCTCCATCAAACTTTACGAGAAGGAGGACGACCTCAGGGAGGCGACCGTGGTCAGCAATATGGGCACCGAGATACAGGTCCTCCATCCCGACAACTACTCCACCGTGGACCTCAAGGTCCCGGAGGGATTCGAGCCAGGGGACTCCGTCATGACCGTGGTCATCGACGACGTCCTGTATCTGGTCCCGTGATTCTGAAATACTCCGAACACCTAATGCCGGGCATGATCAAACTGCCTGAACCTGTCGAGGACGTCGTAGTCAACCTGCTCCGTCTGGCAAACACCAAGCTTCCCGAGGATATCGGTTGGGCCATGGAGGCCGCATCCGGATGGGAGCAGAACCAGATCGCATATACACAGCTGGGAGCGATCATGGACAACTCGAAGAAGGCAGAGCACATCGGAAGGCCGATGTGCCAGGATACCGGAATCCCCGTGTTCTACGTCAGGGGAAGGTTCGATTCGTCCATAGCCAAGGACATCGCGAAGGCCGTCGAGAGGGCGACAAAGGACATCCCTCTCAGGCCTAACACCGTGGATCCCATCACGCGTGAGAACTGCGGTTCGAACCTCGGTCCCGGCATGCCGATCATACACTATCTTCCCACCGATGACGAGTTCACCGAGATCACGGTCCTGCCCAAGGGGGCGGGGTCGGAGAACATGACCCGTCTGGCCATGCTCAACCCGGCCGACGGCATCGATGGGGTCAAGAGGTTCATCATCGATTCGGTCCTGGATGCCGGAGGGCGCCCCTGCCCGCCGACCATAGTAGGGGTCGGAATCGGAGGCACATCGGACGTATGCGTGGCCATGGCCAAGGAGGCCCTGCTCGTCCCGCTGGACGAGGAGAACCCGGACCCGGTCCTGAGGCAGATGGAGGAGGACATCTTCGTCGCTCTGAACAGTTCCGGCCTTGGTCCGATGGGACTCGGCGGATCCACAACATCTCTGGGTGTCAGGATCAAGAAGTGCGCCTGCCACACGGCAAGCCTTCCGGTCGCGGTCAACATCGGGTGCTGGGCGACGCGCCGCGCATCCGCGAGGATCACATCCGAGGGCGTCACATACTCCCAGGGGGTGAAATTCTGAACGGCCTCAGCACACCGCTGGACGAGCAGACAGTCAGGTCGCTCAAGCTGGGGGAGACCGTCTATCTCAGCGGTCCGGTCATAACCGGGCGCGACGAGGTCCACATCCGTGCCCTCGAATACCTATCCGAAGGGAAGGAGGTGCCCAAGGACCTCTACGGATCCGCGCTGTTCCACTGCGGCCCTATCATGGTCCAGAGGGAGGACGGTTCCTGGGGTGTCATCGCCGCAGGCCCCACCACATCCGCCAGGATGAACAAGCTCGAGCCTGAATTCATAAGGAAGTTCAAGGTCCGCGCGATCATCGGCAAGGGCGGTATGTCCAAGGAGACGGCCCAGGCCATGAAGGAGGTCGGATGCGTCTATCTGGCCGCCACCGGTGGAGCCGCCATATCCCTTGCGGAGGGGCTCAGCAGATGCACCGGCGGGGAGTGGCTGGACCTCGGTATGCCCGAGGCCATGTGGAGGTTCGAGACGGATAAGTTCGGACCCCTCATAGTCGCCATCGATGCCGAGGGCAACAGTCTGTACGAGAAGGTCAGTTCGAACCTGGTCAGGCCTCAGAACTGATCGTCCTCATCCTCGTCCTCATCGCCGCTGGGGCTCTGGTGGACGGCATCGTTAACGATGAATATGCCGCCCTCCTTCTCGGGCCTCTTGATCAGATAGATCGTCGTGAGCGCTATGAGCAGGAGTAGAAGGCATCCGAACAGTTCCAGCGTATGTACCAGATCAAGTCCCAGTATGACCTCGTGGCTCTTCTCCGCGAGGGTTATGTAGAGCTGCTCTTCCGAGGGGTAGATGTTCCCGATGGAATAGTCGACGAATCCCCCCGCCTGAACGGTGACCTGGTACGGTGTTCCGATGGAGCACACGACCTCGAAGTATCCGTTGTCGTCGGTCTTCGTGCTCTGGGGTGCGTACATGGATGTCAGCGTCACACTCGCGCCCTTGAGGGCCGTCGCCATGCCGTTGACGTTTCCGGTTATGTAACCGGAGATGGTCGAGGTGGCGCGCATCATTATTGCGGTCTGCTTCATGTCCCCGTAGAGATTGTGGACGCCGCCGGTCTCTTTGGCCTCGATCGCGTCCCTGTTGAGTTTGTACAGGGAGGTCTGGCCATATGGACTCATGTCCACCTCGTAGCACGATGTCACAGAGTACTGTTCCTTCTCGAAGGAGATGAAGGTCACGCTCTCGTCGTAGGCGGTCATGAAAAGTCCGTTCTTATCCGTCGTGGCCGTGTTGAAGACGGTGTCCACATCGAGCCACATCGTGACCTTGACATTGGCCATGGGGGTCAGGTTCTCCCCCTGGAACTCATAGACGTAGCCCCTCAGTTCGTTGACCGCAGACTCGTCCGCGGAGACGTCGTCGGAGACTGCTAAAGAAGATATCGATAGCGCCGCCAAGAGCATCAGCAGTGCTGCCGAGTACAGTCTCCATCTCATGCGGGATGAATCCGCCTAAAGAATATATAAACAAACACCCGGAAAGCACGGTAAAATCGGGCGGAATCCGTTGGATTAACAATCCGTCCAGACAAAGGTTATATTCTATCCAGTAATGTTCTCCACGATTAAATTCATGGTCGAGAGAGTAGACAGGACATACAGTAAGGAAGAGGTCATGGGAATGATGGAGCCTCTCATCTCCACATGGTTCGATGAGAAGTACGATGACCTCACCATCCCGCAGGCCAAGGCCATTCCGGTGATCCATCAGAGGCGGAACGTTCTCGTTTCGTCCCCGACGGGATCGGGAAAGACCTTGACGGCGTTCACCAGCATCATCAATGAGCTGACGCGTTACGCCAGGGAAGGGACGCTCGAGGAGCGTGTGTACTGTATCTACGTCTCACCGCTGAAAGCTCTCGGTAACGATGTCAACCGCAACCTGAACACCCCCCTGGCGGAGATGAGGGAGGTCGCGGAGAGGCATGGGATGAACATCCCGAACATCACCGTCGCGGTGAGATCGGGCGACACATCGCAGGCCGACAGGCAGAAGATGGTTCGCCATCCCCCACATATCCTGATCACTACACCGGAGAGTCTGGCACTTATCCTTGCGGCGCCCAAGTTCAAGGAGGCGTTCAAGAAGGTCGAGTGGGTCATCCTCGATGAGATCCACGACATCTGCGACTCCAAGAGGGGTGCCTTCCTGTCGCTCACGCTGGAGCGTCTCAGGAGGCACTGTGAAAACGAGTTCGTTCGCATAGGATTGTCGGCGACGCTGGCGCCGATAGAGGAGATCGCCGCCTACCTCGTGGGGTGCAATCCAGACGGTTCCCCCAGGGACGTGGCGCTCATAGAGTCGGGTTCCAAGAAAACGCTGGACCTTCAGGTCATCTGTCCCACCAGGGACCTCACCACACTGTCATCCGACATCGTCAACTCGATGATGTACGACACCCTGAAGGAGCTCATCGACACCCACGATACCACGCTGGTGTTCACCAACACAAGGTCCGGTGCAGAGAGCGTCGTCTACAAGCTCAAGGAGCGCGGTCTCGAGAACATCGAGGTCCACCACAGCTCGCTGGGGAAGGACATCAGGCTGGACGTGGAGGAGCGTCTGAAGCGCGGCGAGATCAAATGCGTCGTCTCCTCGACATCGCTGGAACTGGGGATAGACATCGGTTCCGTGGACCTGGTGTGCCAGATCGGTTCCCCGAAGTCTGTCGCCAAGGGTCTGCAGAGGATAGGCAGGAGCGGTCACAGCTTCGGCAAGGTGGCCAAGGGAAGGCTGCTGGTCTTCGATCCGGACGACCTGGTGGAATGCGCCGTCATGTGCCGTGCCGCCCACAGGGGGGACATAGACCGCGTCGGCATCCCCGAGAACTGTCTCGACGTCCTGTCGCAGACCATCGTCGGCATGAGTCTGGACAGCAGGTGGGACATCCAGGACGCCTACGACCTGGTGAAGGGGTCCTACTGCTACCGCAACCTGCCCATGGACAGCTTCATGCAGGTCATCCGCTACCTGGGCAGCAAGGACGACTTCGAGGGAGTATATTCCAAGATATGGTTCGACGAGGAGGAGAACCAGTTCGGGAAGAAGAAGGGCTCCCGTATGATCTATTTCATGAACCTCGGTACGATCCCGGAGGAGGCCAACTACCGTGTCATTACCAACCACGGATCCGTCGCGGGGGAGCTGTCGGAGAAGTTCGTCGAGAGGCTGTCGCCCAGGGACGTCTTCGTGCTGGGCGGGCGCTCGTTCGAGTTCGTGCGCTCCAAGGGGATGACCGCATACGTCAAGGAGGCCAACGGGAGGAAGCCCACCGTGCCGTCATGGGCCGGCGAGATGCTCCCCAGATCCTTCGACCTCTCCATGGACGTCGCCGTGTTCAGGAGGGAGATGTCCGCCAGGATCCTCCAGAACGAGGACGAGGCCATCAAGCAGATATCCGCCGAGTTCGATGTGGACGAAGGTTCCGCCAGGAGCATCTATTCGTACTTCAAGGAACAGGACGCCGTGGCCGGGTTCATACCAGACGACAGGAAGCTGGCGGTCGAGGAGTATATCGACCCCTCAGGCAACCAGAAGCTGGTGTTCCACTTCCCGTTCGGCCGCAGGGTCAACGATGCCCTCTCGAGGGCGTACGCCCACAGGCTGTCAGGCATGCTGGGTGCCAACGTCTCTGTCACGATCTCCGACGACAGCTTCATGCTGGGATGCCCCAGGACGTTCGACATGGACCAGCTGCCGGGCATAATCAAGGCCGGCGAGCTGGAGACCGTCCTCAGGAAGTCGCTGAAGGATTCGGAGATATTCAAGCTCAGGTTCAGGCACACCGCCGCCAGGAGCTTCATGATCCTCAGGAACTACATGGGGCGCCCCATATCGGTCAACAGGCAGCAGGTCAGGTCCACCTACCTGCTGGAGGCTCTCAGCGGCATGGACAGGGTGCCCGTCATCGAGGAGACCTACAGGGAGGTCATGGAGGACGACATGGACATCAAGAACGCCAGGCTGGTCCTCGACATGCTCGATTCCGGTGAGATGCAGCTCAGCCTGATCCGCTACTCTGGCACTCCTTCCCCATTCGCACATTCCGCCATCCTCTCGGGATTCTCGGACATTGTCCTTATGGAGGACCGTTCGGCACTGCTCAGGGAGCTCCACAGGAAAGTCCTATACCGTGCGCTGGGTGATTCGGTGAGCGAGTTCGAGTTCACCGAGGACCAGGTCATACCTTACTATGCACAGAAGCCCACACGCATCACCTGCAAAGAGGACATCCCCACGCTGTTGATGGAGACCGGTCCCCTCCAGGCCCTGCGCGAGCGCGGGAGGAACATCTACACATACACCGACGAGGACAGGAAGACAGTCGACGGCTGGGTCCGCGACCTCATAAACACCGGCGAGCTGGGGACGGTGTTCCTGGACGAGCCTCACATAATGGTCGCAGACGAGATCCCGTACTACGCCGAGGCCACGAAGAAGGCCCGCGAGCTGAACGAGACCGACAGGGACGTCTACGACCAGATCACTATGGACACGCCGATGTCCGATGTCGTCGAGAAGCTGGAGATCAGCGAGGACATGGCCATCAGGTCCATCAGGAAGCTGGAGTCCATGTACCTGATCACGAGGTCCGCCCTCTCGGGCAACAAATGGCTGTTCGGACGCGTGGAGTATCCGAAGACGGACAGGAACGAGGCCACGGACCGCATCGTCATGAGGTATCTGGACTGCTTCGCGCCCGCTTCGGTCCAGGAGGTATCTTACGCGCTGTCGATAACCGACGAGCAGGCCAAGGCATCGCTGGAATCGCTGGTCGCCAACGAGGATGTCGTCAAGGGCAGGTTCCTCGTATCCGAGAACGACCAGTATATGCTGAAGATCGACCACATGAGGCTAAGGGCAGGCAGGGATAACGTCTACAGCTACGAGGCCGTGGAGCGCTACAGGCTCTCCAAGGGCCAGCATTTCGACACGATCAAGGAGTTCTTCGACTTCCACGGCTCCGCCGGGAGCGAGCTCGACGTGTACAACAGGGTGAAGGACTTCGACCTGGACGAGTGGTACTCCATGCGCAAGTCCGGGGACATCCAGCTGGGAAGGTTCGTCAGGGGCAGGGTCAGGTACGTCATGAGGGACGACGCGGACAGGTACGCCGCTATAAGGAACGACGAGACCTCCCCGGAGGACATGGACCTCCTGAACCTCATCGAGAGCATGGGCATGGCAACCCTCCGCCAGCTGGTCGCCGAGACCGGCAAGGACAAGGATGTTGTGAGGGATTCCATCATGCGTCTGGACCGTTCGCTGCGCATCATCCGCGCGTTCAACGAGAAGGAGGACTGGGGTACGGAGAACACCTACGCCGTGTTCAATCCCGGGAAGGCGGAGGGAGATCCGGTCAAGGACCTGGTCTCCAAGGCCATCAGGGCGTACGGGCCCATCCCGTCGTCGGCGCTGCGCTACATGGTGGGCGTCCCTATGGACGTGGTGGAGGAGATCGCCGAGGACATCGGCGCCAAGCCAGTGACCGTAGGGGAGTCACAGACCCAGATGTACATAATGGGGGACGAGATCCCGGCACTTGAGAAGGTCACGGAGGAGGAATACCCGCTCAGGCTGCTCTCCCTGTTCGACCCCGACCTGGGCTCCAAGTGGGCGGAGATCGCCGCCCGTTACGGCGACAGGTGGATCTACCCTCTGGTGAGAGGATCGACCATAGTCGGCGCCCTGGAGATCTGGGAGATGTCAGGGTGCATAGAGGTCCGTTCCATGGACATGGACGACCCCGGCATGCTGCCGGAGGTCCTGGACACGATGGACCACCTGATGGGATTCTACAACCAGAAGGGCATCGAGATCATCCGCGTCAGGGAGGTCCTCGGGACCGACGCCGCGGAGCTGGACGAGGAGAAGGTCGCCGTATTGAAAGGGCACGGATACGTCCTCGTCAACGGATTCTATGCCAAGGGAAGGTTCGAGCCCTGGACGATGACCGACGAACAGCTCGTGGCATACGTCTTCGGCAAGCAGAGGATCTCCAGGTCCAACAAGTATCAGACCGTGGCCGAATGCGTCGCGGTCCGCGGATACATCCGCGGGGACCAGGAGGTCATGACCCGCGTGTCCGAGAAGACCACAATGAAGAAGCAGATGGAGAAGGGATACCTGATGAAGATGTCCCTGATACCCGGCTACCAGGGATACACGGATTCGGAGCACGCCCATCTGTTCAGGGAGGCCAAGGGATATGTGCCAGATGAGGATTCGAAGATGCTCATGGACCTCATCGCGAAGAAGCAGCCGATCTCAAAGAGGCAGATCATAGAGGACTCGCCGCTGTCGCTCGAACGCACCAACGAGATCTTCGCCGATCTGAACAAGATGTCCGTGATCTACCAGGATTCGGATTCCAATTACAGTCTCGTTCCCACGACCGGAATGGGTCAGTTCGAGGCGCTGAAGGAGATCGCCAGGATGCACTTCCGCGACTTCGGGACATTCTCCGCCGACGACATGGCGATGTTCCTGTCCAGCAGGATGTCCGCGACCAGGAGGATACTCCGCGAGCTGGAGGACGAGGGCTTCCTCAAGAAGGGGTTCTTCGTGCAGGACGATCCGACTCTCAGATGGATGCTGGCAGAGGATGTCGGCAAGAATGTCCGCAGGGTCGGGGACTCGTTCATCCTCAACACGCAGGACAACCTCAGCATCTACCTGCGCGACAGGATCAAGGCGGAGGTCGGAGGCACGAGGTCGGTGATCATCGCCAACAACAAGATCATCGGGTCGTTCGTCGGTAAGATCTGCGGCAACGGCGCGAAGGTCGAGGACTTCATAGGATCCGACAGGGCCGGGCGCATGATGAAGGAGGCGGCCCAGTCCGTAGGCATGCGTCTGGACACCCAGAGGCAGAGGGAGGACGACGATTGGGATGTGTCCGAGTTCTACACCAAGGTGAACACGGGCGCATGATTAACACCGTTAGCATCGGCATCCCCCACCGTCTGGCCAGGAGGCGTGCGCGGGCTCTAAGAATTTAGGTTTTAAAGTCAAATCATTTATACCTATATTCTGTCGGTATGCTATGAAGATACCGTGCGAGGTCGTTGTCTGGTATGTACTACCGATCATCAGGAGGGAAGTCGCCAGCGAGCTTGTTAACGTGCACGGTATGACACAGGCGGAAGTGGCCAGGAAATTCGGTGTCACCGATGCCGCCATCTCCCAGTACATCAAGAAGAAGAGGGGGGGCAACACCGAACTGGAGCAGAGTCCGTCCTATCCCAAGCTCATGGAGGCCGTCAGGGAGTCCGCCCAGAGCCTCGCGGACAGCAAGACGGAGATCGAGTACGAGCTATGCAAGCTCTGCAACACGGTCAGGACGATCGGCCTTCTCGACGAGATCTACAGGAGGCAGGTCGGTTCAGAGCCGGTCACCTGCGCGAACATCGGCGGATTCTACAAGGTCACTGAGGAATGAAATCCGCGTGATAGAGGAACTCCTGGGCGTATCCGGAGTACTGTCCGAACATCCTTCTTCCGAACTCCGACACCGTCTTGTAACTGCCGGTTACGCCGTACTTCTCCTCCATGACCCTGGAGATGCGGGCGTCGATCGGGAAAGCCTCCATGTGCTCGAAGGCGAATAGTGCCACACAGTCGGCTACCTTCGGCCCGATCCCTTTGATCCCCTGGAGTTCCGATACGCATTCCTCGTAATCCATTTCCGCGAACGCCTCCACGTCGATGTCGCCGGATTCCACTCTCTCGGCCAGTTCGAGGAACCTGCCTTCGCGGAACCCGAGCCTGCATTCGCCGATGCATCCGCAGCCGTCGAGGATCTGTCCGGGGGTCGGGAACGCATGCCTTTTTCCGAGATCCTTCCCGAAATGGTCGCAGACCGATTCCACCATCTTCCCGATGCGTGCGACGTTGGCGTTGGTGGCCAGAAGATACGTCGCGAGGCATTCCCAGTGGTCCTGGCGCATTATGCGGAGCCCCGGGCAGTTCCTGGCGAGGCCGGCCACGTACGGATCGGCCTCCGATATCCTGGAGATGATCGTGTCGAGGTCGTCGTCTCCTCCGAGGAGGCGGGTCACACCTTCGCGGTCGTCCGTCCCGGAGACCTCCACGGTGTACGGATCGATCTGCCTCATGACGACGACAGCGTTTCTCCAGACCCCTTCCCAGCTGCCGTCCTCCTGCTTGTGCCAGCGGTGTGCCTGTCCGCATCCGAGAGTGGGGTCGAGGGAGACCTCGAGATCGATCTTCATGGCCTCCGCATCGTCTTCCTGCATAATGATTTATCCCCCCAACAGCATCACGGTCGCATGATGAGATTCGGACCCGCAGGATACCCCTCGGCCGGGAAGACCCCGGAGGGATCGCTGGAGTACACCAAGGGCCTGGGCCTGGACGCCCTGGAAGTCGAATTCGTCCGCGGTGCTCGCATCAGCGAGGAGAGGGCGAAGGTCATCGGCGAGAAGGCGAGGTCCCTGGACATCAGGCTCAGCTGCCACGCCCCGTATTTCATCAGTTTCAACTCCGACAGCCAGGAGACGCGCGAGAAGAGCATCGGGTGGGTCATGGACACCGCCCGCGCCGCTCACAACCTCGGAGCATATCTGATCGTGATCCACGCGGCGTCCTACGGGAAGACCCCGGAGACCGCGCTCCCGTCCGTCATAGACGGGCTCAGGAAGTGCAAGGACATGCTCGACGACGAGGGCATCAAGGACGTCGTCCTGGGAGTTGAGACCATGGGCAAGCTCGGCCAGTTCGGGACCCTCTCGGAGATCGGGAAGGTCATGGAGCAGGTGGATGGCGTGCACCCCGTCCTGGACGTCGCACACGTCCACGCCAGGGGCCACGGGTATCTTAAGACGGAGGCGGACATGAAGGGCCTCATAGACGAGTTCTTCCCGCTTTGCGGCGACATAGCGCACTTCCACATCAGCTGCATAAAGTACGGCGACAAGGGGGAGATATCCCATCTGCCGCTGGAGTCCAAGGATCCGGACCTGCAGCTGTTGGCCAACGTCCTGGCGGACACGAAGCAGGAGTGCAACTTCATCTGCGAGTCGCCTCTGATCGAGAAGGACGCCGTCGTGTTCAGGGACATGTTCCCCGAGTACCGCCGGTGAATCTCTGTCCGAGCCTATTTTATAGAGTGAAAATATCACTAGTTCCGAGGCCGCTGTGGCTTAGTGGTATAGCATCTGATTCGTAATCAGAAGGCCGAGGGTTCAAATCCCTTCAGCGGCTCCACTTCTCCTCACCAATAAATGTGTCAGCAGTCGTGCTTTTTAGGACCCTTGTCCTCGTTCATGTAGACATTGACGATCTTGATGGCGCAGACGTCGCCGCACATCGAGCATCCTTCGCTCTCCTCGGTGCAGCCCCTCTTCCTGTATCTCCTGGCCTTCTCCTCGTCGATGCAGACGTCGAACATCGTGGCCCAGTCCAGGTCCTTCCTGGCCTGCGCCATCCTATTGTCCCTCTCCATGCCGATGCCCCTGCAGAGGTCCCCCACATGGGCGGCGATCTTGGATGCTATGACACCCTCCCTGACGTCGTCTACGTCCGGGAGCGAGAGGTGCTCCGCCGGTGTGAGGTAGCAGAGGAAGTCCGCTCCGTTCTGTGCCGCCACGGCGCCTCCGATGGCCCCGACGATGTGGTCGTAACCCGGTGCGATGTCGGTGACGAGCGGTCCGAGGACGTAGAAAGGTGCGTCGTGACACAGCCTCTTCTCGAGCTGCATGTTCATGGCGACCTGGTTCAGAGGCACGTGCCCGGGGCCCTCCACCATGCTCTGGACACCCGCTTCGCGGGCCCTCTCGACCAAATGACCCAGCGTCATCAATTCCGACAGTTGGGCCTGGTCGCTGGCATCGTTGATGCAGCCCGGTCTGAAGCCGTCCCCGAGGGACAGCGTGAACTCGTATTCGCGGGCCAGCTCGAGCAGGTAGTCGAAGTTCTTGTACAGGGGGTTCTCCATCTCGTTGTGGAGGATCCATGCGGTGAGGAACGACCCTCCCCTGGACACGACGTCGGTGATCCTGTTGCTCTTCTTGAGCCATCCCACGGTCTCCTTGGTGATGCCGCAGTGGACGGTCATGAAGTCCATCCCGTCCTTGGCGTGCTTCTCGATACCGCTGAAGATGTCGTCCTCCGTCATCTCGACTATGGCGTTCTTCCTGGCGGCGAGGACACCCGTCTCGTAGATGGGCACGGAACCCATCATGACGGGGCACTCTTTTATGAGTCTGGCTCTTATGGCGTCGATGTCCCCTCCGGTGCTCAGGTCCATGACCGCGTCCGCACCGTATTTCAGGGCCACCCTGAGCTTCTCCGATTCGGCATCCACGTCGACCATGTCGCGGGACGTCCCGAGGTTCACGTTGATCTTTACCGAGAGGCCTTCCCCTATGGCGGCGGGCACGGGGTCGTGTATCGGGTTGTGGGGTGCGCAGATCCTTCCGGAAGCTATGCCGTTCCTCACGAATTCCTCGCTCACGCCCTCCTTCCTGGCGATCTCCTTCATCAGGGGCGTGACAACACCCCTGCGTGCCTCTTCCATGATGGTGCTCATCGGTATCGGACGGACATTTTCCCACTGGGTATTTGATGCTTGCGAGATTACGTGTACACGCGCGCGTGCCTACGCGCATACGCATATTAATATACATTAGAGCGCTAAGGAAACACATGACCATGGATGGGAACATACAGAAGGCCGAAGAGGAATACAACGCGGATTCCATCGTCGCGTTGAAGGGCCTCGAGGCCGTCAGGAAGAGACCCGGAATGTACATCGGGTCCACTGACACGCGCGGACTGCACCACTGCGTCTACGAGGTCGTCGACAACGGTATCGATGAAGTCATGGCGGGATTCGCCACGAAGGTCGATGTCACGATCAACGAGGACGGGTCCATCACCGTGGTTGACGACGGAAGGGGAATCCCCACCGAGATCAACCAGGAGGAGGGGAAATCGGGATTGGAGATGTGTCTTACCGACCTCCACGCCGGAGGAAAGTTCAACCAGAACTCCTACAAGGTCTCCGGAGGACTCCACGGAGTGGGAGTATCGGTCGTCAACGCGCTGTCCAAGAGGCTCATCGCCACAGTGGACCGTATGGGCAAGAGGTGGAGGCAGTCCTACAAGATAGGAATCCCCGACGGACCCGTGGAGGAGATCGGCACATCCGACAGGCACGGGACCACGATCCAGTTCTGGCCCGACGACGAGATGTTCGAGACCGTCGAGTTCGATTATTCCACGCTGCAAAACAGGTTCCGCAACCAGGCGTTCCTGAACAGCGAGGCCACCATAACGTTCGAGGACAAGCGCACCGGCAAGAGCGAGACCTTCCACTACGAGGGAGGGGTCTCCGAGTTCGTGCAGTACCTCAACAGGTCCAAGACCCCCCTGCACCCCAATCCCATCCGCATATCGGGCGAGAGGAACGGCATCAGCATCGACATCGCGATGCAGTGGACCGATGGATACAACGAGGAGATCGACTCCTTCGTCAACACAATCTACACCCCCGAGGGAGGAACGCACCTCACCGGGTTCAGGACCGCTCTGACCAAGACGGTCAACGACTACGGAAAGGCGAACAACCTCCTGAAGGACATAACTCTTGAGGGAACGGACATCCGTGAGGGTCTGACGGCGATCGTCAGCATCAAGATGTCCGAGCCCCAGTTCGAGGGACAGACCAAGGCCAAGCTGGGAAGCAGCGTGGCCCAGGGTGCTGTCGCCACCCTGATGAACGAGAAACTGGCCGAATTCATGCTGGAGAACCCAGCCGTGGCCCAGCAGATCGTCAGGAAGGCCATCATGGCCTACGAGGGAAGGGAGGCCGCAAGGAAGGCCAGGGACGCGACCCGCAGGAAGAGCGTCCTGGAGACCACGAGCCTTCCCGGGAAGCTCGCGGACTGCTCCGAGAAGGACCCGTCCGTCTGCGAGCTGTACATCGTCGAGGGAGACTCCGCAGGAGGATCCGCCAAGCAGGGAAGGGACCGTGCGTTCCAGGCCATCATGCCCATCAGGGGAAAGATCCTGAACGTCGAGAAGACCCGTCCCGACAAGCTCCTCGACCACGAGGAGATCAAGAATCTCGCCATCGCCATCGGCGGAGGCATAGGGAAGGAGTTCGACATCTCCAAGATCAGGTACCACAGCATCGTCATCATGACCGATGCGGATGTGGACGGAGCCCACATATGCACACTGCTCCTGACGCTCTTTTACAGGCAGATGAGGCCGCTCATAGACAACGGCAACGTGTACATCGCCATGCCGCCCCTCTACAGGGTCTACAAGGGCAAGAAGCAGGTTTACTGCTACACCGAGGAGGAGATGGCCAAGGCTGTCGCCGAGATGGGGCAGGGATGCAACGTATCGAGATACAAGGGTCTGGGAGAGATGAACCCCCAGCAGCTTTGGGAGACCACGATGGACCCCGAGAACAGGGTCATGAAGAAGGTCTACGTCGAGGACGCGATCCTCGCGGACCAGATGTTCTCGGTCCTGATGGGCGACGATGTGGAGCCCAGGAGGGAGTTCATCATCGAGCATGCTCACGAAGTGATCAACCTGGATGTGTGATACCATGGACGAGGAACACCACAAGAGGATCATCAACCAGACCGTCGAGCAGGAGATGCAGCGCTCCTACATCGACTATTCCATGAGCGTCATAGTCGGACGTGCCCTGCCGGACGTCCGCGACGGACTGAAACCGGTGCACAGGAGGATCCTGTACGCCATGGATCAGCTCAACCTCACGTACAACAGGCCCCACAAGAAGTCCGCGACCGTGGTCGGAGAGGTCCTGGGTAAGTACCACCCCCACGGAGAGTCCGCAGTGTACGAGGCGATGGTGAGGCTGGCACAGCCATTCTCGCTGAGGTACACGCTGGTGGACGGACAGGGTAACTTCGGTTCGGTGGACGGGGATTCCGCTGCGGCGATGCGTTACACCGAGGCCAGGATGACCAAGATGGCCAGCGACCTGATGGTGGACCTGGACAAGGACACCGTGGACATGGTGGACAACTACGACGGTTCCCTCAAGGAGCCCTCGGTGCTGCCTTCCAAGTTCCCCAACCTCCTGGTCAACGGTTCGGACGGTATCGCCGTCGGAATGGCCACCAAGATGCCCCCGCACAACCTCACCGAGGTCTGCGATGCGATATCATACACGATAGACAACCCCGAGGCCACCGTGGCCGACCTTATGCAGTTCGTCAAGGGGCCAGACTTCCCCACAGGGGGAACGATCTACGGCCTTTCCGGTATCAGGTCCGCATACGAGACCGGTAAGGGAAGGCTCAGGGTCAGGTCCAAGGTCCACTTCGAGGAGATGAGCAACGGCAAGACCAGGATCATCGTCGACGAGATTCCCTACCAGGTCAACAAGGCCATGCTGATCATCCAGATCGCCGACCGCGTGAAGGACAAGGAGATCGAGGGCATCACCGACCTGAGGGATGAGTCGGACAGGCACGGTATGCGCATAGTCATCGAGCTCCACAAGGACGCCATACCCAACGTGGTCCTGGAGAACCTCTGGAGGAAGACCAACATGGAGATCACCTACGGTGTCATCAACATCGCCCTGGTGGACAACAAGCCCTCCATCCTGAGCCTCAAGGAGCTCATAGTCCAGTACATCAAGCACAGGAAGAACGTCGTGACCCGCAGGACCCAGTACGAACTGGACCAGGCGGCGAAGAGGTTCCACATCCTGGAGGGTCTGATGAAGGCCATCAACATGCTGGACGAGACCATCGCCCTGATCCGCGAATCCGCGGACGGGGAGGCGGCTAACCTCGGGCTCCAGAACCTCCTGGGCATCGACCAGGAGCAGGCGAAGGCCATCCTGGACATGAGGCTCCAGAAGCTGACCGGCCTGGAGTTGGATTCCATCAAGCAGGAGTACGAGCAGCTGAAGGTCCTGATGGACGACCTGAAGGACATCCTGGCACATGAGCAGAGGGTCCTGAACATCATCAAGGACGAGCTCCACGAGATGTCCCAGACGTACGGCGACGAGCGCCGCACGGAGATCGATCCCAACGAGATCGACGCGGACGAGGAGGACCTCATCCCCAACGAGAAGGTTGTGGTGACGGTCTCCAACGACAACTACATCAAGAGGATCCCGCTGAACGCCTACAGGCAGCAGTCCCGCGGAGGCGTCGGTCTCACCGCGATGCAGACCAAGGAGGAGGACCACGTGGCATCAATGTTCGTCATGATGTCCCACGATTACATCCTGTTCATAACCAACAAGGGCCGCATGCAGTGGCTGAAGGGATACAGGATCCCGGAGGGCAGCAGGCAGTCCAAGGGCAAGCCGCTGGTCAACCTGATCCCGGACCTGGAGGAGGACGAGAAGATCATCAACTCCATCACCACCCACGACTTCCCGGAGGACAGGTACCTGGTGTTCTGCACCAAGAAGGGACTGTTCAAGAAGACCGTGATGTCCGCCTACGGAAACGTCAGGTCCAAGGGAATCAAGGCCATTAAGCTGGACGAGGGCGACGAGCTCATCGCCATGGGAATCACCGACGGACAGGACCAGATCATCATCGCATCCGCCAACGGACAGGCCGTCAGGTTCGACGAGACGGACGCCCGTCCGCTGGGAAGGGACACCATGGGAGTCAAGGGAATGACCCTGGACGGCGACGACAACGTCGTGTCCATGGCAGTGGTCAAGCCGGGCGACAGGCTGCTGACCGTCTCCGAGTTCGGATACGGTAAGATCTCCGACGTGGACGACTACCGCAAGACCAAGCGCGGAGGGAAGGGTGTCATCACCATCAAGACCGACGAGCGCAACGGAAAGGTCGTCAGCGTCAGGAAGGTGTGCAACGGCGACGAGCTGATGCTCCAGTCCAAGAGCGGAAAGATTATCCGCATGCAGACCGACTCGATCCGCGAGACCGGGCGCAACGCCAAGGGCGTCAGGGTCATGGACCTCCGTGACGGCGACACCATCACCGCCGTTGAGCCCGTGATGGCCCAGGACGACTCCGCCGAGGAGACGCTGGAACAGTGAACCCGAGGGGGCTCTGGCCCCCGTTTTGGGCTCAAAAAGTCTTATAAACAGGATGTCCATAGGGGGAATTGCGCCGTGGTAACTCAGTTGGGAGAGTGCGTGACTGAAGATCACGAAGTCGCTGGTTCGAGCCCGGCTCACGGCACCATCTCTTCTCGTTCTCTTTGAAGGTCATCACATGGAACCGGACCGCATCTTCATAGACTTCCACAAGGAGAAACTGACGATGGTCCAGGTCATAGAGGCGGTGAACCGCCTCCAGAAGGAGTATCCCGAGTACGAGATCTTCATGGACGGCGACGCTTACGCCATAGTTGGAAGAAGGAGGCAGCCCTGATGGGAAGGGGAAGGATAACGATCGGACTGTACAACTCGTACGACCAGAACTTCAGGGAGCCCCACAGGCGCATCATAGCCCGCGCAGGGGACCTCGCGATGGCCTTCGACATGAATCTGGCACTGTTCGGTTTCCCCATCCCCGAGGAGACCCGCACGCCGGTCGAGGTGGCCAATTGGATAGCCGGTACCACCAGCATCGGCCATCACGGCGATTATTTCGTCGACCTGGCGGAGAAGGGCAGGTTCCAGAAGTTCCCGTACCCGTCGAAGGGATTCCCGCCGCAGCTGGGGGAGCCGATCCTGACCACATGCCGCGCGGAGGAGTCCAAGAAGGTCACCGTGGGTTCATTGGTCGACATGATCGAGAACGGCCAGAGCATCCTACTGGTGTTCGGCATCGGCCCCCATGGGGTGCCCAAGGACATCATGAGGATCCCGAGGTACAACCTTGACATCACCCAGGGCGGTTTCTCCCTCGAGACCTGTGCCGCATTGGGTTCCGTGGTCGGTGCGCTGTACGCCAAACTGAACTACTGAGGGGTCCCGCGCGGGTATCCCTATTTTATAATACCGAATTAATGCCACCGCATGGCGGAGGAAACTCGCAGTTGGCAGGATATCATCTCCTCGGAGCTCAGCACCGTAGAGGAGATAATGCACGAGGCCACGCGCGAGTCCGATCCCGAGGTCCAGGAGGTTATGGATTATGCACTGGACACCCACGGGAAGATGATCCGTCCCTCGATGCTCATCCTCGCGTGCAAGGCATGCGGCAAGGAGAGCACAAGGACCGTCCTCCAGTATGCTGCCGCGGCAGAGCTCGTCCACATGGCCACCCTCATCCAGGATGACATCAACGACGAGAGCGACAGCCGCCGCGGGAAGACCGCCGCCCACAAGAAGTACGGCGTCCGCAAGGCCCTCTCCATCTCCGACATGATGCTGGTCAAGGCGATCTCGCTCTTCGACTACAATACCGATGTCATGAAGAGCATCACCGCGATGGGTTCTTCGCTGGCAGACAGCGAGTTCCTCCAGTACAACCACAAGTTCGACCTGGACATCATGGAGCAGGAGTACTACCAGGTCATCGACGGAAAGACAGCGGCTTTTCTGTCCCAGTGTGCCAAGATCGGTGCGATCTCCGCGGAACAGCCCGAGGAGACTGTCGAGGAGCTGGCACGTTTCGGTCAGCTCTACGGAATGGCATTCCAGATTGCGGATGACCTGATCGATCTGATAGGTTCCGAGAAGGTCTCCGGAAAGACGGCCATGAGGGACCTCAGCGAGGGCATCATAACGCTCCCGACCATCCTGTCCATACGCGACGTCAAGGTCGGCAACAAGATCCGCGGAATGATCAAGAAAGGGGCCTCTCTGGACGATGTCCGCGAACTCATCATGCAGACCGAGGCCATCGACGACTGCAAACTGATTATCCAGGATTATGTGGAGGAGGCGATCGATGCCCTCTCCATCCTGCCGGACAGCGAATACAAGCAGTCCCTCATCGACCTCACAAGGCTCAACCTGACAAGGCTGAGCTGATCAGTAGTGGTCGTACAGTATGTTACCGGGTTCCAGCAGGACACCGTTCCCTTTCTGGACGCGTCCCACGACCTCGGCGTTCTGATACTTCTTCGCGATCTCCTCGGCATCCTCCGCGGGCGCGATGATGGTGAATCCCATGCTCATGTTGAGGGTCTGATAGATCTCCTTGTCCTCGACCTCTCCCATCTCCTGCAGGACCTTGAAGATCGGTGCGGGCTTGACGGGGTCGCTGATGACGTACTGGAGACCCTTCTTCATACGGAGGATGTTCCTGAGTCCTCCTCCGGTGATATCCACGAGTCCGTGGACGTTGAACTTGGATGTGATCTCGAGGACCTGCTTGACGTAGATCTCTGTGGGTGTCAGAAGCTCCTCCCCGATGCTCTTGGAGAGACCGGCGACCTTGTCGGTCCATTTGTAGTTGTTGGCCTCGACAATCTTCCTGGCCAGCGTGAGTCCGTTGGAGTGGATACCGGAGGACCTGAGCGATACGATCAGGTCGCCCTCCTCGCAGGTCTCCCCCGTGATGATCCTGTCCTTGGCCACGTATCCCAGGCATGTTCCGGAGAGATCGATTCCGTTGACGATCTCTGGAAGGACCGCGATCTCCCCTCCGACGATCTCCATGTTGGACAGCTCGGCTCCCTTCTGGAGTCCGACACCGATCTCCCTGGTGATGTCCTCGTTGGGCTTGTCGATGGCGATGTAGTCCACGAATGAGGTGGGTTCGGAGTTGACGCAGATGGTGTCGTTGACGTTCATGGCGATGCAGTCGATACCGACCGTGTCCCACTTGTTCAGGGCCTCCGCGATCATCAGCTTGGTACCGACACCGTCGGTGGCCATGGTGATGTACCTGTCCCCGAAGTCGATCAGGCTCGCGAAGAGTCCGGGCAGGCGGACGTTCTGTCCTATGCCGTCCCTCTTGTACTCCAGCTTGTCAACAAGTGCCTTGATCGCATTGGATTTCTGGTCGATGCTAACGCCCGATTTCTCGTAGGTCCATCCGCTCATCGTGATCCTCAGGATTCGATATGCCGCACCAGTTATTATGGCTTATTATCAGTGGCCGATAGAAGCGCCCAGGTCGTGGGCTTCCTGGACCCTTCCGGAACCCAGGACCTCTCCGAGATTGTTCCATCCCATGTTGTCGGCGAACTTGCGGTACCAGTCCAGCGGCTCGTCGAATTCGGGATCGTCGGATGTCATGAGCAGGGCGCAGTCCCTCTGGCATGCTTCGTAACCGTACTTGGAGAAGACGGCGAACAGACGGTCCACCGTGGTCTTGAGGGGTCCCGCCACGCCGTAGAAGTACACCGGGGAGGACATGACCACGGTGTCGCAATCCTTGAAGGCTTCGTATATCTGGGTCATCTCATCCTTTTGGGCGCAGGGCTCCGCGTTGCGGGTGCAGCCCATGCATGCGAGGCATCCGCGGATCGTCATGGTCTGGAGGTAGAACTCCTTCACCGTGTTCCCGGATTCCTTCGCACCTTTCATGAAGGCCTCCACCAGGGCGGCGGTGTTCCCGTTCTTCCTGGCGGCTGCGTTGAGTATGATTATATTCGCCATGATGTCACTGACGGTCGACGTATGTACGAGGATATATCGATTGGCAGCCTCGGATATCATTAATAGGGGTATCTCCTAGCCTTCTTCATGGCCGACCTACACGACCGCTGGGTTGCGGAGAGGAGGAACGAGCACTACTACAAGCTCGCGAAGAAGCTCAACTATCGTTCCAGGGCATCCTTCAAACTCATCCAGATCGACGAGAGGTTCGGCATCTTCAAGGAGGGCGACTCGGTCGTGGACCTGGGAGCCTGTCCCGGCGGATGGTGCCAGGTCGCGAAGGAGAGGACCTGGCCGAACGGCCATGTTATCGGTGTAGACCTGAGGTACATCAAACCCATGGACGGCGTCGAATTCATCATCGGAGACATAACCGAGGATTCCACGATGAGGGAGCTCCTGGAGAGGTTCAACGGAAAGGCGGATGTCGTGCTGTCGGACATGGCACCGAACATCGCCGGTCATTATTCAACGGATCATGCCAGGTCCATCAACCTGTGCATGTTCGCGGTCGACGTCTGCGACCGCATCCTGAAGAAGGAGGGGAAGCTCGTGATGAAGGTCTTCATGGGGGACATGTTCGATTCCCTCAAGAGCGAGCTGGAGAAGCGCTTCCAGTCGGTCAAGGTCCATTCGCCTGACGCGTCCAGGCCGACTTCGTCGGAGGTCTACGTGATCTGCCAGGGGTTCTACGGGAAGTCCGTGGAGCTCAAGGACGTCACCGAGAAGGAGAAGAAACCCGAGTTCACGGTGAAGGGCGGATTCATATGAGGCCGACCAAGATCGTCTGCATCGGATGGAACTACCGTTCCCACGTCAAGGAGCTGGAGTCGAAGCTCCCAGAAGTCCCCACGATATTCTTCAAACCTGTCAGTTGCCTCATCGGCAACGGGGACGACATCGTCATCCCGAAAGGGGTCACGAACGTGCAGCACGAGGTGGAGCTGGCACTTGTATACGGAAAGGATTGCAAAGGCGTCTCCGAGCGGGATGCCTTGAGTTACATATCCCAAGTCGCCGTCTTCAACGACGTCTCCGCGAGGGACATGCAGAAGAAGGCCCGCGAGGAGGGGAACACATGGGACCTCAGCAAGGGCATGGACACCTTCGGACCGATGTCCGAGCCGATCCCGGTGAGGGACGCAGGGAACCTTCAGGATCTCGATCTGGAGCTCAGGGTCAACGGGGAGGTCAGGCAGAAGGGCAACACCCGCGACATGATCTTCACGATCCCATGGCTGATATCCTACGTGTCCAGATACATCACCATGAACGAGGGCGATGTGCTGATAACCGGGACCCCCGAGGGCGTATCGGAGATCAGGCCCGGGGACAAGGTCGAGGCTTGGATCCAGAACGTCGGGACCCTGACCAACGGCGTCAGGTCGGAATGATTCATTCGGATGTTATTTTGTTGTCCGTCTGAAGGTTCAGTCCCAGTACGCCGCCGAAGACCAGGGCCAGGAACATGTAACCCAGTATGTCGAGGCCGTTGGAGAACACCAGAATGTCGGCGATCGCGGCTCCGCCCACGCCGACACCTACCCAGACAGCATAACTGGCACCCATCTGGAGGCCCCTCTTCAGACCTCCGTTCAGGAGGACCGTGCCCACGATGCTGAATCCCAGTCCCAATGCCGTGTAGACGAGATCGGTCATGCCTTCCGCAAGGCCCATGAATGTTGTGTATATCGCTTCGACGATACCGCCGAGGATCACCCAGTACCAACCGCTGTTCATCCCATCACCCCGTCACAAGGTCCAGTCCGACGACTCCTGTCAGGATCATCAGCAGGAACAGTATCGTCTTCCTGTCGATCGGGTCCTTGTAGTATAGCCACCCCACCAGCGTGGTCATGGCCGTACCGATGCTCACCCATACCGAATATGCTACGCTGACCGGCATCGAGCCCTCAGTGGCCATGGACAGGCATGCGGGTCCGATGAACATGAATGCCAGAACGACTCCGCCCCAAAGGATGTTCTTGGAGTCGTTGTACTTCTTGAGCGAGACCATCCAGATCGGTTCCATCAATCCGGCGGCGATCACCCACAGAATGGCAAGGTCGGTCATGAGAGGTCACGGGAATATCTCGGATATAATGGTAATCTTCTACCTATGTTTTTAGTAGGTAATCAATCCCAGAACCTCTTGTTCTTGGCGAACAGGATCTCGGCGTTCATGATGTCCCTGAGGAATTCGTCCTCGTCGGTGTGGAGCGTGCGCAGGATCCTCGCCGCGGTGTCGGGCCCGATGCCTCTCCCTGCAAGGACGAGTACCGCACGGCTGCCCTGTTCGAACACCAGGTTCGCGTTGCGCCCCATCTTCTGAAGGTCCGCCTTTTCCTGCTTTGACAATGCTGGCTCTTTGAGGAGTTTGACTGTGTCCCTCTCGTAGCCCTTGAGTACGGCGATCATGACGCCCCCGCACTGGGGACACTTGAACTTCTTCGGTGCGTCACCCACCCTGAACCTGCTCTGGGAGCCGCAGTGCATGCAGGATGCGAACAGGACCTCGTCCTCGAGCCTCTTCTTCAGGGCCATCAGGATGGAGTGGTCGGCGCGGACCGGCTGCATGAGCTCCTTCGATCTGGTGATACCCTCGAGGCCTATGGCGGAGATCCTCTCCTGGACGAGCTCGATCTCGCCGGAGGCCATCATGGACACGACCTTCTCGGTGTTGGGGATATCCAAGTCCTCCCAGAGGACCTTGTCGATCGCCTCGGTGTACGCAGGCGTGTCCCTGTGGAGCTCGAAGAGCCTGCTGAAGTTCATGAAACGGTGGTCGGCCTCCTTCTCGATGATCCCGAACTTCTTCGCGACGTAGACGAACCTCCACCTCAGGAACGATGAGTTCATGATGGTCATCCTGGTTAGTGCCTCGACCGTTCCCGGCTTCACGGACCTGATGGTGTTCATCATCGTCTCCTTGTCCACGTGCCTAGGTAGCTCCAGGATGATGCGGTACGGGTCGGTGGTGACCCCTATGGATTCGCCCAGGCGGGCGGTTAGAAGCGCTGAGTAGATCTTGCCGAGGGTCTCGTTCACCCTGCTCCCGAAACAGCAGTTGATGATCGCCATGCGCTCGGCGATCTCGACGGTGACCGTCTTGTCCGTGGGCATTGTGGACTTCTCGTCCTGGGATGCGAAGTACTCCTTGAGCACCCTGACGCATCCGTCGTCCCCAGGATAGTCGGAGAACCTTCTGGTCCTCCTCATCTTGCCGACCTCCATCGCGACCTCGAAGGGAACGGGGATGTCCGATCCGACCCAGTTCGGGACGGAACCCACGTCCTTGGCCTCCTCGACGAGGATCTCATCCTCCCTCATCTCGACAATGCGCCAGGTCCTTCCCTTGGCGATGAACATGGCAAATTCCTCGGCGAAGGACGCGACGAAGCTCTCGTCCAGCGTACCTATGATCGCCCTTGTCCCGATGTCGCGGATCATGTATGTGCGCTCGTCGGGGATCATCGAGATGTTGTCGTAGAAGTAGTTCATACCCTTCTTGGAGCGCTTGAAGGTGTTCCCGTCGTCGAAGACCATCTTGATGCTCTTCAATTGTTCCAAAACATCGAGCATCTGGCTCATCTGCAGGTTCCTGAACGGGTACGCGTTCCTCATGACCTTGTACGCAAGCTCCTTGTCCATCGCGCCGGTCATGGTCATGGCTATCAGCTGGTTGGCGACGACGGTCAGGGGGCATTCCCTGCCCTCGAAGTACTCTAGTTCCTTGGAGTCGCACCTGCGGGCGACCACCATGGCCTCGGCCACCTCGTCCGGTGCCGTGGCCAGTATCTTGGCGCGGATGGTCTCCCCGATCCTGTGGCCGGCGCGTCCGGCACGCTGGATCATGCGCGAAACCTGTCTGGGTGAGTTGTACTGGATCACCATATCGGTGCTGCCCACGTCGATACCGAGCTCCAGGGAGGATGTACATATCAGGCACTTCACCTCCCCCTTCTTGAAACGGTCCTCCATGTCCATCCTGTTCTCCTTGGACAGGGAACCGTGGTGGACCTCGACTGATATGTCCTCGTCCCACAGGTGATAACGTGCGGCGAGCCATTCCGCGGTCTCCCTCGTGTTGACGAAGAACAGCGTCGAATTACCGCTGTCGATGACCTCTCTGGCTCTTTTCATCACGGCAAGGATGTCAGGGTCGCTCTGGAGCCTGTCGCGGAGCACAGGGTCGTTTTCGGGGACCGGGCTTTCCACGGAGATCTCGAAGTCCCTGTGGGTGTCATGTTTCCTTATGACGACCTCCCTGTTGTTCCCTGCCAGGAACCGTGCGACGTGGTCGACGTTGCCGACGGTGGCGGAAAGCCCTATCCTCTGATAGTTCCCGGCCAGAAGGACCAGCCTCTCGAGGGCGACGCTCATCTGGGCACCCCTCTCCGTGTTGGAAAGCTCATGGATCTCGTCCACGATGACCCATTCCACGTTCTTCATGTGCTGGACCAGTCTCTTGCCGGTGAACATGACCTGCAGGGTCTCGGGCGTCGTGATCAGTATCTCCGGAGGGTGCTCCGACTGGCGGTTCCTCTCGGCCTGGGGGGTGTCCCCGTGCCTCACGCCGACCGTGATGCCGAGCTCCCTCCCGTAATCCTCCATTCTCTTCAGCATGTCCCTGTTCAGGGCCCTGAGGGGTGTGATGTAGATGCACCTGATCCCGGGCTTCCCCTTGCTCCTGAGGATCATCTCCAGGACGGGCAGCATGGCCGCCTCTGTCTTCCCGATGCCGGTCGGTGCGACGATGAGGAGGTTCTCCCCCCTGATTATCCTCGGGATCGAATCCGCCTGGGGCGGTGTGGGTTCCTCGATCCCCTTGCCCTTCAGGACGCGTAGGATGTCCGGGCAGAGTTCGGGGAATGTCATAAAAGTGTGGAAGTGGGGGCGTATGCCCCCGTTATCTGTGGTTTTCAGGCCTTTGCGGGCTCTGCGGCAGCTGCCTCGGGTTTGGGAGCTGTGACCTCGAGGAGGACCTGGGAAAGATCCATGACCTTGATGTTGGAGCCGACCTTCTTGGCCGCCTGGGTCAGGTTCAGCACGCAGAAGGGACAGCAGGTGACCAGCACATCGGCGCCGGTCGCCTCTGCATCGCGGATCCTTGCGACTCCGATGTTGAGGGCAAAGTCGGGGTAGGTACTCTTGTATCCTCCTCCGGCACCGCAGCACCTGGAGTTCTCCCTGGACCTCTCCATCTCGACGAACTCGACACCCTTGATCTTCTTGATGACGTTCCTGGGAGCGTCGAAGACTCCGGAGTGCCTTCCGAGGTGGCAGGGGTCGTGGTATGTGACCTTGTGGTTGAACTCGTTGTTGAGGGGCAGCTTCCTGTCGTTGATGAGCTGCTCGACGTACTGTGAGAAGTGGTAGACGTTCTGTCCGGCCTTGGCGTAGAACCTTCCGAAGTCGCAGGAGACGGTCTTGTAGCATCCGGAGCAGGTCATGACCATGTCCTTGGCTCCCATTCCGTCGGCCTTCTCGACGTTGTGCTGCGCACAGTCGGTGGACTCCCTCTCGTTTCCGGTCCTTATGAGGGGAGAGGAACAGCACCACTCGTCGGGTCCGAGACAGTTCATCTGGACGCCTGCGCGGTCGAGGACCCTGACACCGGCCTGTGCGATGTGCTGCATCCTGTAGGATCCGGTACATCCCGCGAAGAAGATGACGTTGGCGGGGATGTGCCTCTCGACGTCCTCGGGCCACCATGCATCCCTCTTGGAGTCGGGCTCGTTGTAGGGGTTGTGGTTCTTGTGGATGCTCTTACCCATCGCGACTGCCGCGGGCATCGGTCCGATTCCGATCTCGACCATCCATTTCCTCATGGTCTCCCAAAGGTCGACCAGGCGGATCTTGGCATGGCAGACGATCTCACAGTTTCCGCAGCCTGTGCACTTGTACATGGCGTCGACGAACTCGGGGCTGAGGGCGACGGGCCTTCCGAGGACCTTGTCCATCGCACCGGTTCCCTTCAGGTCGATCTGCTTCAGGTAGTAGATCTTTCCCCTGGGTGTGACGGAGTCCCAAGGTGTCTGGGCGTGGGCCTCGCAGACATCGATACAGTATCCGCACTGGACGCACTGTGTGAGTTCCTGCGCGATCTGCGGCATGTTGTTGATCGTGATGTTGAGTAGTTTCGGCATCTGTATTCCTCTTTACCGGTAGGACCGGGTTAATGGACGTGCGACATTTTCCCTTTATTTAACCCTTATAGGAAACATGATACCGTAATCCGTTGCTGGCGTCATTAGGAATGAGAATAAATGAGATTTATATCCCCAAGTCGATACGCATATCGTGAAGAGCGTCTACGACGATTGGACAGGCAATGTCGTGCAGGAAGCGGACATCAGGAGCTTCGACCCCGAAGCGGTGCGTGCGGTCAGGGCGACCTACGTCTCCGAGCATCCCGACGATGCGGATGCCGTGTCGGGGATGGACGATCAGGCGTTCCTCTCGCACATCGGCGTGCTGAAGAGGGGCAAGGTGACCGTGGCCTCCATGATCCTGATGGGGAAGGCCTCGGAGAAGGTCCTGCCGTCGACGCTCTGCATCAGATGGAGGCTCCTGGATGTGGACGGCACGGTCTCGGACACCCGCTCGGTGAACGGATCGATGGTGCTGGCGGTCAGGAAGGTCGCGTCCATCATCAGCAACTCCACGGTCAAGATCCCGGACGGCGACGGGCAGTCCTTCGTCAGCACCTACCGGATAGCATCGCTGACGGAGGCGATGTTCAACGCGATCCAGCATCAGGACTACACGATGGGCGGGACGGTCGATGTCATCGAGAGGGAGAACGAGTCCGTCACCGTCTTCAGCAGGGGGTCGTTCCCCGACGTCCAGCCCGAATCCTTCGTGAAGGGGCAGAACCAGACGATGACCCAGCGTAACAGTTTCCTCATCAGGTGCATGACGGGCATCGGGCTGGTCTCCAACAGCGGCGCGGGCATTAGGAACTTCTACCTCTCGCAGATCCACAAGCATTTCCCTCTTCCAAGGTTCAGCATCACCGAGGATACGGTGGCGGTCACCTTCCCGGGGCGCAGGGAGGGCTCGCTGGTGAGGGCGTTGGACATACATCCGAACATGGAGGTCCAGGACATCATGGACCTCGACCGTCTGGATTCCGGCAGGTTCCTTTCCGACAAGAGGATGGAATCCCTGATCTCCAGGGGGCTTGTGACGGTATATGACGGGGTCCCATGCATCAACCCGTCCTACGAGGACCCGTCATCCAGGTTCAGCAAGGGTTCCGACTATGATGCTGTCATGCAGCTCCTGAAGGAGAACGGTTCGGTGACCCGCTCGGATGTGGTGGACGTGCTGCGGTTCCGCGACAGGAAAGGCCTCTCAGATGAGCAGCTCTCAGTGAAGGCGACGAACATCCTCCAGAACATGAGGAAGGACGGCCGCGTTGCCAAATCTGAAGGGAGCACCCGTTCTGCCCGTTACGAGCTCGTCGGCTGATCCTCTGCCCTGCGGTTGAGGAGCACCAGCGAGAAGAAGATCATCACTATTCCGACGATGTTCATTATGCTGAAGGGGTCCCCGATGCAGATGCTCAGGACGGTAGCGACCATGGGCTCAACGAAGGCGATGATCGAAGCCTTCCCCGCATCCATGCCCTTGAGTCCGACGGTGTAGAAATAATACGGCATTATGGTGCACAGGATGCCAAGTGCCAGTATGTTGAATATGACGGTCTGTTCGGCACACGCACCGGCGAACTGTGGAAGGTCGCAGAACGGCAGGAGGCAGATCGATGCCACCAGGAACGTGTAGAACAGGATTGTCAGCAGCTTGTATTTCACCAGAGCGTACTTGCTGAAAATAGAGTACAGTGCGTATCCGAAACCTGCCATGATCCCGTAGAGCACGCCTATATTCAGATCGTTCATCCCTATCCCGGTGGCGAACACGCAGCCGGCGAAAGCCAGGGCGAGGGCCAGGACCTTGTTCCTTGTCAGTTTCTCCTTGAACAGTATCGCGGACATGATGACGACGAAACAGGGCGCCGTGTACAGAAGGACCGAGGCCGTGGACAGCGATACCAGCTGTTGGGTGGTGAAGTACGAGACCGTGAAGAACACTATGCTGAACAGTCCCGTACCGATGAACATCCAGATGTCCCTGGGAGAGATCCTCAGGAGCTTCCTGTCCAGGACCAATATGGCGGCCAGCAGTATGATGACGGTCACCAGGCATCTGGCGAAGGCCATCTGCAGGGGCGAGATGAACGGTGCGAGCGAACGCGTGAAGAGACCTATCGTACCCCAGAGCGAAGCGCCGATAACGACGTACATCACAGGAATAAGATCGGATCTCACGGGTGTCCATCCAGATGCCCCTACAAAAACCAGCGGATGGAAATGGTAAAGTACTTATGACCAAAATAGTCAATATGATATGACTTAAAGTCAAGTAGTTGATTTTGAGTTCGCAAACTACTATTTGAGGAGACCAAGTCCATGATACTATGGTAAGGAGATCGTACCCTTCTTATGATTACATTTCCTGCATGATGTTGCAGCGTATCATGGAGCAGGGGGAGGCAAGGGCTTCCGAGCTATCCGATATCGCATGTTGGCGTGCGGTAGAGGGCCGTCTTACCGTTCTGACGAAGGCAAATATCCTGAAGTCCCGTGTCACGACGAAAGGGAGGAAGGCAACTGTGTACCGCCTGACCGATCGGGGTCTTGCGTACACTAAGCTCTTCATGATGTGCCAGAATATCTACAACGGCGGAGAGAACATCGACGAGGAATCCTTCGTCGTGAAGCTCGACGAACTCGTAGAAATGACGTCCGTCAGGCACCACGTGAAGCAGTGAAGCCCCGCGGCCAGTGCCATTTCTTTTCAAAGCGTCCGAACTATGTTCGGTTAATTTTATAATAAATTAACAACGCTTCACTCCCAAGGAGGAATTACTAGTGAATTCTAAGACGAAATTACTGGCCGCATTCGCTGTGGCCCTTGCAATGCTCGTCCCCTTGTCCATGACGGATTCCGCACAGGAATCCGACGCTGGACTGCAAGATACCATGGACGGCCTGACAGGCCTCTTCGAGGGCATCGGGGATGCCAGCACACTTCCCGAGAACATCGATAAAGACCTGACGGTCACCGACGACACAGCCGTTGTCGGGGACGTCAAGATGGCAGCCGGAGTCACGGTCACCGTGGAGTCCGGAGCATCGCTCATCATGGAAATGAACAGCTCGTTCTCTCTCACTGCAGGAGAGGGATGCAAGTTCGTGTTCGAGGAGGGTTCAGTCCTCTCATACTTCGGCTCGAACTACGAGTTCAAAGAGACTACCGCTGTCAAGGTTTCCGGAAAGGCCTCCTACACCATCGTGAACACGGAGCCGCCTAAGGACAAGATCAGCATCAACAGCAAAGTGACGATCGCTGTCGACAAGGGCACCGTCGTCGAGGTCTCAGACGTCATCGTCAAGTTCGAGGGCGCTGTGGAAGCGACCGGGGACCTCACCGTCAATGTCAACGGCAGCATCACAGACATCATCGCCTACATCCAGAACAAGGAGTACAACAAGATCGACGCGAGCGCGGACCTGAAGGTCGATTTCAACATCGGCAAGATCACGGTCACCACAAAGGACGACAAATTCGCCGTCGAGAGCGGAAAGGCCTCCCTCTCCGTCAAGGCATCGACACCTCTGGCCAACAAGACCGAGGACTTCAGGGGCAACATCGTCGCCGAGTCCAAGATCGAGTGCAGCGTCGATGATCAGAAGTTCACCGAGGAACTCAACGGAAGCCTGGATCTGAAGTTCAACGGAATCGAGAAAGTCGATATCCTCGATCCCTCCACATACAAGAACATCTCGATCGACGCGAGCGGAAGCTTCAAGTCGACCATGACCGCAGACATCGTCACCGACGATTTCACCCTGAAGGGACTGAAGGATACGGCAGAGCTCAGCTTCAGCGAGGATTCCGCGACCGGAAGTTCCGAATTCTCCATCAAGGAGCTCAGGATCAAGCAGGCCGTCGAAGGCGTCGAGACTAATGTGGTCATCAACAATCTGTCCGCCAAGGGCTCATTCTCCATCGACCTCAAGGAGGCCGAGGAGAAGGCAAAGGACATCGACCTGCCGCAGGTCGACGTGGATAGCCTGAAATCGAAGATCAAGAACCTCCTGTCACAGCTCGACAGCTCCAACATCAACTTCGACGACCTCACCGCGAAGGTCAAGGACATCGCGAACAAGGTCAGGAACACGGACTTCTCCAAGATCGACGCGAAGGACATCGAGGAGATCCTCGATAACATGGAGTCCCTCATCGCCAAGATCACCGGGGACGATTCGTTCTCATTCGACGACATCGATATGGAGTCCATCATCAACAGCGACTTCGTCCAGCAGATGAAGGATGCTGCGGAGTCCGTCGACATCGAAGCCTCCATGGAGATCTCCGTAGGGGACCTCGAGGTCGAGACCAAGGGCGACGTGTACAACCTGATAACCGTCAACGGATTCAAGGTGGATGCCAAGGTCACCGCCGACAGCAGCCTTAAGGTGCAGGCCAACGCGAAACTTGACAAGGCAGAGTTCACCGCTAACGCCCCCGGCGCGTTCCAGATGGCAACGATCAACGGCCTCGAGGCCAGTGTTACCTATGACGGTCAGGTCGAGGCCAAGATCACCCTCAAGGACGCGATGACCAAGGACATCAAGAACGGGGCCGGCAGTGCCGTATCCGCGAGCGGAATCGAGATTGCCATCTCCTCGGAGGACGAGGTCCTGTCCTTGTCAGTGAAGGGCAGCATGAACAACAAGTCATACGCCAATGGGACGATTTCCAGTGAAACTGGCTTGACCGACCTCTCGGTGAAGATCTCATTGGATCTGAGCGATATCGACATCATAGGGATTATCAGCGGAGAGGTCAGTCCCATGGTGATACTCCAGAACATCACTGTCGAAGAGATCACCGGGAAGATGAGCCAGACGTCGCAGGGAATTACCATGGACTGGGGCAGTGTGAAGTTCGACATGGAGAACATGATCATGTCCTCCGAGAAGATCACCTTGTCCGGAACGTACACGGTTCACGACTCGTCAATTTCAAAGATCGAAGGATCGATCATTAACTACCACCAGCCGGTTATGTCCTTTGGGAACTACGGATTCGACAGTGCGGAAGTCACGTACACGATGAAGGACGGATCCAAGGTCATAGATAAGATGGAGGTTGCGGACAGCAAGCTCATCGAGAAGATCACCGTCTCTGGCGACGTAAACTATGGAGAGATCCAGTCAGCCGTCGGAATATTCGCCGCTATCGGTTATTACCTGAGCGAGAAGGAGCTGACGGTCGACGGTGACGGACGTCTTATCATGTCCAGTTTCGGATTCGATTATGACTTGAATGGAACCGTATATGTCACCGAATTCATCCAGATCGATGGGGAGAACTATTCGCTCAACTTCAACGGAGCGTATCTGGCCATCGCAGACGGAGACGCATCCAAGATGACCGTCCAGGCTGCCAAGGGATACACGCTCGATCCCGAATCCTACGAAGGATTCGAAATACAGGACGGATACGTGGTCATCACCGACAATTATCTTACCGCAGTGTCGGTCGGTGAGAAGTTCAAACTGACCATCGACGGTAAGGAGCAGGAGGCGACATACGGACAGTATGTTGACGCAGATGTAGCAGATGACGTGATCTGGCTCAAGGATTCCAGCGGAACTGTGTATGGAGATGTCAGTGACGGATCCTGGTCCTACGAGTACCTCTACTATGGAGACCTCACGCTTACTTCCGTCACCGGAACGGAGGCCAAGGTGAAGTCCGGCGAGACCGTATCCGCGGAGAGTAACGATTTCTACTTCGCAGTCCCCATGGAAGCTGATGTCTTCACCGTATCCGCGCCTTCGGGATTGATCTTTACCGTGGACACCGAATACGCATACTCTGAATCGTTCTGCGTCAGCAACGCTAAGACGACCTACAACGGAAGCGAGGCGTACGACATCACCGCTACCGGTCCGATGTCCGTCAAGTTCCCCGTGAAGGATGAGAACACCGTCCTGTACCACATCATCAACGGAGTCCCCGTCGAGATGGCAGGAACCTATGAGGTCGATGAAAACGGTCAGATGTACCTCTGTGCCACCCTGACATCCTACTCCACCTATGTGCTGGATTCAGGAACTGCCGGCGGATTGGTATTGGACATGACCATGCTCGTCATCATCTTCGCGGTGTTCGTCGTGGTCATCGTCGCTGCAGTGATCGTAGTGAAGAAGAAGAGGGCCGCCTGAAGATTCCATTAAAACCACTTACTGCCGGGGTGACCCGGCAGACATCTTTTTCTGCAAACAGGAACCATCAGTGATAGTATGAATAGCAAGACCATAGTTGTCATAGCAGCGGCTGTCGTCATCATAATGGTGGCTGCTTTCATTGCATCGAAAGGGGGCAATCCCCAGGAACCCTCCGTAACGGGCGAATGGGAAGAGGTTCAGGAATGCAGCGGTACATGGAATGACGGCATTCCCCTGTACGGCGAGGGGGCCGGTTCTGGCGGAAAGGTGAAGATCACCCATCACGAGGGCGATTTCTACCTGTTCGATGACGGCAGCCAGAAGCTGTACTGCTCCTGGGACGGCAACAAGATGCTGACCGCAGGTTTACAGGGCAGCACCGGTGCGGTGTTCATCGCGACACTCCCGGACAACATGAACTTCATGACGGTATCGTACTTCTCGGGACAGGAGGCGGTCATCGATGTGTACAAGCGTGCTGGATACGTGGGAGAGTTCCCGGGACTGGGCATTCAGGCCGACATACCTGAAACCGGCTCGGTGATAGAATCGTACAAGGTCAGGGAATACACCGAAGAGGGCCCGAAGGATGTCGCTGTCAACACGATGACGATCAAATCGGTGTCCGGATCGATTATGTTCTTCGATGTGGTCGGTACCGACGGATACATGGCCGAAAACACCGCGGTCTATCTGGACGGCGGAATGTTCATGTCCTTGGCTACATTCGGGGAGCTATCCGCATTCGAGATGATCCAGTACAGGGACGGGGTGTTCTACTCCTCTACGGTGACACAGGGCGCCGGGGACATCTGGATGGTGGAATACGGCGACGAGTCGTCGGCCTCATATCCCGACAAGAACCTCGAAGAGACGACATACACCGGGACCGAGGATGCGGTGATCTACAAGGACGGAAAGATCGTCGAGAGGATCAACGGCAACGGCATAACTCTGGGAATCCTCATGCAGGACGACTCGTGCCTGGGGATACTGACCGTCGACGATGACGGGAACGAAATCGCAGTATGGACCGCGATGTTCTACGATCTGAAGTCGACCAACAGCTACGGCATATCCGTCCAGTCCTCCATAACGTACAAGGACGTGACGTACAGAGGATGCTATTTCGGCGAGTTCGATTCCAAGAACTGCAGGACGCTGAACATACACGGTGTGCTTCTCAGCGAGAGCGGTCAATCCATCGTCATATCGCAGAAGTATACGATGGACAACACCCAATGAACCCTTTCCGAAACTTTCAGGGTCGGGGCAACAGCCCCCTCCCCATTTTTTTTGCAGTACAATACACAAAAGAACGACGTGGGAGAACAGGTGGTGGGCCCTACCGGGTTCGAACCGGTGGCCGCTCGGTTATGAGCCGAGCGCTCTACCTGACTAAGCTAAGAGCCCAACAGGCGTCGTTAGACGAATTACACATAATAAAGTATCGAAACCGCCGGACGGGTATCCACCCTTTATACGGCCATCCTATTGTAGCCTCATGGAAGACACGATCGGCGAAAACCCCAACCGCATACCGAGAGGCACGCTCTGGCTGTACTCGTTCCTGTTCACGGCTGCCATGATACTGGTGGTCTTCGACATCTATACGCACAGGATCAACCAGCTGGTTCTCTCCGTACCGATCGCGGCGATGCTCCTGGGAGCGATAATGTCCGACCGTGAGGTCTCACACATCCCCCCGGTCCTGATCATCGCGATGGTGATAACGCTGATGTTCGCGGTCGTGTCCGACTTCATCGATTTCCATGAGTTCTTCTCGATACTGTCCAGCGTGTTCACGGGGGTCTGCCTGATGATGCTCGGACTGGTCTTCGTGTACACCCTGGTGCGTTCCACTCCGCAGCAGTACAGGAAGGACCGCATATTCCTGTATATGGGCGCGTTCTGCGTGGCGATGACGATCCTGCTGATCATGTTCATCACCCAGATCGCCTACTACCACTTCGTGTCCTACCTTGGTTTTGACGTATGGGTGGCGACCCAGTACGTGTTCTACGCGATGATCGGGGCGTTCGTCACGACCATCCTCAGCGAGATGGGCCTGGACAGGATCCTCATCGACAGCAGGGTCAACAGGAGGATGGAGTACGCCGAGAGCGATTATTCGAACGAGTATGCCAGGGATGAGGCGCTGAGGATCATCGCCTCCGGCGAATCGGAGAAGCTCGAGTTCAAGTCCACCATCACCACGAACATAACCACGGGAGAGAACGACAAGAGGATGGAGAAGGCCATACTGAAGACCATCGTGGCATTCCTGAACACGTCCGGGGGCATCCTGATGATCGGCGTCTCCGATGACGGTTCGATCTACGGCGTGGACGAGGACGAGTTCCCCAGCAGGGACAAGATGAACCTGCACCTCACCAACATGATCTCCTCGAAGATCGGTGACGAGTTCTTCCCGTACATCTCCTTCAGGCTCATAGACATGGATGACGACAAGGCGATCATCCGCGTGGACTGTGCCAGATGCAAGAAACCGGTGTTCCTGAAGGACGGTAAGGAAGAGGAATTCTATGTCCGTTCCGGACCCTCGAGCGTCGTGCTCAAAGGGTCCAACCTGATCAACTACGTCAACAACAAGTCGGAGAAGAACAAGCAGGATATCCTGCTCGGAATGATGCGCGACAATGACGATTGAACCAACGATCGTTGTTGAGAAGAAGTAATGGCGCCGCCGCACGGATTTGAACCGAGGACCTTGTGATTAACAGTCACACGCTCTACCTACTGAGCTACAGCGGCTTGGTAGTATTGCTTGCAATGAAAGACTCGTATTAATAGTATTCGCCAGGGTATCAGATCTGCGAGAGCAGTTCCTCGACCTTGGTGTAGAGTCCCTTGACGTACTCCGAGATGTTCTTCAGGAAGTCGTCGTACCTGTCGGTCACCACCGCACCTTCCGGCGTGGCCCTGATGATCCCCTCCTGCTCCAGGAGCTTCAGTGAGTATCTGACCTTGTGCTTGGGGATCCCGGTGATCTCCGAGAGCCTGATGAGCCCGATCGGCTGGTTGGTCTTCACCGTCTTGAGGATGAGAATGTGCCTCTCAAGGAGTGCGAACTCCTCCGAAATGGAGCCGATTGGTTCCTTGTCATCCGGCATGGTATTGTCCTAATAACAACTGGAATGTATAAGAAATTGGGGTTTGGATAAGGATCAGGACAGGTCCGGAATCATCTTCCGTACCAGTTCTGCTTGCCCCACTTGCCGTAGTTGGTCCACCATCCCTGGATGAGCGACCCACAGCAATCGAGAGCCTGCTGCTCTCCCTCAGCACCCTTGTACACCTTGTAGCAGTTGAGGCACTGCCACCTGAGTTCGGGTTCCTTGGTCTGTTTCATGCTGTGTGGATTAGGGAATCGCTTAATAAGGGTTTGGTATGGATGGCTGGATGTTCCCATCCCGAAAAGTACGGCAATCGTCGTCATGTAACTACTGGAATCATGCCATTTTCGTACCGAAATGTGTACTTTCGGTCAAAATTTGACATATTCTATTTATAAACATAACGGTATTAAGTCTGTTTATGAACAGAATAAAGGTCATCAACGAACCGTCCGAGCTGGTCCCCATGCTCAGATCCGTTGATACACCCGTCAAAAGAGAGGTGTTGAAAGAGGTGACCTTGGAGTGGAGAACAGCCGACGAGATTGAGGCGAAATTCGGTCGCGAAGGCAGGGACGCCATCATCTTTTTCGAGAAGATGAAGCTCGTGGAGATGCGTTGGCTGTCCAAGGACGGGAACTATCCCGAGAAATCCTACCACACATACTACACCTCATTCAATATCAACGCCCAATGGCCGGTCTATGAGATCAGCGATGTCCTCACGGCCGCCATGATGAGCGAAGAGGAGTACTCCGAGATAGAGTCCAAGATCCTCGCCGAGGTCGGCAAGGAGGGTAAGTTCTCGGGAGATGTCGCAGAAACCCTGGGTCTGTCCTCGACCATGCTGAAGAGCCTTGTCCGCAGATCCGTGAAGATGGATTACCGCGGGCACAGGATTGAGCTCATCAAAGAAGAGTGAGATGTCCGACATTTGGATAATGAGGATAGGCCACCGTCCCGACAGGGACAAGAGGGTGACCACCCATGTCGCACTCTCCTCAAGGGCATTGGGTGCCAAGGGCATATACGTCGACACGTACGACCCGGTGCTGGAGGAGAACATCCGCAGCGTGGTCGACAGGTTCGGCGGGGATTACAGCATCAAGACAGGCGTGAGCTGGAAGGAGGCCATGAAGGACTTCAAAGGCAAGGTGGTCCACCTCACGATGTACGGCCAGCAGGTAGTGGATGCCATCCCGAAGATACCCAAGGACGAGGACATAATGATAATAGTCGGTGCATCGAAGGTGCCCTTCGAGGTGTACGAGCGTGCGGATTTCAACGTATCCGTCGGGAACCAGCCCCATTCGGAGATCGCCGCGCTGGCGATCTTCCTGGACCGTTTCACCGAGGGCAAGGCGCTGTACGAGGACCGTCACGGAAAGATGACCGTGATACCCAACGAAAGGGGGAAGACCGTTGTCAATTCCGACCGACCGCGAGTGCATAGAGTACCTTGTGTCCGCCGGATGCAAGAAGAGGGTCATAATCCACTGCTGCACTGTGCGTGCTGTGGCGGACGAGATCGTCTCCCACATCGCTTCGGCCGACAAGGACCTGGTGGTCGCGGGAGCGCTGCTCCACGACATCGGCCGTGCGAAGGACCACACCATCATGCACGCCTACATCGGATCCACGATGGTGGAGGAATTCGGACTGTGCCAGGAGCTCGTGGACATAGTGAGGAAGCACACCGGTGCGGGGCTCGATGCGGAGGATGTCAAGGAGCTCGGGCTACCCCCGGGAGACTACATCCCGAGGACCATCGAGGAGAAGATCGTCGCCCACGCGGACAACCTTGTGAGCGACAACAAGGTCGTGGACCACAACCATTCGGTCTCCAAGCTGGTCAATAAGGGCGCGTTCCGCGGAGCGGACAGGGTTGAATTGCTCCACATGGAGCTCTCGGACCTGTACGGCGAGGACCTCGATTGCATACCCAGGAAGATAGGCGAGTACCCCAAGCTCAAGACCGTCGACGAGTTCGACCTGGAGTGAGGGTGTCGCCTTTTTAACCGTTGACTGGTATAATCCGAAGGTGAACAACATGGTGACCGAACTCAATGAGTCAAACTTCGATCAATTCGTAGAGAGCAACGCTATCGTCGTGGTCGACTGCTGGGCCCCCTGGTGCGGACCCTGCAGAAGGATGGGCCCCATCATCGACGAGATCGCAGAGGAACTGGCCGGAAAGGTCGCTGTCGCGAAGCTCAACACCGATGAGAACCAGGGAATATCAGCTAGGTTCAACATCAACGCGATCCCCACGCTGCTGTTCTTCAAGGACAAGCTCCTGGTGAAGACCTCCGTCGGACTGAAACCGAAAGAGATGATCCTCGAGGACATCAACAGCCTCTGAACATGGAGACTGACGTTCTTATAATCGGATGCGGGCCTGCCGGACTGCAGGCCGCCATCCATTCTTCCCGTAACAAGGTCAGGACGCTCGTCGTCGGGAAGATGTCATCCAGCTCGCTCCACGGTACCGAGATAGAGAACTACATGGGAGTGGTCGGCGAAGGGGACATGATCCTGAGCGAGGCCAGAGGCCAGGCTGCATCGTTTGGCGCCGAGTTCATCGAGCAGAACGTGATATCCTCCGGGCGCGAAGGCGACCGTTTCAAGCTGGTCGTGGACGACGGCACGGAGATCCTGGCGAAGGCCGTGGTCATCGCCACAGGCATCTCGAGGAAGAAGCTGGGCGTCCCGGGCGAGAAGGAGCTCTACGGCAAAGGAGTCAGCTACTGCGCCATGTGCGACTGCAACTTCTACAAGGGGCGCAGGGTCGTGCTCGTAGGCAACGAATCCGAGGCCGCGGTATCGTCCAGGCTCATGACATCCTACGCATCGGAGACATCCTGGGTCGCATGGGACCTGACCGCTAACGAAGCTGTCGTGAATGCCGCATTGGATGCTGGCGTCAGGATGTACACCTCGAAACCCAGGTCCATAGACGGGACCGACAAGGTCGAGTCCATAACGCTCCAGGACGGGACGTCGATCCCCACGGACGGCGTGTTCATCGAGCTCGGCGCCAAATCGGCCGCCGACATAGCCATGGACCTCGACGTGATGCCCGAGATGGACGACACGATAAAGGTCGATCCCGATTGCAGGACCGAAGTGCCAGGCGTGTTCGCCTGCGGTGACGTTACCGGCAAGCCGTGGCAGGTCGCCAAGGCCGTGGGCCAGGGCTGCGTGGCCGGTATCAGGGCTTCCGAGTACGTCAAGGGACTGCGATGACCGTAGACGACCTCGTGACGGGGATGCTCAGGGAGGAGGGCGGATTCCAGATCGCCCTCAAATATATCCTCGAGGAGGAGATCCATCTCACCCTGAACGAGTTCTGCCAGATGTCGGGCATACCGACGAGCACGCTGTACAAGGTCATGGAGGGCGAGCGCGAGCCGAACCTCAGGACGGTCCGTCAGGTCATCAAGGCGCTAAGGATCATCAACGTCCCGGAGGATTCCCGTTTCATCGCCATCATAGTCGCATCCACCGCGCTCGAGAACGTCCCGGAGAAGATATCGATCAACGGCATGAACATCAGGGTCCGTGAGTATCCGGTTCAGACCCTCGAGGATGCGATCATCGCCGCGGTGCGTGCGGAGAGGGATGGCGCTTTGGGATTGGTGTGCGCTCCGATCGTCGCCCCGACGGTGGAGAAGATCCTCTCGATCCCCGTGTCCAGGGTGATCCCGACCGAAAGCATCCCGAAGGCCATCGAAAAACTGACTGAAACCCTCTGAAAACAGCGGTTTCACAGTGTTAAGGTAACGGCCGATTTTACATAGATTTAACGTCCGACCTTAATCATTAAAAAGATAAAGAACCTTTATCTGTCTTGGTATCAGATGTTTGAATTACAGGTGGTTAGTAACACCCCAATGAGCGGCGTCTCAGACGTCAACGTCGTCGCAGAGACACTGCTCGTCCAGATCGGTTATCTCCCAAAGGGCTACGATCCGAAGACGGGAGCAGTTACTATCCGCGAGAGCGTCCCTTACCGTCTTTTCATGGATTACCTAATGGCATATCCGTCTAAGGCCTGGACCGTGGAGGAGCTCGCCGTGCTCTTGGACACGACGAAACCCACGATATACAGGCACATCAACAAACTGAAGTCCATGGACCTCCTGGAGGCCATGGATGTGGAGTTCAACGGCCAGGTCCGCAAGGGTTACCGCATCAGGTTCGGGGACCTCGTCAAGGCCTGGAGTTTCACCGAGGCCAATGTCAACATGGCCATGGAGAACTACAAGAAGACGGTCGCCCACTTCCAGGAACTCATGTCTCAGAAGTGATGGCCCGTGGATGATCTGGTCATCACTATCGGATCGAAGTATCGCGTGGAGCACGGCGACGAGGAGCCGACCGTGGGTGTTTTCAAAGGTTATTCGGCGATCGGTCCGGACACCGGCATGGTGTTCCAGCTGGACAACGGCACGCTGAGGTACATACTCCTGGCCCAGATCGTCTATCTGGACCTTGTCGAGAGCGCGCCCAAGAAGGCCTCCAAGAAGAAGGAATCCGGCAGCGTGTACTATGGATGAGCGTATTGCGTCTCTATCCGAAGAGATCATCGATGCGGTGAAGTGCCAGCGTGTCAAAGACCGTGCCGAATTGCAGAATCTCAAGATCAAGCTCTGTCGCAAGTACGGGCTTCAGCGTGTGCCCATGAACTCGGAGATCCTGGCGAATGTCCTCCCCGAGGACCGCAAGCTCCTGACCCCGTTCCTTATCAAGAAGCCGATGCGCACGATGAGCGGGGTGGCCGTCGTCGCTGTGATGACATCGCCGTTCGACTGCCCCCACGGCAAGTGCGCCTACTGTCCAGGAGGGGTGGCAAACAACTCCCCCCAGTCATACACCGGGAAGGAGCCCGCCGCGAGACGCGCGGACCGCAACGATTTCGATCCGTACAGGCAGGTCATGGACCGCATCACGCAGCTCACCGAGATAGGCCACGAGACGGACAAGATAGATTTGATCATAATGGGCGGCACGTTCACGTGCAGGGACCCGGAGTACCAGGAATGGTTCGTCCGCAGGTGCTTCGACGCCATGAACGGCATCGACTCCGGTACGCTGGGAGAGGCGCAGGCCCTCAACGAGGTCTCCGAGCACAGATGCATCGGGCTCACCGTGGAGACGCGTCCGGACGTCTTCGACAACAAACAGATCGAGAGGGCGCTGAGGCTCGGGGCCACTAGGGTCGAGCTGGGTGTCCAGATCATCGACGACGACATACTGGCATCGGTCGAACGCGGCCACGGCACCGCCGAGGTCAGGGACTGCACCAAACGTTGCAAGGATCACGGGCTGAAGGTGTGCTACCATCTCATGCCCGGGCTTCCGGGTTCATCCCCGGAGCACGATCTGGAGTGCTTCAGGAAGGTCTTCGACGACCTGGACTATCGCCCGGACATGCTGAAGTTCTATCCTACTCTGGTGGTCGAGGGGACGAAGGTCCTCGACTGGTGGAAGGAGGGTAGGTACAAACCCCTCGACACCGATGAGGCCGTGGACCTCCTGTGCCGCATGAAGGAATATGTGCCAGAGTACGTCAGGATACAGCGCATCCAAAGGGACATTCCCGTTCCGCAGATCACCGCCGGCATCATGAAGAGCAACATCCGTCAGCTCGTCGGCGACGAGATGGCGAAGCGCGGCAAGGCCTGCAGATGCATACGCTGCAGGGAGGTCGGCCACAGGGGCATCAGGCTCGACGACCCGGACAAGGTGCAACTCAAGATTACCGAGTACGAGGCCAGCGGCGGGAAGGAGTACTTCGTAGCTCTGGAGTACGAGGATTCGATAGTAGGGTACGTGCGCGTGAGGATCGACGGCAACCCGGTGGCCACGATAAGGGAGCTGAAGGTCTTCGGTAAGATCGTCTGCATCGGAGAGGAGGGCGAGGACTGGCAGCATAGGGGATACGGCAAGAGGCTGGTCTCCGAGGCCGAGCGCATCGCCCGTGAGAACTCCAGGGGAGGGATCCGTGTCACCAGCGGGGTAGGCGTCAGGGGATACTACGAATCTCTGGGATTCTACAAGGCCCTGCCTTACATGCAGAAGGACCTGTGATCAGCCGTAGAAGGGCACGTTGTCGTAACTGGAACGGCGCTTCTTGATGTCCTTGCCGATCTTCTCGTAGTTCTCGAACATGTTACGGTCCACCGAGGGCAGCACATGCTTCAGCGCCTCCTCGAAGTCGTCCATGGTCACGAACTCGGACGACCTGTCCCTGCGGTAGGCCGTCAGTCCGGCCTCCCTGCACAGCGCTGCCAGATCGGCTCCGACGTAGCCGTCGGTCTTGGACGCTATGTAATCCAGGTCCACGTCCTTCAGGGGCATCTTTCTCGTGTGGACCTCTAAAACCTGCCTGCGGGCATCCTTCTCTGGTTTGCCGACGAGCACGAGCTTGTCGAACCTCCCGGGCCTCAGGAGCGCCGGGTCGATCATGTCCGGCCTGTTGGTTGCAGCCATCACCATGACGTTGTTGAGGCTCTCCACGCCGTCCATGGATGTCAGCATCTGGGCGACGACCCTCTCCCATGCGCTACCGTCTCCGCTTCCGCGGATGGGCGCTATGGAATCCAGTTCGTCGAAGAATATTATGCACGGAGCCATCTGCTTGGCCCTCTTGAATATCTGGCGGATGGCCCTCTCGCTCTCCCCGAGCCACTTGCTGGCCATCTCCGGTCCGTTGACCGTTATGAAGTTCGCACCGGCCTCGTTGGCGATGGCCTTTGCGATGAGCGTCTTACCTGTGCCAGGCGGTCCGTACAGGAGCACGCCTTTGGCCGGTTCGATTCCCAGTTTCCTGTAGGAAGGATTGCCCTCCTCGGGGATGAACGCCTCCTCGATCTGGGAGCGGACGCTCTCCAGTCCGCCGACGTCCTTCCAGGTGACCTTGGGGATCTCGACGAGGACCTCCCTCATACCGCTGGGCTCCACGTCGGCCAGCGCATCCCTGAAGTCCGCCATGGACACCTTCATCTCCTCGAGTATCGAATTGGGTATGGGCTTGTCCAGGTCCAGGTCCTTCATGTGGGACCTGACGCATTTCATTGCGGCCTCCCTGCAGAGCGCGGCGAGGTCGGCGCCCACGAATCCCTGCGTCATACCCGCCAGCGCATCCACGGAGACATCTTCTGTCAGAGGCATGTCCCTGAGATGCACGTTCAGGATCTCTATGCGCGACTTCCTTCCGGGGATGCCTATCTCGATCTCCCTGTCGAACCTCCCGGGCCTCCTGAGGGCGGGGTCTATGGAATCCTCCCTGTTGGTCGCTCCGACCACGATCACGTTCCCGCGGTCCCCGAGGCCGTCCATGAGTGTGAGCAGCTGGGCGACCACGCGCCTCTCCACCTCCCCTGAGACGGAATCCCTGTTGGGGGCGATGGAGTCTATCTCATCCAGGAATATGATGCTGGGGGTGTTCTCGGAGGCCTCCTTGAAGATCTCCCTGAGCCTCTCCTCGCTCTGTCCGTAGTACTGTCCGATGATCTCGGGTCCGCGTACTGAGAAGAGTGTCGCGCCCGATTCGTTCGCGACCGCCTCGGCGATGAGCGTCTTACCTGTGCCAGGAGGTCCGTACAGGAGCACACCTTTCGGTGCCCCTATGCCGAGCCTCTCGAAGAGCTCGGGGTGCTTCAGCGGGAGTTCCACCATCTCCCTGATCCTCTTCAGCTCGTCGTCGAGACCGCCCACGTCGTCGTAGGTGATCTGTTTCCCCGCGGAGGTCTTCACGACCTGCTTCTGGGCGCTGTCCTTGACCGTGATCTCGGTCGCCTTAGTGACGATCACCGGGCCCTTGGGCACCGTCGATATGACATTGAAAGTGGACCTGTTCCCCATAAGTGCCACATTGGGAACTATGATGTCCGTTCCGGCGATGAGCGGCCTTCCGAGGAGGCCGTTCGAGAAGACCTCCTCTATCCCCTTCCCGAAGCGGATCTTCTTCCCTTCGGGAATGTTCGGCGCGAGCGTGACCTTCTGCGCCTCCGACGGGACGCACTTCCTCACGGTGACGTTCTCGTCTATGCTGACGCCGGCGTTGGTCCTGGTGAGACCGTCTATGCCTATGAGGCCGTGTCCCTCCTCGTCGATGGAGCTGGGGAACACCTTGGCGACGACGGTCCTCTTCCCGACTATCTCTATGGTGTCCCCGAGTTCGAGCCCCAGTTCGTGGCGGGATGCGGTGTCCATCCTGGCACGGCCGTAACCTGATTCGGTCTGACGCTGCGGCATCGCGACTTTGAGGACCAGAGAATCTGTCATCGTAAGGAGCATGGATTACAGCGACATAAAGGATGCCATCGCACGTGATGCTGTCCCCCAACGTCTATATGCACGCACGCGATAGGGACTGGTATGGCTGTAATCGAAATCAGAATCGAGTTCAAAAAAGGCGTCGCCGACCCTGAGGGGAGCAACACCAAGAAGACACTGGAATCGCTCGGTTTCAAGGGCTTGGGACAGGTAAGATTCGTCAAGCTCTTCGAGGTCGAGATGGACCTTCCCCCCGAGGAGGCCAAGAAGGCCGGCGAGGAGATGTGCAGGAAGCTTCTGGCGAACCCCGTCATTCAGAATTACAAGGTAACGGTGAGATGATCCCATGAGCGGTCTGATGATCAAACGCGACGTACCCTTCCCGCTGTACGACGTGGCCATCCTGGATGCCACGGACGAGCAGCTGAAGGAGGTCTCCGCGGACATGGCACTGGGTCTGTCCGTCGACGAGATGAAGGTCGTCCGCGATTATTTCAAGAAGGAGGGCAGGAACCCCACGGACGTGGAGCTTCAGTCACTCGGTCAGGCATGGAGCGAGCACTGCTGTTACAAGAGCAGCAAGCCCATCCTCAAGGAGTTCGTCTTCGGACTGGACAGGGAGGACATCCTGTCCAGGGGGGACGCCGGGGTCATGGTCTTCGACGACGACTACGGATACTGCCTGAGGATCGAGAGCCACAACCACCCCTCGGCCGTGGAGCCCTACGGAGGGGCCGCCACAGGTATCGGCGGTATCCTGAGGGACGTCGTCTGCATGGGTGCACAGCCCATCGGACTCGCGGACCCGCTCTGCTTCGGACCCATCGACTTCAAGGGAGAGATCCCTCCGGGGACAAAGCACCCCAGGTACCTAGTCAACGGTGTCGTGTCAGGCATCAGGGACTACGGTAACCGCTGCGGTATCCCCACCATCACAGGCGGGTTCTTCTTCGACGAGAAGTACACCGGCAACTGCCTCGTCAACGTGGCATGCCTCGGAATCGTCAAGAGGAAGGACCTGGCCAACAACTTCGCCGGCGGACCCGGCGAGGTCATGATACTCATAGGAGGACGTACCGGCCGTGACGGGATTCACGGAGTCAACTTCGCATCCGCGGACCTTACAGCCACCTCGGATGAGGACTCCAGGGGAGCCGTCCAGCTGGGAGACCCGATCACGAAGGAACCTGTCATGCACGCATGCTTCGAGGTCAACGCCAAGCACCTGATCACCGGAATGAAGGATCTGGGAGGGGGCGGACTCAGCTGCGTCGTCGGAGAGATGGCGCTGGAGGCCGGCTGCGGAGCCGACGTGGACCTGGAGAAGGTCCCGCTCAAGGAGGCCGGACTCGCACCCTGGGAGATCTGGGTGTCCGAGTCGCAGGAGCGTATGATGTGCACCTGCAAGCCCGAGAACGTCGACAAGGTCCTGGAGATCTTCGACATGTGGGACGTGCTGGCGACACCCGTCGCCAGGACTACCGACAAGAGGCGCACCAGGCTGTTCTGGAACGGAGAGCTCATCTTCGACATGGATCTGGAGTTCCTCACCGGCGGACCGGTGTACAACAGGCCCTACACCCTGCCCAAGGTCTCCACCAAGGCGGCGGAGAAATTCCCTAAGCTCCCTTCGGACAAGGAGGTCATCCTCTCGCTGCTGTCGGATTTCAACGTGGCATCCAAGGAATGGGCCATCAGGCAGTACGACCACGAGGTCCGTGCGGGCACCGCCATCCACCCGATGGTCGGAAAGCTCAACGAGACCGGTCCCGGGGACGCTTCCGTGCTCCTGCCGGTGCCCGGAAGCAGAAGGGGACTGGCGGCCGCGATCGGATGCAACCCGTGGTTCACCGAGGCCGACCCGTACAAGGGCGGTATGGCCGCCATCGACGAGACCTGCAGGAACATCGTCGCCGTCGGCGCGATGCCCAATGCGTTCACCGACTGTCTCAACTTCGGAAACCCCGAGATCCCGGAGAGGCTGGGAGTCTTCAGGGAGGCCGTCAGGGGACTTGGCGAGATCGCCAGGGAGCTCAACATCCCGATCCCGTCAGGGAACGTCAGTCTGTACAACGAGGCGCCCGGAGGGAAGCACATCCTGCCCACCCCGATGCTCCTAGGATGCGGTATCATCGACGACGTCACCAAGGCGGTCACGGCCGATTTCAAGAGGGCCGGGAGCTGCATCTTCGTCGTCGGAAAGACCAAGGACGAGATGGGAGCATCGCTGCTCTTCCGTAAGTTCGGAGGAGAACAGGGAGATGTGCCAGGAGTGGACATCCCCGCACTCAAGAGGAACATGGCGAACCTCCTCAAGGCAATGGACAAGAGGCTCGTGCTGAGTTGCCACGACTGCTCCGACGGAGGATTGGCGGTCGCGGTCGCGGAGATGTGTATCTCTGGTCAGATCGGTGCCGAGCTGGACCTGTCCGCGATGGACGGTGCGCTCCCGGTGAAACTGTATTCCGAGAGCAACAGCCGCTGGATCGTGGAGGTCGACGGTAAGGACGTATCAGCGTTCACCGAGATCATGGGCGAGGATGCCCAGATAATCGGAATCACGAAGGGAGATTCGCTCGTCATCAAGGACAACGGCACCTCGATCCCCGTGGAGGAGATGAGGAAGGCCTGGAACGATCCCATCTGGAACATCATGGGAGGTGCTTCGGAATGAAGGCAGAGGATGTCAAGGTCTGTGTCATACGCATCGAGGGAACGAACTGTGAGGATGAGATGGCCAACGCCTTCAGCATGGTCGGCGCCCAGGCGGAGAAGGTCCACCTGAAGCAGCTGATCGGGCAGGCACCGGCCGACATGAGGCGCAGCCTCGAGGATTACGACGTGCTCGCATTCCCCGGAGGGTTCTCCGCAGGGGACTACGTCCGTGCTGGAGCCATCTTCGCAGCGAGGATCAAGGCCGGCATCGGCAGCGACGTCAAGAGGTTCGTCGAATCCGGAAAGCCCGTCCTGGGAGTGTGCAACGGATTCCAGATCCTTGTGGAGCTGGGACTGCTCCCGGCGTTCGACAGTGTCATGTCAGACGAGCCCCAGGCCGCCCTGTACAACAACGTGTCGGGAAGGTTCGAGTGCCGTCCGACCGTCCTCAGGAACGACAACAGGGGCAAGTGCCTGTTCACCGGATGCATCCCGGCGAAGAAGACGCTGATGATCCCGTCGGCCCACGGGGAGGGCAACCTGCTCAGCATGGACCCCGATTTCGTCCAGAAGCTGGAGGACAACGACCAGATCGTGTTCAGGTACGTACGTCCCGACGGCTCCGACGCCGACTACCCCTGGAACCCCAACGGTTCCCAGTCGGACATCGCGGGTATATGCAACCCCGCAGGGAACGTCCTGGGTATGATGCCCCATCCGGAGCGTGTGATGACAAGGTTCACGCACCCTGACTGGACGAGGGGATACACCACGGAGGAAGGGGACGGAAGGTGCCTCTTCGAATCCGTGATGAACTATCTGAAGAAACTCTGAGGAGGGGGAGACCCCTTCTCACAAACTCACTTTTACATCGATCCTGTCGCCGTCGCTGAGGCTCAGTGTCCTCCTCATGCTGCACGGCGCGATTATCTCCAGGATGTCCACGTAATGGGACCTCTCCGGTACCACGATGGCGCATTCGATGTTATGGATCTTCGCCTTGTATGCGATGACGTTGCCGAAGCTCCTTCCCTTGTCCGTGAATCCCTCGATGAGGACGCCGGAGGTGCTCCTGATGATGTCCAGCTTCCCGATCTCCTCGGGATAGATGCGGACGTTGAAGGTTCCCTGGAAGGGCTCGAAACCGAGCTTCTGCTTGAACTGCTTGACGTAGCCGTCCTGACAGATGTAGTATCCGCCCTCGCCCATCCCGGATGCGACCTCTCCCCTGATGTTCAGGTGGTCGGTGCGCTCGAATATGCGGCGGTACTCGGCATATTCCTTCTTCATCTCCTCGACACCCTTGGTGGTGATCTTGATGCGCTGCCTCCTGGTGCCGAGGTCCCTGATGATGAAGCCGCAGTCGATGAGTTCCAGGATCCTCTTGGAAGCGGACTGTTGGCTCATCTCCAATGCTTCGCCCAGCTCCCTTGACGAGATGGAAACGTAGTCGTCGAGGGCGCCCATTAAGGCGAGTTTGCGAAGTGCGAATGCGTACTTCTCATCCATGCGCGAGAATATTCTTACTACCAATAAAAAGGTTGATACTTACGTTCTAACAATTTAATATGTAAGTAATGGGGCCCTTCCGGGCCCTTGAATGGTTTCAGATGACCCTGTTGGTCTCGACGAAGTCCTTCGTGGAGGGGAGGTTTCCGCACATAAGGCAGACGACTCCGAGGATCACGAGGAACACGCAGATGACGGGCATCATCGCGGAGAAGATCCCGGCGAGGAGGGCCATTGCGATGGCCACTGCGGACAGCGCCACGATGGTCGAGGCCTTGACGGGGCTGTATGTCGAGAAGCAGCCTGCTACGGCGAAGAACATCATAGCGGATGCCATGTTGATGCCGACGAGGGGTGCGCATTCGACTGTCCCGTCCCAGGCGAATGCCATGGAGGCGAAAGCGACGATAGCGCCGAGGAAGGCGATGGCCATTCCGAGTTTCATTGTGCTGGGCATTGCGCTCATTTTGTTACCGTCCTGTTATCCCGTTGTCTATTTTAATCCTTGCTGAATGCCAGAGAGGCACCCTCTGCAATGAGCCAGATCAGTCCCGAGATTATGGAGACGACCTCGAATCCGGCGAATGCGAGTCCGAAGAAGGTCGCGACGCTGAGCGTGACGGCGATCGCGCCGACCGATGCGGTGATCTGCCTTTCGTGGCTCCAGTCGCTGACGGTTCCGATGAACGCACCGATCAAGAGGGTCAATCCGCCCATGATGGCGATCGAGACGTGGAGGGAGTATGAGTCCTTCGTGATGATACCGACGGCCATGAACAGGACTCCGGTGGCAGCCAGGAAGAGACCGCTCGCGGCATCCTTTCCATCCTTGATGAGGAACTTTCCGAAACCGAAGACGGCCACGAGCACGCCTCCGATCATACAGCTGTAGTTGAATATGTCTGCAGCCACCTGACTGCTGGAGATCCCGAGGTCCGAGAGCGTGTTGACGTTGAACGTCCAGGTCCCGTCAGCGGCGATCGCGACAGCGAACGCCAAGGGGAGCATAGCTCCGACGAAGATTCCAAGCAGCGCAAGGGGTGTAGCGCATGCTTTCTTAGTAACCATGCGCGTGTGATTGCGTATTACTTTTATATTGATTTCCCGTGTTCAGCATCGATTTGAAGGTGATTGACCTTGAAGTTCTTGTTTTTCATCGGGACCGCTGGGAGCGGTAAGAGTACGCTTGTCGGTGCATTCAAGCAGTGGTGTGACGACGCAGGTGTGGATGCCGTCATCGTGAACATGGATCCCGGAGCGGACGCCCTGCCGTACTCGGCCGACGTGGACATCAGGGAGTGGATATCCCTCGACGAGGTCATGAAGGAGTACAATCTCGGACCCAACGGTGCGCAGATAGTCGCCGCGGACCTGATGGCGGTCAACATCAACAAGATGATGGACGTCATATCCGGTTATGACACTGACTATGTCCTCGTGGACACCCCCGGACAGCTGGAGCTCTTCGCATTCAGGGAGTCGTCGAACGTCCTCGTGGACGCCTTCGGAAGGGAGGATTCCATGCTCATCTACCTCTCGGATCCCTCGTTGTGCAAATCCCCCAACGGATTCGTCACAGCGATGGTATTGGGTGCGCTGGCACAGTTCAGGTTGCAGCTCCCGATGATCAACCTCCTGTCCAAGGCCGATACCCTCTCCGAGGATGACGAGCAGAGGATGCTCGACTGGTATTCGGTGCCCGATGCGCTATACGGGGACCTCCTGGATGCCGATATGAACCCGGAGACCGTGGTCGGCATGGAGCTCTTCAAGGCGATGGAGAACACTGGAGTGTTCGGCGAGATCCGTTCGGTGTCCGCGGAGACGCAGGTGGGCCTCGAGGAGATCTACGCCGCGGCACAGCTGTCCTTCTTCGGCGGAGAGGACACTGAGAAATCCTGATTGAAAAGAATAAAAAGGGGCCTTCGGCCCCATTGTTTTACTTCACTGGAACATGTAAGCGGGAGCGGGGTTGACCTTGTTCCTGCCTGCTTCCATGACCTTCTCCTTGGCCGCGATGAAATCGGCCTCGGTGGCCTTGTCGCGCCCGTCCCTTATGGCGAGCATTCCCGCCTCGGTGCACAGGTTCTTGATCTCGGCTCCGGACAGTCCGTCGGTCATCTCGGCAAGGGCCTTGATGCTGACTTTCTTGTCGACGTTCATGTGACCGATGTGGATGCTGAAGATCTGGTTCCTGGCCTCGATGTCGGGCAGTCCGACATCGATGATACGGTCGAACCTTCCGGGCCTGAGCAGGGCGTCGTCCAGGATGTCTGGCCTGTTGGTGGCTCCGATGATCTTGACGTTGTTGATAGCGGTGAATCCGTCCAGCTCGGACAGGAGCTGCATGAGGGTCCTCTGGACCTCCCTGTCCCCTGACGTCGCGACGTCCAGCCTCTTGGCTCCGACGGAGTCCAGTTCGTCGATGAATATGATGCTGGGGGCCTTCTGCTTCGCGAGCTCGAACAGGTCGCGCACGAGCCTCGCACCCTCTCCGATGTACTTCTGGACCAGTTCCGATCCGACGAGCCTGATGAACGTGGCGTTGGTTGCGTTTGCGACCGCCTTTGCCATGAGGGTCTTTCCGGTTCCCGGAGGTCCTACGAGCAGAACTCCCTTGGGAGGCTCGATTCCGATCTTGCTGTAGAGTTCGGGCCTGAGCAGCGGGTCCTCGACGGCCTCGCGGAGCTCCAGCATCTGCTTCTTGAGTCCTCCGATGTCGTCGTACGTGATGTTGGGCTTCTCCACGACCTCCGCGCCGGAGACGATCGGGTCCACCGACGATGGGATGACCTCCATGACGGCCAGGGTCTGCTTGTTCATGGTGACCCTGGATCCAGGGATCAGGTCCTCGGGGTTGATGTAATCCGAGACTGTAACGACGAAATCGGGTCCGGTGGAGCTTTTGACGACCACACGGTTGTTGGACAGAACGTCCCTGAGCGAGCCGACGATGAGCGGGGGCGTCTTCAGTCTCTCCATCTCCCCTCTGATCCTCGCAAGGTCCTTCTGGAGCCTGAACAGCTCGCCTTCCGCGTAACGCTTTTCGTTCTCGGCGTTGCGGAGATCCTCCACCAGTCTGACGTTCCTGTCCTCCAGTGTCACGATCTTGGCCTTGAGCTCGGATACTTCGTCCGTAAGTCCGGTATCGATATCCTGCCTGTCCATGATGGTCTCGTCGTTGCTCATTGACCCTCCTAATGTGGGGGCTGATTATATATTATGCTATGAAAGGGCCGAAAAGGCTGGACATAGCCTTATTAAGATGCGGGTTGTTGGACCGAATATGATCTGCGAGATGTGCGGAAAGAATGTCCCCCAGACCAAGACGGTCATAGTGGAGGGAAGCAGGTTGAACGTCTGTCCCAACTGCGCCAGGTTCGGCGAGGATTACAGGGGCGGACAGGGCGGCGCACCGATGTCGTCATCCGTTATCGACCAGAGGCTCGAGAAGCGCGAGAGGAGGATGAAGACCAAGGATATCTATGCTGGCACTTCCTCCACCGAGCTCATCGACGACTACGGCGGGGCCATCAGGGAGGCCCGTGAGGCCAAGGGAATGGACCTGGAGGCGTTCGCGGCATCCATCTTCGAGAAGAAGGGCACCCTGTCCAAGATCGAGGCGAACGCGCTGATCCCCGACGACAAGCTCATCAAGAAGATCGAGAAGGCCCTCGGGATCAAGCTCACCGAGACCGTCCAGTCGGGAGTCACCGTGGGCGGGGGCAACAACTCCAACAAGATGACCCTCAGCAACTTCATCAAGAAGGAATGATTCTTCAGAGGTCACATCGAGCGGATGCCGTCGTAGACGGGCTCGATGTGACCCTCTATGTCCACGCCGCTGTCCCTGAGGACGATAAGCGCGGCGACGGATATGTCGACGTCCAGCTTCTTCTGGATCTTGGAGCAGGCAGGCACGAAGTCCTTGGCCTGTATACCGTTCTTCAGAGCGACGTCCATGAGGATGTGGAACATGTCCGGGGCGGCCTCGGGCTTGGACTGCACCAGCGGACCCCTTCCGTGGACCGCGTCCACCAGGTCCTGTGACGGTTTATAGGCCAGGGGGAGGTCCAGACCGCTCAGGTCACCGCTGGGGCGTATGAAATCGCCCTTACGGGCCAATACGCCCTTCGTAAGGAGCATCTTGAGAAGCAGCTTGGAGTCCGACGGGGACATCCACTTCAGTTCGAGCGAGGTGACCATCACGAACTCGTCGGATGTGGTGACGTCCTTTCCGATGGTGCGGAAGAAAGCTGCTGCGCAGACGGTCATCTCGTCGGTCATGACACTTCATCCGCGAGCGGATAATAAGGTTTTTTGATGATGAGGCGATGACCCGGATGGTCTCCTTAAAGACGGTTCTCGCGCGCGCGTTTTTTGATTATATACTAACAGATAAAATAAGGGCCGACCAAAGGTTTATAATCGGGACCACTTTACACGGCTCTATCCTGTATGGTGACTTATATGGAGACACACAGTAAGTACACAAGATTCGAGAAAGCAAGGATCATCGGAGCGAGGGCACTGCAGATCTCATACGGGGCGCCCGTACTCACGGACTATCCGGAGGATATGCTTGACCCTATCGATATCGCCATGCTGGAGTTCGACAAGGATCTCATTCCGATCTCTGTCGTCAAGAACTGATAAAGAGGTTTCATTATGAGCGAAGAGGAAACATATGTAGCACCGGGAACAGAGCTCCTGGTGGAGGAGGACATCTACCTTACGTCCGGAGTCCACATCGGAACACAGCAGAAATCCGCGGACATGAAGGATTTCATCTACAAGGTCAGGCAGGACGGACTGTACGTCCTCGATGTCAAGAAGACGGACGACAGGCTCAGGGATGCAGCGGCATTCCTCGCAAGGTTCGACTCCAAGAGGATCCTCGTCGTCTCTGCAAGGCAGTACGGACAGAAGCCCGCAAGGGAGTTCTCCAAGGCAATCGGAGCACCCGCGTTCGCAGGCCGTTTCGTCCCCGGAACACTCACCAACCCCCTGAATCCCGCCTTCATCGAGCCCGAGGTCCTGGTCGTCACCGACCCCGCAGCCGACAAGCAGGCACTCAACGAGGCACTCAACCTCGGAATCCCCATCGTCGCACTCTGCGATGCCAACAACGAGACCAGGAACGTCGACCTCGTCATCCCCACCAACAACAAGGGAAGGCGCGCACTCGCATGCGTCTACTGGATCCTCGCAAGGGAAGTCCTCACGAAGCGTGGAGACCTCAAGGACCCCAACGACTTCCAGATGTCTATCGACGACTTCGAAGCGAAGCTCGTCTGATATTGAAATCCATTATCCCCCTTCGGGGGGTTTCTTTTTTTTTTTACAAAACAGCTCACTTGTAGCGGTAGTTCCTGTACTTCTCTTCCAGGGTCTTGTTGTCGTTCTTCCCCATGCCGGTCAGTGGGATCGAGTCCACGATGACGACGTCCACAGGCCTTCCGCGGTCTTCCACATCCTTCTCGCAGATCTCCAGGAGTTCCCTGCGGACGGATTCTCTGTCGCTGCCGGGCCTCAGCTCCACGAGAGCCAGAGGCATATGGCCCACCTCGTGGTCCAGGTCCTTCACGCCGATGACCACGCAGTTGGCGACGCTCTCATGACGGGCAAGCCGTCCCTCCAATGTGATAGGGAACACCTTGTGTCCGTCGAAGCGCGTTATCATCCTCTTGATGCGCCCGAGGACGTACACGTATCCCTTCTCGTCCATGTATCCCTGGTCACCCGAATGGATCCAGACCATGCCATCGTCGTGCTTCCGCATGACCTTGGCGGTCTCCTCCGGTTTCTTCCAGTATCCCTTCATCAGGATCGGTCCCGCCATGCAGATCTCGCCAGGCTCGTTGTAGCCCAGCTCCTTGCCCGTTTCGGGATCGAATATCCCTACGACGGAGAGCGGACATGGGATGCCCACAGTGCCAGGCTTGTAGATGTCTAGCATCGAGTTCGTGGCTGCGGAGGACACTTCCGACATCCCGTATCCCTGTGCGAGTGGGTAGCGTATGCCGTGGGACTTCATCTCCTTGGACATCCATTCTTCCAGTCCTTCGCTGATGTTGTCCCCTCCGGACCCGATGGTGTAGATGAAAGACAGGTCCTTGCCCTGAACCTCCTTGCTCTTCAGCATCATGGCGATGTATGCGGGTGTGCAGAACATGTGGTTCGGTTTGTATTTCATCACGAGCTTTCCGAAATCCTCCGGAACGAACCTTGGTATGATGATGAACCTCCCGCCCTTCGAAAGTGGCATGTGAAGGCCGGTGACCAGACCGTACGAGGTGAACATCGGGATTATCCCCAGGAAGGACTGGCCGTCCTTGAACATCGGGGTGCTGATCTTGAAGTTCTCCGCGACGGCGTTCATGGAATCGTTGGTGAGCATGACTCCCTTTGGTATCCCGGTGGTCCCTCCGGTGTATGTGATGGCGGCGATGCGGTCGCCGACATACGGTGCCTCGGGCGCCTGGCGGCCCTTTCCCAGGGCCATGAAATCCTTCCATCTGACGACGTTGGGACCGAATGTGACCTTCGGAAGCTTGAAGCTTGCTATCATGCGCTTCAGCGCCCCCACGCTCCCGGTGGAGGGGATGACATATACGGTGTATCCGTTGCTGGTGAGGACGTCGCCCGCCCTGTCGAACACCGCATCCAGGACGAAGGCCTTCTTGATCCCGGAGGACTCCGCGCGTTCCAGTATGCTCTCGCGGTCCATGCGGGGATCTATGGTGTTGGCGGCCGCACCGACCCTGTTGAGGGCGTAGAACAGCGCCATCGACTCGGGGACGGCGACGGTCACGAGGGTGATAACGTCATCCTCGCCGATACCGACGGCGTCCAGGGATGCGGCGATGTCCTCGATCATCTGCCAGAACTCCCTGTATGTGATGGTGGATCCGAAGAACTCCATCGCCACCTCGTCCTTCCTGTGCTCGTTGGAGGCTAGGAAGTATCTGTAGAGGGTCGTTTTCGGCATTGAAGGGATGTCCGAGGAGTACATGGACATCCACACGCGTTCTTCTGATGGTGTTGGCATTTCATTCCTCTTTGCTCTTCCCAGGGAAGAGGTTGCGGTACAGGGCCAGTGACCCTATCGCCGCGATTATGACTATTATCGTGATGAACAGAGGGCTGATGTGCCTGGGGGGCCCGTTCAGCATCTCCTGCTGTTCCATGGCAGAGATTATCGATGAGGCGATTTGCTCGTGTCCGGCCGGCGAGAAGTGGATCAAGGCTGCGGCCAGCATGCTGTTGGCGATGTAGATCATGAACATCTCGTTGTAGTCGAAATGGATGCTGTCGGTGCCGTTGGACACCGTACAGCTCCCGTCCTCGTGAAGGACGATGTCGCAGTCGTAGTCATGGAACATGTCCAGATTGTTTACCAGCTTCATCTTGGCCTTCTCGGCCGAGCCTGTTACCCCGTCCTTTCCGAGCATCGCGACCAGGTCGCCCCTGTTGGATGCCAGGGCGTACTTCATGAACTCGGTCAGATCGTAGTCGTCCCCGTCAAAGTAGTCGTACACTCTGTAGGATTCTGTCGGGATGTGCCCGCTGTACTTCTTCTCTACGTAGGTGCGCAGCTCCTCCGGGACTATCTCGACGTTTTCCTTCAGAAGGGCCATCGTTACATCGTTCCTCGGACCGATGGTGATCCTGGGATCCGAGAGGTCCACGTTCGTTATCTCGTTCAGGAGTAACTCCGGGCGACTGTCCAGATCGACATGGTATGCGCAGCCGGCGTACGGCGACAGGTATTTGGTGTAGAAGTTGCCGAAGTTCCCCATCATGCCGTAGAGTTCGCCAATGGGTATGTTCAGCGGACCCACGTCGACATTCATCTCCCTGATGGGGTCCGTCGTGTCCACGACTATGATGGTCGCATCCGGGTTGAGCTCCATTATCCTGGACATGTTGTAGTCGAAATCGCGGCAGTACATCGTCAGGCAGAACGAGATGCCCTTGGCGAAGGATTCGATGAGCTTGGTGATCTTATCCGTGCCCAAGGTGGCCCCGAAGGCCCTGTCCATCGCCGAAGCCGTCAGGCCCATCGAGTCCAGTATCGATTTGGATAGGATGTACAGAAGGGGGTCCACCGTCGCGAACGGCTCATGCAGGATCGGATTACCCATGTTCAGGATCACATCCTGCATGGTCTTGGAGAAGTCGTAGTGGAACTGGTATGTGATCAGGTCCGCCGCCGAGATCTTGTCCTTGTAGTAGTTCTTGAAACCGTCCATGTCCGGCGTGTATCCATCCGGAAGGAGCTTGGCGCTGTTGACCATGTACTGTGCGTAGACCTGCGATTGGGTGATGTCGTCGCCACCGAATTCGTCGTAGATGAGGGAGCGCAGGTCCAGCGTGCGCGTCGAGCTGACGGCCAGCTGGTTGTATTCCACATCGTATCCCTTGGATTCGAGGTACTTCGCGACCCTCGTCGGATAGATGACATCGCTCTTCACTTCGAAACCGTAGCTGTTGTATTCATCGTTCGCATAATATTCCGGCATCCCGTAGCCGTTGACCATCGAGTCACCCAGGGATACGTATCTGATCAAGGGTCTTCCTTCCTCCGCATCTGTCTCTGAGAGGGGGAACAAAGCGGGCACGGTCATTAAGGATATTGCCAGAAAGGTCGTAATCACCTTACCGATATCGTACCCCATCTCGATGCCTCGGTCATCAGGCCATGTGCCTGGCCCGATCAGGTTTCTTTTAGCGTTAATTGGTATAATAAGGTTACATCTGACCAGTAGAGGGGTGTGTAACCCCTCCTGGTTCAGATGCGTTTGAGGTACCTGAGGTTGGGTTCGTAGACGAGGCCCTTGTCCATGAGCGTGTTGGAGACCTCCTCGAGCTCGATGCTGCTGATGCCTTCCGCTTCAGCTCTCCTCTCGAGCTCCTCCCTGGGTGCTCCCTTCCCGTCGGTGTCCAGCTCCTCCAGCAGATTGAGGATGATGTCCTCGAGCTGGGCGGCGTTGCTTCCGTTCTGGTTCTCCGGGAGTTCGATCTCGTCGGGCTCGTTGGAGAGGTCCTCTGGGAATCCGAGGTCCACGTTCCTCTCGGGGAGGAGCATTCTGAGGGCCGCTTGGATGGTCCTGAGGTACAGTGCGGAATCGGGCATCTGGCCGTAGTTGTCCAGGGCGTATGTGATGCCGAAGGCCTCGACCGGGCTCATGCCGGCCTGCACCAGGTCCTTCTCGGTGGCGTCGCCCATACCCAGGACCTTCTTGGTGTCCTTGAGTCTCTTCCAGGTGGATTTCGCGGTCTCGAGGATCCACTCGTTGCGGACCTCCTCGGAGATCTGGACGATGTGCTCGGGCCTGACCGATATGAATGTCCTCTGATCGTCGGTGGTGTATGCTCTGACCCTTCCTACCGCCGCGACGAAGCACGGCACCTCCAGGTCGGCCATCGCCGCGGATGCCTCGGGTTGGTACCTTCCAACGTTGATGTAGAAGCTGCCGGAAACGTCCTGGATCCTGGCCTTCCACATGGGCTCCTCCTCGCTGCCGATGTTCTCCTTCTCGGTCATGACACCGGCCACGAGGACCCTGTTGATCTTCGCACCCAGCGGGGTGACGACATACGACGGGGACTTCTCCTCGGTGGCCTTGATCTCCAGGGTGGTGGAGTTCAGCTCGGTGGCGAACACCCTCCATGCGGTCTCCCTCGGGCTCATATCGCCGCCTCCACTTCGTCGAGGAGCTTGGTTGCCTCCTCCTCGAGGTCGATCGACAATGTGCCAGCTGATTTCACGATGATGCTCGGGCCGTAGTCGTCGCTCATGACGTTGCCGGTCACGGTGACCCTCTTCATGAGGATCTTGCTCGCGATCTCCCTGCCGACGAACGCCTCGCCCTTCACCGACGCGAGGCCCTGTGCGGCCTGCATGGTGACGCCGGTGAGCTTCTCCGTGTCGGCGCGGTTGATGATGGCGCCGATCGCCCCTGTCCCGTCGTCGATGACGACCTTCAGCCTCAGGTCCATGATGCCTTCGACCATACCGTGGGTGTTGCAGACTCCGTTGAGCATGGAGCGGTTGCACTGGGGGCACCTCCTGATGATTCCGCTTCCCTGGCGGACGTCCACGACGAGTCCCTCCAGGGTTATGTCCAGACCGCCGCCGATCCTTGAGATCTCGTCCACGGTCTTCTTGTTGGTCGTTGTGTCGACGACGTTGGTCACCGCATCCACGCGGCTGACCTCGCACCTGTCCCCCATGTTGAGTTGGGGGATGCCCTTCCACGACCTGATGTAGGCGTTCTTGATGCAGAGCGATTCGCCCTCCTTGATTCCGAAATCGTTCCATGCCGAGAACTGGATCTTGCCCGTGTCGTCGGCTATCATTCCGGAGTACACGGTCTTCTGCTCTCCCCTGGCGGTGATCTGCCTGGTCTCGACCGAGATGACCTTGCCTGTGACGGTCACGTTACCCATGCCGTCCTTGATGGAACCGATCTTGATCTCCGCGGCTGCCGCGGTGATCTGTCTGTCCGGAAGGTCGATCTTGATGCCTTCGGCGGCCTCCACGCGTCCGCGGCTTCCCACGTTGACCTGGACCTTGTCGTTCCAGGTCTTGCAGTAGCAGTTCCTGAATATGTAGACGGAGCCTTTGGCCAGAACGAGCGCGCCGGGCTCCCAGACTGTGAATGATGCAGAACCGGTCTCGTCGGCCATGATTCCCGAGAGTATGTTCTTCGGGATGCCCTTGGCGGTGATCTCCTTGGTGTCCACGAAGACCACCTTGGCCGTGATGTCCACGTTCTGTTCCGATCCCGTGAGTTCCGAGATCTTCTTGATGAGCGAGTTGCCGGTGACGAAGGTCTGGGCGTCCGTGCCCCCGTACTTCCTTATGATGCCCCTCTTCGCGGCATCGATGTTCACGTGGTACTCGTTCAGGTATCTGTTCAGCTCCTCACAGAGCTGTTCTTCGTCTATCTTGTCTCCGAGCACCCTTTGCAGTTCTTCGATATGGGGTGTTAGTTCTTCCTTTTCCATGATATCGCCTCCTCCTAGAGGGGTGACAAAAGAGCATCATCTTCTCCCTATTAAAGGAGAGTATCGGGGTCCCCGAAAGTGGCGAAAGTGGACGTTCAGCACTTTAAAAAACTGTTCCAGACGCTTATCTGGTGCACATTAGGTTTAAATCGCACATCAACATTGATGATTAATGGTACCCAAACGCAGGATAGATGAGATACTTGACGGCTACGACCCCAAGGACATCACGATCGCGACGCTCTGCTCCCATTCCTCGCTGCAGATTTTCCATGGTGCGAGGAAGTTCGGATTCAAGACACTGGGTCTTACCATTTCGCACAGTACGAAGTACTACGATGCGTTCCCCCTCGGAAAGCCCGACGAGATCATCAAGTACAAGGATTTCGAGGACATGGAGTCCCGTGTCGACGAGCTCTACGAGAGGAATGTGATCATCATCCCCCACGGCTCCTTCGTCGAGTACATGGGTTCCGAGAGGTTCGCGGACTATCCAGTTCCGTCATACGGGAACCGCGAGGTCCTCAACTGGGAGTCCAGCAGGGAGAAGCAGAGGGAATGGATCACCAGCGCGGGGGTCTCCATGCCGGAGATCATCACCGATCCCAAGAAGATAGACAGGCCTGTCATGGTCAAGTACAACGGCGCGAAGGGCGGAAAGGGATACTTCATCGCCATGGACTACAACGGATTCAAGATGGCGATCGACCCCGAGGAGTCCTACAACATCCAGGAATACTGTCTCGGTACCAGGTACTACATGCACTTCTTCTACGACCCCCTCAAGCACGACGGATACAAGTGCCAGCAGGGAGGTTCTCTGGAACTGATGTCCATGGACCGTAGGGATGAGTCCAACATCGATGAGCTGTACAAGCTCGGTAACATCGACGACCTGAAGAAGGTCGGGATGTACCCCTCGTTCGTGGTCACCGGGAACACCCCGGTGGTCCTGAGGGAGTCGCTCCTGCCGAAGGCGTTCGATATGGCCGAGAAGGTCGTCGACAAGTCCTATGACCTGTTCGGCGGCATGTGGGGACCGTTCTGTCTGGAGACCGTCGTGAACGACAAGCTCCAGTTCAAGGCGTTCGAGATCTCCACCAGGATCGTCGCGGGAACCAACCCGTTCATCTCGGGATCGCCTTACGCGGATCTCATCTATCCCGGAATGAGCACCGGGGCCAGGATGGCCATGCATATCAAAGAGGCCGCAGAGAAAGGGACCCTGAAGGAGATCGTTTCCTGATCGTTCCAGACGAAGCTCGCCCTGCTCGATGATGGCCTCGTTCTCCAAAAGTTTGCGGCGGCCGCGATCCACATATACGGAGACGCGGAAGTTGCTGACTTCCTTACCAGTCAGTTCCAGTATGGCCTCCGATGCCTCCATCGGTGACAGTCCTTTGACGCGGACGAGCGAGTAGCTGAGAGCTTCCATGATGGACAATCCTTCGGAGGTTGTCAGGTCGAAGAAGACTTCGCTTATCTCCGTTTTGAGTTGATTCTTGTCGGTCATTGACGGCTCACACTCGAAGTTATAAACTAGGCATATCCTAATAGCAATCAAGAGATGACGGCCCCTGCAAGGGGCCGGGTCAGTTAGGCTGACCAGACCTGGTTGACATCCCTTACGGGATATCAATAATGATCACGACCTCTTCGGTCGCGATCACTAAACGGAGACCTACTGGAGTTGGTCTCGTCAGGATGATGATCATCCAGCTTCACCTCCCGCCAATCGGTTCCGTGACGCCGAGTAGCGTGGCCCGGCGTCCCGGACTTACCGATATCGGCTATTTTTCCCGTGGGTAACGGCATCAACCGAAGACTCGAAACAATTATTATGGGAGTCTCGGATGCTCGGTAAAAGCAAGGTGCATAGGATGGTATCCCAGAGACTGCAATCGATTCCCGCTTCGGGGACTATAGCGATATCGAACCTCGTCAGTCAGATGAAGGCGGAAGGCATAGACATTGTGTCATTCTCCATGGGAGAGCCGGATTTCACAACACCTTCGAACATCATCGAGGCGGCATGCGACTCGCTGCACGCCGGCTTCACCCACTACACGCCGTCGACCGGTATCCCCGAGCTCAGGAAGGCGGTCGCGGAGTACACCAGGAAGAACGACAACGTCCCCTGCGATGCGTCGAACGTCCTGATTACGCCGGCCAAGCAGGCGATATTCCTGACCTGCCTCGCCTATATCGACCCCGGCGACGAGGTCATCCTCCCGGATCCGTCCTGGGTCTCGTACGAGGCATGCGTCCGTCTGGCAGGAGGCGTGCCGGTCTACATCCCGACGAAGTTCGAGGACGAGTTCGTCGTCAGCCCGGAGCTCATCGAGGCCGCGGTCACCCCCAGGACCAAGATGATCATACTGAACACGCCCACCAACCCCACCGGATGTGTCATCCCCAGGAAGACCCTGGAGCAGATCGCGGACATCGCGATCAGGCACAACCTGAAAGTCATGTCCGACGAGATATACAGCGCGATCGTCTACGAGGGGGAGCACACCTCCATCGCCTCACTTCCGGGCATGTTCGACCACACCATCCTGATCTCGGGTCTGTCAAAGACCTTCGCCATGACCGGATGGAGGATGGGATGGGCCATAGCACCCGCGGAGGACATCAAGAACCTGAACAAGCTCCAGTCCCATTCGATCTCATGCGCGGTCTCGTTCGCGCAGCAGGCATCGGTCGAGGCGCTCACCGGCCCTCAGGATTCGAAGATGGAGATGATTGCGGCGTTCAAGAAAAGACGCGATCTGGCACTTGATCTCATCCGGGACATCCCGGGCATGGAGTGCAACACCCCGAAGGGTGCGTTCTACCTGTTCCCCAAGTACAACAAGGACATCCCCTCGGCAAAGCTCGCCGAGATCCTCCTCAAGGAGGGCCACGTGGCGGTCACCCCCGGAACGGCGTTCGGTCCCTGCGGAGAAGGGTTCTTCAGGATCTCCTATGCTACGTCCGAGGATCAGATCAGGGAAGGCATCTCGAGGATCAAGAAGACCCTGTCCACCCTCTGAAACTGTGTCCGCGGACACATCCACGTGCGCGTACGTGCGACCCTATTTTATAGGATGTCCAAGTTACCAAACATTGTCGCTTAGACGATCGAGGGATCAATCTTGAGTAGGACTTTATTCACCGTCGGCCCGGTACATGTGGAGTCAGCGACTCTGCAGGCCATGACAAAACCAATGATCACACACCGCTGCAAGGAGTACAAGGAGCTCCACGCAGGCATCGTAGAGAAGATCCAGAAGGCTCTCGGAACGGACATGGACGTCTTCCTCGTCGGAGGATCGGCCACCGTCATGCTCGAGGCGGCCATCAGGAACGGTGTGAACAGCAACTCGCTCGGCATCACGAACGGTTCATTCGGTAACAGGTCCATCGAACTGGGCGAGCTCAACGGTAAGAACGTCACCAAGGTGCAGGTCCCCTGGGGAAAGGCCATCAAGCCCGAGCACATCGCCGGCAAGGTCACGAAGGACATCGAGGCGGTCCACTGGGTCAGCAACGAGTCCTCCACAGGAGTGTTCAGCGACTCCCTCGCCATCGCGAAGGAGGTCAGGGCGCAGAACCCCGACGCGCTCACGATGATCGATGCGGTCACATCGGCATTCGCCATGGACCTGAAGATCAAGGAACTCGATCCCGACTCCGTCGTCTTCGGAACCCAGAAGGCGCTCGCACTGCCCCCCGGACTGGCCATCATGCTTTGCTCCGAGAGGCTGCTGGACAAGGCCAAGACCGTTCCCAACCGCGGGTTCTACGGAGACCTCCTCAAGATCAAGAAGCAGGCGGACGTCGACTACGCCCTCACGACACCGCCGGTATCCCTCATGTACGCACTGGACTATCAGCTGGACAAGGCCCTCGCAGAGGGAATGCAGACAAGATACAGTAGGCACCAGGAGATGGCCGACATGGTCAGGAACTGGGCAGACAAGAGGCTGAACGGAGTCTTCCCCGAGGAAGGCTACAGGTCCAACTCCATCGGCGTCCTGAACAAGGGCGACATGGATTTCGATACATTCAATTCAAAGCTGAAGGCCAAGGGATTCGAGATCTCCAACGGCTACGGCGATGTGAAGGAGACCACATTCAGGATCGGGCACATGGGTGACACCACACCTGCCATGATCAAGGTTCTCCTGTCCGCTATGGACGAGATTTTGGAGGAATGAAGATGACAACAAAGATTCTTGTTTCGGACCCCCTGGATGCAGAGGGACTCGAGATCCTCAAGAACTCTGGATTCCCCGTGGACGAGGTCTCCGGACTCACAGAGGACGAACTGTGCGCTAAGATCGGAGACTACGACGCCCTCATCATTAGGTCGGGCACCAAGGTCACCAAGAAGGTCATCGATGCCGGGAAGAAGCTCCGCGTCATCGGACGTGCCGGAGTCGGCGTCGACAACATCGACGTCCCCTACGCCACCGACAAGGGAATCCTCGTCATGAACACCCCCTCCGCGAACATCCTGTCCGCGGCGGAGCACTCATGCGCCATGCTCCTCGCCGTCGCGAGGAACATCCCCTTCGCCCACGAGTCCATGCACAAGGGCGAGTGGAAGAGGTCCAAATACACCGGCGTCGAGCTCAACGGAAAGATCCTGGGTATCATCGGGGTCGGACGTGTCGGAGGAGAGGTCGCGAAGCGCATGAAGGCCTTCAACATGACCATGATCGGATACGATCCCTTCCTGCCCAAGGAGGTCGCCGACTCCCTTGGGGTCAGGCTCACCACGCTGGACGAGGTCATCAGCACCGCCGACTTCATGACGATCCACACACCGCTCCTCCCCGAGACGAGGAATATGATCTCCATGCCCCAGTTCAAGATGATGAAGCCCACCGCGAGGATCGCGAACGTCGCCCGCGGAGGAATCGTCAACGAGGACGACCTTTACACGGCACTGAAGGAGAAGATCATCGCTGGAGCCGCGTTCGACGTATGGTGCAACGAGCCCTTGACCGACGACGAGAAGAAGCTCCTGGAGCTGGACAACCTCGTCACGACGCCCCATCTCGGAGCATCCACCGTGGAGGCCCAGGAGAGGGTCGCCATCGAGGTCGCCGAGCACGCGGTCATGTACCTCAGGGACGGAATCGTCTCCAACGCCATCAACGCACCCCGCGGAACGCTGGATGCCGAGACAGAGCCCTACATGCCCCTCGTGAAGAGCATGGGTTCGATCATCCAGCAGATCGTCGGGAACAACCCCCTCAACAAGCTGGAGATCTCCTACTGCGGTAACCTCGCCAAGAAGCAGACGAAGCTCCTCACGGTGACATCCGTCATCGGATACCTGGAGGGAATCATCGGGGCCGCCAACATGATCAACGCGCTCCCCGTCGCGAAGTCCAAGGGAGTCGAGATCTTCGAGTCCACCAAGGACGATGCGAAGGACTACTCCAGCCTCGTCGAGATGAAGTTCACCTACTCCGGAAAGACCCGCACCATCAAGGGAACGGTCGTCGGAGGATCACCCAAGATCATCTGCATCGACGAGTACGCCACTGAGATCACAGTCTCCAACAGGATGATCATCCTCAGGTACAAGGATACCCCCGGTGTAATCGGTGCCGTCGGCAACGCCCTCGGAGAGGCCAAGGTCAACATCGCCCACATGGCGGTCGGAAGGGCCAACGGCAAGGCCACGATGTTCCTCACCGTGGACCAGGATGTCCCCAAGGAGGTCATCGACGTCATCTCGTCGAAGGTCCCCGAGGTCGAGGAGATCGACTACATCAGGATCGAGCAGTGATAGCATGGCGATAGTGACCGTCGATGATCTGACACAGGCGATCAAGAACAGTATCGACGATTCCCATGACATGGTGGAGGAGCAGGCATACGAGCTCGCCCACCATGTGCTCAACTTCTTCGGTTACTCCGACAGGATCATCGACAACGTCCTGGAGCCCGAGGACCGTGACGCGTTCTACATGCTGGAGGACGCCGGCATCCTGACCACCGAGAGGGAGGAGACCACCCTCTATGACGGAAGGGAGTGGAGGATCCACTACTGGCTCTTCAAGCGCGACAAGATCGCGGACCTCATGGGCACGCCCAGGGCGAGGAAGGAGGACGATTCCGAGGAGGAATTCACCTACTCCGACCTTCCCGACGATGTCTGGCAGAGGGGCGGCGGGGCCGCATAAATGGATTATTTTCCCTACGGGTACCGTCCTGGTCAGAAGGAGCTCGTGAGCTTCATCGACCGGACGGTACGCGACCGCAGGTGCGCGGTCATCGAGGCCGGTACCGGTACCGGCAAGACGATAACATCGCTGTGTGGAGCCTTGGATTACGCCAAGGAGCACGGCATGAAGGTCATCTACCTGACGAGGACGAAGTCCCAGCAGAAGCAGGTCGTACGCGAGTCCAAGGCCATCGGCAAGGATGTCATGTGCGTGGCCATGCAGGGCCGTTCGGCCGCTTCATGTCCCCTGATGCGCGAGGACCCGGATCTTGCCTCCGGAACGGCGGAGGAGATCTCCAAGCTATGCTCCGTGTACAAGAGGAAGAAGGACGGGGTCTGCCACTGCAAGCACTTCGCCAACATCGAGGGCGTGGATATCGAGGCATGGGCAGAGAGGGTCCGCAGCGAGCATCCCGAACCGGAGGAGTTCACCCGCATGTGCGAGGATGCCGAACTCTGTCCGTACGAGCTCAGCAAGCTGATGCTCCCGTTCGCGGACGTCATCGCGGTACCGTATCCGTTCGTCTTCATGCCCATGATACTGGACCGCTTCGTTGAGTGGACCGGCGTCCCGCTGTCCCAGATGGTGCTGATCGTTGACGAGGCCCATAACCTCCCGGATTACCTGAGGGACGTCCAGACGTTCGAATACAGCGAGTACGCCATGGACCTGGCCGCCAAGGAGGCCAAGGACCACGGGGACTTCGACCTCTGCGAGGGCATATCCGTGACGGACCTGGTCGCGGTCCTCAAGGAGATACTGGCATCCGCCCAGAAGGAGTATCTGATCGATGATGACGGGATGCTCCCGCCGTACTATCTGGAGGACGAGCTCATGTCCCGTCTGGGGGTCAGTTCCGTGACCATCAGCAGGATGTGCAAGGCCATGGAGGAGATCGGCGACGGCATCATGGAGAAGAAGAAGGAGAGGCACAAGCTGCCCCGTTCCTACATCCATTCCATGGCGGGATTCATCCGCGCCTGGATAGACGGCGATGACGAGAACTACGTGAGGCTGATCGTCAAGGAGAACGGAAACCCGAAGTTCCAGGCATACTGCATGGACCCGTCGGGTGCGGCGGGGCCGCTGATAGACTGCTTCTCGTCGATACACATGTCCGGGACCCTGCAGCCACTGGACGCCTATGTCACGGAGCTCGGTCTGGACAGGGTCAACACGCTCTGCCTGGACGGCATATTCCCCAAGGAGAACCTGTTGACGCTGTACACCGACAGGGTCTCGATGAAGTACGAGGAGAGGGAGCTCCCCCAGAACTACGACACGCTGATGGAGATGGTGGTGGAATGCGTGAACGCGGTCCGTGTGAACACGGCCGTGTTCTTCCCGTCCTATTCGTTCATGGACAAGATGGTCGACGACGGGCTCGTCCAGAGGCTGTCGCGCGATGTCGTCTACGAGCGCAAGGGGATGTCCCAGCCGGAGCTGATGTCCGTGTTCGAGAACTTCAGGATGTCCTCCGGAGGGGTGCTGTTCTGCGTCACCGGCGGAAGGATCAGCGAGGGCCTGGACTTCCCGGACAAGGCCCTGGAGATGGTGATCCTCATAGGGATACCGTATCCCAAGCCCACAGCGAAGATGCGCGCGATGCGCAGGTACTACGACATCCGCTTCGGCGACGGCATGTGGTACACCAACATGATCCCCACGGTGAGGAAGATGAGGCAGTCCATCGGCAGGCTGATAAGGTCGGAGACCGACAGGGGCGTAGCGGTCATAATGGACCGCAGGATCGCCGGCCTGAAGGACATACAGGCGGAACTGTGCCAGGATATCCCTTCCAAGGAGAGGGAGTTCTTCCGTTATTCGAAATATTGACGGAGTCCTATCGTGATCCCCGCCACGAACGCTTATCTACTGAATGGATGTTAGGGCCTATCATGGAGATAACAGTCGAACCCGACGTTCAGAAGCTCATCATGGATGCAGGATGCGATTACCGCGTCTGTACCGCGTGCCTCGGTCCCGCACTCGTCCCTACGTCCGTCAAGGGCCCCAAGGACACCGATGTCAGGATCGAGATCGGCAAGCAGACCCTGTACATCTCCAGATACGTCGCGCGCTACATCTCGAGGGTCACCATGGACATGCTCTACGATGACGACGAGATAGACGCATGCCCCGCGTTCCCCAACAGGTTCCACAGGGGTCAGTTCTGAAGCACGGCGCTGTCGGCACACTTCTTCGCCAGGGCATCGAGGTCTATGTCGGTGCTCATCCTGACGACCTTGTCCGGAGAGGCCTCGGTTATGGGTCTCGTCGGCACTATGGTGCACCCGTTGGTGGGCCTTATCGAGATCTCGAACGTTCCGATCTCCTTGGCGATGGCCTCGATCTCCAGCTTGTCCAGGCCGATGAGGGGTCTGGCGACCGGGAAGTTGAGTTCGATGTTCTCCGACCTGATGTTCTTCAGGGTCTGGGATGCGACCTGTCCGAGGGAATCTCCCATGATAATGCCGTCCGCACCCAGTTTCTTGGCCAGTTCCCTGGCCGTACGCTGCATGACGCGCTTGCACATCACGCACTGATAGTGGTAATCGCACTTGTCGTGGATGGTCTGCTGGTTATCGCCGTGGGGTGCGACGTACAGCGGGAATTCCTTCCCGGTGACCTTTCTGAGCTGTGCGGCGATGTCCTTGACGATTTCCATGGAGCGGTCGTCCGTGAAGGGACGGTTGTCCATGTGCAGAAGGATGACATCGGCACCGCGCTGGCTCATCAGATATGATGCGACCGGCGAATCGATGCCGTTGGACATCAGTGCTACGAGTCTCGTCACAGGTCCACGTCGCCGTAGTCGTCCGCGAGCTTCCTGGGCATCGCGTACTTGCATTCGGGGCAGAACAGTCCGTCGCCCTTCTTGCTCCTGATCATCTCGGTCTTGCACTTACTGCACTGCGCCCTGATGACGCCCAGGTGCTCGTCCTTGGTGGTGAGCTGGAGCGCCGGCTTGATGGCCGTGACGCGGGCCCTGATGAAGTCTCCCTTCCTCAGTTCCTTGGCGACGTCGTCCGTGTAGTTGGGGGAGATCTTGGAGACATGGATCGTGGCGTACGTGTCGCCTCCGAGCCTCCTCTCGACACCCTCCTTGACATACACGTCTGCTGTGGCCATGGTGCTCCTGATGTCGCCCACGACACCGTAGACGATGTCGCCGACCGCGAGCACGTTGGGAGGGTTGGGGGAGACGACCTTCGCGACGCACTCAGCGTCGTCCAGCACGAGCTCTCCTACCTGTGAAGCGTAAACGATTCCGTTCTCTGCGAAAGTCCCCTCTGCGGCCAGATACTCTTCTTCTGAGGCCACTTCCTCTCCGGGGAATACGAATTTGGATTCTGTCATGTGAAATCACCTTATGTTGACGACCGCGACGTCAACCGTCTTTCTCGTCTTGGTATGGAATGAAAATGTATGAGGGATTTCGTACTTATAGGTTTTATAATAAGGGACCTGGCGTCCCCTCTTCTCGCAGTACTCCCTGACGAAATCCAACGTGGCGGCCATGTGGATGGAGTAGACGCAGTCCGACAGCTCCATGGCCTTGTCCAGGAACGCGCGGTCCGCATTCCTGTTCTGGCATCCGAACGGCGGGTTCATGAATATCGTGTCTGCGCCCTCCGTGACGTCCAGTATGTCGCTCTTCGCAAAATCGATATCAGCACCGAAGGATGCCCTGTTCCTCTCCGCGACATCCAGAGCGGATTGGGAGATGTCGAAGCCCTTGACCTGAGAGGCCCCGAGCAGCCACGATCCTATGGAGAACATACCCGTGCCGCAGCCCAGGTCCACGACCTTGAGCCCCTGCACATCGCCCTTCGAATACGCATCGTAGAGTATGTCGGCGGCCATGGTCGCGGGCGTCATGTACTGTTCTAGCGACGCGTCGGGGGATTCGAAGTTGGCAACCTTCTGCAGCGAGATCTCGAGGTCCTTCTTCTTCATTTCCGCGTCCTCCGGATACGATTCTCTAATCCCGTCGCAGCATAAAAATACGAATCCCGTAAAGACCGATGATTGATCTCGGACACTCTTTTTTTCATTCTGTAGTGATTTTTACAAATCAAAAACCGAATTTTATGTTAGAGTGATTTCTTTTTTATCGTATGACTTTCATCAGCTAAAACCAGAGATGGAAGTATCTAATTCTGTCACTAGGTGAAGAACTATGGCAATCAAGAACAAGTATCTGAAGGAAGTCTATGCCGGTCTCGAGGAACGCAACAAGGATCAGCCCGAATTCCTTCAGGCTGTGAAGGAAGTGCTGGAGTCCCTCGAGCCCGTCGTCAAGGCAAGGCCCGAGCTCCAGGAAGCTGGAATCATCGAGAGGATCGTCGAGCCCGAGAGGATCATCATGTTCCGTGTCTCGTGGGTGGACGACAAGGGCAAGGTCCAGGTCAACCGCGGATACCGTGTCCAGTTCAACTCAGCCATCGGACCCTACAAGGGAGGACTCAGGCTCCACCCGTCCGTCAACCTCTCCATCCTGAAGTTCCTCGGATTCGAGCAGATCTTCAAGAACAGTCTCACCACGCTCCCCATCGGAGGAGGAAAGGGAGGATCGGACTTCGACCCCAAGGGCAAGTCCGACGGAGAGGTCATGCGCTTCTGCCAGGCCTTCATGACAGAGCTCGCCAAGCACATCGGTGCCGACACGGATGTCCCTGCCGGAGACATCGGAGTCGGAAGCAGAGAGATCGGATACATGTTCGGACAGTACAAGAGGCTCCAGAACGAGTTCACCGGCGTCCTGACCGGAAAGGCCATCCCCTGCGGAGGATCCCTGGCAAGGACAGAGGCGACCGGATACGGACTCTGCTACTTCACCGAGGAGATGCTCAAGGCAAAGAAGAAGTCCTTCAAGGGCAAGAAGGTCGTCATCTCCGGATCCGGAAACGTCGCGACATACGCCTGCCAGAAGGCCACACAGCTCGGTGCGACGGTCATCGCTGTCTCGGATTCCAACGGTTACATCTACGACCCCAAGGGAATCGACTACAAGATCATGAAGGAGATCAAGGAGGTCAAGAGGGACAGGATCAAGACCTACGTCAACTACTCCAAGACCGCCAAGTACACCGAGGGATGCTCCGGTATCTGGACGATCCCCTGTGACATCGCACTCCCCTGTGCCACTCAGAACGAGCTGGACGAGAAGTCCGCAAAGATCCTGATCAAGAACGGTGTCTTCGCAGTCGCCGAGGGAGCCAACATGCCCAGCACACCCGGTGCGGTTGCTGCCTTCCAGAAGGCAGGGGTCCTCTTCGGACCCGCCAAGGCGGCTAACGCCGGAGGAGTCGCGACATCCGCACTCGAGATGAGCCAGAACAGCCAGAGGCTCGCATGGACATTCGACGAGGTCGATGCCAAGCTCCACGATATCATGGTCAACATCTACAAGCAGGCAGCTGACGCCGCCGCGAAGTACGGCATGGAGGGCAACCTCGTCGCAGGAGCGAACATCGCCGGATTCGAGAAGGTCGCCAACGCCATGCTCTGGCAGGGGATCTCCTACTGAAACCTTTCAAAGGTGCCTTCGGGCACCTATCCTTTCTTTTGATTCGGATATCAGCTATCGATATGTGCCATCAGTCATCCCGATCCCGGGAGACGTCCATATCCTTCGCGATATCTTTTCGCCGAATGATAGGGCTGCAGGGCGGTTTTTTCCTTCAATTAATTTAACCAACCTGGGATAGCCTTATTATGTTGTTAGTGAATCCACAGAATGCTAGAAGACCCTGACACCAGGGTGCGGATGGAAATTGGATGGGATGTGGCAAAGCATTACAATCGGTTTGTACATTCGCTGGAATCTAAACCTTAACAGTTAAATACAATGGAAAACTAATGACCTTTCAAGGATGTGCCTACTGGGTTAAGATGTCGATAGTAGGTGTGTCTAACCCTAACAAACGATTTACCTGATCCGAGGAGGGATCCAAAGGTCGGGTACCCCTAATATCTATCCGGACCCCGGAGAAATCCGGAGTCCGGATCCCCTAATTTTTCTCGGACTTGTGTTCTCTGGAGCGCTCACGTCTTGCGGTCTGTGTAACCGTTATATGTCTCGAATCTATTCATCTGATGCATACAGAGTTATGCATTTCCTCAACAGAGGGGGTGTGCATCTGGCTAAGATCAAGAGGGCAGTCATCAGTGTCTCCGACAAGAGCGGAATCGTCGATTTCGCCAAGGAGCTCGCCGCCACAGGAGTGGACATCATCTCCACCGGCGGAACGTATAAGTTGTTGAAAGAGAACGGAATCAAGGTCACCGAGGTCTCCGACGTCACGGGATTCCCCGAGATGCTGGACGGACGCGTCAAGACGCTCCATCCCAAGATCCATGCAGGCATCCTGGCCCGCAGGGACATCCCGGAGCACATGAGCGCCATCAAGGAAAAGGGCATCTGCCCCATCGACATGGTGGTCATCAACCTCTATCCGTTCAAGCAGACGGTCCTGAAACCCGGCGTGGAGTTCGAGGACATCGTCGAGAACATCGACATCGGCGGACCCAGCATGATCCGTGCCGCAGCGAAGAACTATCAGTCCGTCGCGGTCGTCACAGACCCCAAGCAGTATCCCGAGATCCTCGAGCAGCTCAAGACCAAGGGAGAGCTCGATCTGGCACTTCACGAGAAGCTCATGGCCGAGGCATTCGTCGCCACCGCCAACTACGATGCGATGATCGCCTCCCAGATGAAGGAGAGGTTCATCGGCAAGTTCCCCGACTCGTTCCCGATCCCGCTGGAGAAGGTGCAGGACCTCAGGTATGGGGAGAACCCCAACCAGTCTGCCGCATTCTACAAGGACCCGTTCACACCCGGCCCCACCGTCGCGAAGGCGGAGTGCCTGCACGGAAAGGAGCTGTCCTACAACAACATCCTGGACCTGGACAAGGCACTGGACATATGCATGGACTTCGAGAAGCCCACCGCGGTGGTAATGAAGCACACCAACCCCTGCGGTCTGGCATCCGCCGACACGATCTTCGAGGCATTCGAGACCGCCTACAACGTGGATCCCCTGTCCGCATTCGGCTGCGTCATCTGCCTCAACAGGCCCTGCGACAAGAAGTGCGCGGAGATGATTTCCAAGTACTTCGTCGAGGCCGTCATCTGCCCGGACTACGAGGAGGGCACCCTCGAGATCATGGAGGTCAAGAAGAACATCCGTCTGCTCAGGACCAACAGCCCCATCGGACCGTCCGAGAGGGTCAGGGAGTACAAGATGAAGAAGGTCCAGGGCGGAATGCTCGTGCAGACCGACGAGGACGTCGTCGTCGACCCCAAGAACCTCAAGGTCATCACCAAGCGCGCACCCACCGAGGAGGAGATCCACTCACTGCTTTTCGCATGGAAGCTGGCCAAGCACGTCACGTCCAACGCCGTCGTCTACGTCAAGGGCGAGCGCGCGGTCGGAATCGGTGCAGGTCAGATGAGCCGTGTGGATTCCGCGAAGATCGCCACCATGAAGGCCAACGAGCCCACCGAGGGCTGCGTCATGGCATCGGATGCGTTCTTCCCGTTCAGGGACGGTGTCGACGAGGCCGCCAAGGCCGGCGTCACGGCGATCATCCAGCCCGGAGGAAGCATCAGGGACCAGGAGGTCATCGATGCTGCCAACGAGCACAACATCGCCATGGTCTTCACCGGATGCCGTGTCTTCAGGCACTGAAAATAAATGACGAGGGGGAGACCCCTCGTCGAAAAACCCGTTGATTTAGACTTTCTTGTTCTCCTCGATCACTGCTTCCAGATCCTCGGGGATTATGGGTTTCCCTTCGGCCTTCCTCTTCATGTGGCCTCCGGGTCCTCCGCGTGCTACCCTCGCCTTCTCGATGCATTCGGGGTTGTCGCAGACGAATGCAGCGTAGACGACGTTCTTGCAGGGCCCGCCGCAGAATTCGCAGGTGTAGTCTTCAAGGTTCAGGGACATGGTTCGCTGAATCGCGTAAAAAGTATAAAAGAGGAAGACCGGGGACTGGCCCCGGGGTTTCTGACATCACATGTCGAGCGTGAACTCCTGGCCGGTGGTCGGGAGTATCACGTTGTAGTCTCCTTCGAGGTCTGGGAGGAACGCCTCGCGGGACTCGGAGTGCATGATGATGACGTTGTCAGGGTCGCACTTCCTGATGAAGTCGACGATCTGACCGTGGTCGGCGTGCGCGGAGAAGTCGTACTTCTTGAGCTCGCATGAGATCTTGACGATCTCGCCGTCGATCTTCACGCAGCCCTCTTCCAGCAGCATCCTTCCGTTGGTGTCCTCCGCCTGGTATCCTACCAGGAGGATGGCGCTCTTCTCATCGTCCTTGATGGCGTTGAGGTATCCGAGGACGGGGCCTCCGTCGAGCATTCCGCCGGTGGTGACGATGATCTCGCCCTTGATGGCGGACGCCCTGGAGTTGGCGTTCCTGACCTCGTTGAACTTCCTCTTGGCCGCCTTGAGGTGCTTGACATCCCTGATGTACTCCGGGTAATCGAGGAACAGGCGTGTCACGGACCTTCCCATACCGTCGACCCACATCTCGTATCCGAGGTTCCTGAGCAGGAGCATGATCTCCTGCGTCCTTCCCACGGCGAAGCAGGGGATGAGGACCTTTCCGCCGCGGTCGAGGACCTCCTCGATCTTGGCGATGAACGCCTCCTCCGTCTCCTTCCTGTCAGGGTGGTAGCGCCCTCCGTAGGTGCCCTCGATGAAGAGGTTGGTACAGTCGGCGGGCTTGGCGCCTCCGACGAGCCTCTGGGCCTCCGTGTGGATGTCTCCGGAGTAGATTGTGGAGACGTCCTTCTCGAACTGGAACATCGCTGCTCCGGGGATGTGGCCGGCGTCGAGCATCGTCACGTCGAAGTGGTTGATGCTGATCTGGTCCTCGTAGGTCATGGGCACTACTGCCTTCATGGTCCTCTCGATGTCCCCGGACGTGTAGGGCTGTGGGTAGTCCTCCGCCTTCGCGATCTTCAGCGTGTCGTACATCATGAGCTCCGCTATCTCGGCGGAGAGCGGTGTGGTGAACAGGTCGCATTCGTTCTTCCCGCATATCTGCGGGATCATTCCGCAGTGATCCAGGTGCGAGTGCGTCAGGAAAGCATAGTCTACACGTGGCGCAGGGAGAGGGTACTCTGGCGGTTTGGTAGGGCTCAGACCGTACTCGATGAGCGCGGTCATGCCGTCCCCTTCCAGGGTCATCCCCATGCGTCCGACCATGTCGGCACCGCCCAGGAATTTGCATTTCATTTCCATTTACAAGGCTCCTTTTTCGTATTTTGCCTCCTTCTGGAGGACTTTGTGAAAGGAGGTCCACAACCTCCTTGACTGTGATGATGATACAGAGCGCTCCGGCCCCATATTATAAGGATAAGAAACCCTATCTTGGTCTAGTATTTAAAATCTTATTCGAATGCATCCGACGTTCTGACCGTTATTCTGATGTCTGGCACATCGATTTTGAATGTCTGGCTCATTTGACTTTTTGTGTCGATTTCATATGAGCCACACACCTCAACCGTTAAATCCTCAGATGGAGATATTCCCCTTATGGGAAAATCTGACAGTAAGATAGGAGTAATCGCAGGATACGCAGCAGCGATCCTGTTCATTGCCGTCGCTTTCATGATGGTCCTGATGAAGGATTCGGGAGAGTCCGGAACCCTGTCATCGACGAACGCGATCGTTCTGGCGATCGCTGGAATCGTGGCAGTCATCGCCGCAATTCTCCTCATCGTTAGGGGAGCGAGGACAATCGAGAAAGTTAGCTATGTAATGATCCTGATCATGGGAGTCTTCGCCGTAGCGAGCTATGTGCTCATCGACGGTACGAAGTTCACATCCACCATGTTCTTCCAGCTGTTCGGATCCCTGGCATTCGCGGCCATGCTCATAGGAGCAGCGGCATGCGGAAGCAAGGGACTCAAGGGAGTCATGGCGATCAACGTGCTCTTCGCATTCGTCGAGATCGTCATGGTCATGCTGCTCTCAATGGGAATGTACGTTTCCATCGCCATCGCAGCAATCACCCTTGTCCTTGGATTCTGGATCCTGGCTGCCGCATCCTTCACCGGAGGTGAGCCCGAGCCCAAACACGAGATCGACCCCAACAGGAAGTCCGCGAAGAGGGCAATGAAGCAGCAGGAGAAGGCCGACGAAGAGGCCAAGAAGGAGCAGGAGAGGGAAGAGAAGCTGGCCAGGATCGCCAAAGAGAGGGAGAAGGAAGAGGCCAAGGCAGCGAAGGAGGAGGCCAAGAAGGAAGCCTCCATCGCAGTCGCGGCCAAGGAAGAGGCCCCCGTCGAGGAGAAGAAGGAGAACGACTTCATGTCGAAGCTCGTCTCATCCAAGGATGCCGGCAAGGCAGCCGAGGAGGCCAAGGCCGCTCCCGCAGATGGTGCGGCCGCAGCAGCATCCTCTGATTCAGCAGCCGCAGGAGCGGCAGCGGCAGGCGCCGCAGCCGGTGTGGCAGTCGCAGCGGCAGTAGCCGATGACGACGATGATGAGGGCGACGACTTCGACGACGATGAGATCCTCGAGGACACCTTCACGGACTACTCACCGGAGGCGCTCGTAAGGAGGGCCGCCTGGAACAAGGGTCTCAGGTGCAGGAGGGACTACGGAGACTACCACGTGCCCGTCGCATTCGTGAAGGGTAAGGTCGCCGTTTACGTCGAGGAGCCCGGCTCCGCGGACACCAAGGCCGAGGAGGCCCTCAAGAAGGACGGATGGGTCGTCCTGAGGTTCGACATCAACAAGGTCACCGACGGACTCGACGAGGGTGCGCAGATCGCCGACGCGGTCAAGGCCAACATCCGTGCCATCAAGGCCGCCAAAAAGAAGAAGAAATCCGTTAAGAAGTGAATTTTTAAGGCGGGGCCACGTGCCCCGCCGACCCCTTATCGCCCGCGCGTCGTATACCTTAAAATAAATCGAGACAATGCAGTCAGTAAGAGGCTGATTGCGTGTTTTGCTCATGTGGCTCGATGATGTTCCCCAAGGACGGGAAGTATGTTTGTAATTCGTGTGGCGCTGTCAAGGAGATTGGCGGCAAGGCTGAGGTCATAAAGACGGATTCCAAGGAGAGGGAGACGACCGTCATCACGGAGAACGTGGCGACCCTTCCCAAGACCCGTATCCCCTGTCCGGAGTGCGGACACACCGAGGCGTTCTTCGTAATCAGGCAGACCCGTGCGGCGGATGAACCTGAGACCAGGATCTACCGCTGCTGCAAGTGCAACCACTCATGGAGAGAGTACTGAGGCGGTAACATGTTCTGCGCAGAACTCAAGTCCGATACCCTCAAGGGCCTCGTGACCATCATCTCCACCCTCATCGACGAGGTCAAATTCACAATTAAGCCGGAAGGGATGACGCTCAAGGCCGTTGACGCAGCACACGTCGCCATGATCGAGATGGACATCGCCAAGGAGGCCTTCGAGTCCTATTCAGCCGAGGACACGGAGATCGGTCTCGACCTCGAGAAGGTCAAGGGAGTCATCAAGCTCGCCGGATCCGGCGAGATCATCCGCATGGAGCAGGACGATGCAACCGGAAAGCTCGTGTTCAAGGTCGGTAACATCACCAGGCGCATGAGCCTCATCGACACCACCGGAATGAGCGACCCCAAGGTCCCGCAGCTCAAGCTCCTCGCCAACATCACGGTCCCCGTGGAGGAGCTCCAGAAGGGAATCCGCGCGGTCGAGTCCATATCCGACCACATCACGCTCAAGGCGAGTCCGGAATTCTTCGAGCTGTCCTGCGAGGGCGACACAGACTCTGTCAGCCTGAAGCTCGACAACAAATCTGCGACCATCTCAACGACCTCAGAGGTCTGCAGCATGTTCCCCCCGGACTACCTGGCCAACATCATCAAGGCCATCCCCGCCGGGACACAGGTCAACATCGAGCTCGACAACGACTACCCGGTCAAACTGGTCTTCGGCCTGGCCGGCGGAGCGGTGCAGGTCGACTACCTCCTCGCACCCAGGATCGAGAGCGAGTGAGGACGATGGCATCGGACATCGCCGAACTGGAGAACATAGCGAACAAGCTGAGGCTCCACGTAGTGGAGATGACGTATGCGGCACGCTCCGGACACCCCGGAGGATCGCTGTCCGCCGCGGACATGATGGCCGCGCTCTACTTCAGTTTCATGAAGCACGACCCCAAGGACCCTTCCTGGGAGGACAGGGATAGGTTCGTGCTCTCCAAGGGCCACGTGGCCCCCGTGCTCTACGCCGCACTGGCGGAGAGCGGTTACTTCCCTGTGGAGGATCTCCTCACCCTGAGGCAGATCGGTTCCAAGCTCCAGGGCCACCCCGTGCGCGGGAAGGTACCGGGAGTTGAGATGTCCACCGGATCGCTGGGACAGGGACTCAGTATGGCCTGCGGAATCGCACTGGCCGGCAAGATGGACGGCAAGGATTACAAGACGATCTGCATGCTGGGCGACGGAGAGATGCAGGAGGGTCAGAACTGGGAGGCGGCGATGTTCGCGCGCCAGTACGAGCTGACCAACCTGATCGCGATCGTGGACCGCAACAGGCTGCAGATCACCGGCGACACCGAATCCGCGGTGGGATTGGAGCCCCTCCCGGAGAAGTGGAAGTCGTTCGGATGGAACGTCATCATCATCGACGGCCACAACATGCGCCAGATCCTGGAGGCTCTGGACAAGGCCGCGGCTGCAAGGACCAGGCCCACGGTCATCATCATGAAGACAGTCAAGGGCAAGGGCGTCTCCTTCATGGAGAACAACGCCGGATTCCACGGAAGGGCCTGCAACGACGGAGAGCAGGCCAAGGCCATCGAGGAGCTCAAGGCGGTGATACAGTGACCGGAGAGAAGCTGGCGCAGCGCAACTATTACGGAAAGGCACTGGCGGAGCTCGCCAAGGAGAATCCCAACGTCGTCGTCATGGACGCCGACCTCGCGGGTTCCACCAAGACATCGGAGTTCCAGAAGGTCTGCCCCGAGAGGTTCGTGGAGGTCGGTATCGCGGAGCAGAACATGATCGGCATCGCGTCCGGACTGGCCGCGGCAGGGAAGGTCGTATTCGCATCGACCTTCGGAGTCTTCGCCACGGGGAGGTGCTGGGAGCAGATCAGGCTCGGAGTCGCCTATCCCAAACTCAACGTCAAGATCGTCGCCACCCACTGCGGAATCAGCGTGGGGGAGGACGGCGCGTCCCACCAGGCGCTGGAGGACATCGCTATCATGCGCTCGCTCCCCAACATGGTGGTCGTGGCACCCGCCGACGCCTACGAGGCGTTCGCGGCGACGAAGGTACTGGCATCCTACGACGGACCCGCCTACATGAGGATGGGCCGTGCGGACTTCCCCACGATCCTCGAGCCAGATGTGGAGTTCAGGATCGGCAAGGCCACCGTCCTGAGGGAGGGGGCCGATGTGACCATCATCGGATGCGGACAGATGGTATCGTCCTGCCTGGGGGCAGCGGCGGAGCTGGAGGCCGAGGGCGTCAGTGCCGAGGTCATCAACATGTCAACGATCAAACCCATCGACAGGGAGGCCATCGAGCAGTCGGTCGCGAAGACTGGCTGCTGCGTGACCGCGGAGGAGCACAGCATCATAGGAGGTCTGGGTTCGGCCGTGGCGGAGGTCCTCTGCGACGGAGCATGCGTGCCCCTGGAGAGGGTGGGTACCAAGGATACCTTCGGGGAATCCGGAAAACCTGACGACCTCATGGTCAAATACGGCCTGACCACGGCGGACATCGTCGCGGCGGCAAAGAAATCGATTTCAAGGAAGGGCTGAACATGAAGATATTCATAGACACTGCGAATCTGGACATGATCAAGGAGATCAACAGCTGGGGGATCCTCGACGGGGTCACCACCAACCCCAGCCTCATCGCGAAGGAGGGAGTGGACGTCAGGACGCGCGTCAAGGAGATCGCCGCCATCGTCGACGGACCCATCTCCGCCGAGGCCATGTCCACCACATGCGACGAGATGGTCAAGGAGGGCCGCGAGCTCGCGAAGATCCACCCCAACATCAACGTCAAGCTGCCCATGTGCGTCGAGACGCTGAAGGCGACCAAGATCCTCTCCTCGGAGGGAATCAAGGTCAACGTCACACTCATCTTCTCGCCTCTGCAGGCACTGCTCGCGGCCAAGGCCGGAGCGGCGTTCGTCTCGCCCTTCATCGGACGTCTGGACGATATCGGCCAGTTCGGAGGCGACCTCGTCGCCCAGATCATGACCATCCTGGAGAACTACGGTTACCCCACGGAGGTCATCGCAGCATCCATCCGCGGACCCACACACGTGCTCGAGGCGGCGCTCAACGGATGCGACATCGCCACGATCCCCTACGACACCCTCAAGAAGATGGTCGCGCACCCCAAGACCGACGAGGGCATCCAGAAGTTCATCGCCGATTACGAGAAGTCGAAGAAGAACTGAGGTCCGATGCACGACGTGATCGTCGTCGGCGGAGGTCCCGCCGGCAGTCTGGCGGCCAAGTCGTTGGCCAAGAGCGGTTATGACATCGCGGTGTTGGAGGAGCATCCCGAGGCCGGGACACCCCAGCACTGCACAGGATTGATCAGCGAGCAGACCGCGGAGATGTCCGGGATAAGGCCGGATAGGCTCAACACCCTCTACGGCGCGGAGTTCATATTCCCGGGCGGCCAGTCGATAACGATACGTTCCGACAAGCCCAAGGCAGTCATCGTGGACCGTGCGGACATGGACCGCAGGATGGCCGAGGCCGCCATGGACGCCGGAGCGGAGTACAAGTTCAGCGAGAAGTATCTCAGTCATTCACTGAAGGACGGGGTCACCGTCGAGACCGACAGGGGGACGTACCGTTCCAAGGCCATCGTCGGGGCCGACGGCGCATCGTCCAAGGTCGCACTGTCCCTTGGGGACAACTGGCCCAAGGAGTTCGTCAGAGGGATCCAGGCGGATGTCAGGTACAGGTCGGACGACCAGGAGATATTCAAGGTGTACCTGGGCAACAAGATCGCGCCCGGTTTCTTCGCATGGGAGATCCCCTGCGGCGGTTTCACCCGCATAGGTCTGTGCACATCATGGTCAGTCGGTCCGCCATCCGAGTACCTCACGGACCTGCTGATCCGTCTGGGTCTGCAGGACAGGGTCATGAAGGTCTACAACGGGAAGATCCCTCTGGGAGGACGTCCCATCCTATATGGTGACAGATGCCTCCTGGCCGGGGATGCGGCGGGGTTCGTCAAACCGCTGTCCGGAGGGGGCCTGTATCCCACGTTCAAGGCCAACAGGCATCTGGTCGAGACGCTCACCAACGCGCTCCAGCTGGACTCGTTCACCGACACGGACCTGGTGAAGTACGTCCTGGCCTGCAAGGAGGACTTCGGCAAGGAGCTCGAACGCTCGTACTATCTCAGGAAGAGGTTCAAGAGGCTCTCGGACTCCGATTTCAACAAGGTCTACGATTTCGTCATCAAGAACCAACTGGTGTCCGACCTCAACGATCTGGACATCGACCATCCCGCGGAGTCGGTGAGGAAGCTGGTGTCGAGTCCGAAGATTGCGATCTCAGCGATACCCATATTCCTGAGGTCCCTCAGATGAAGAGGGTCGTCTTCGCTAGGCTGCCGTCGGAGGAGGCGGGGCCTATGATCCGCGAACTGATGGCCAAGGATTATGTGGACCTCCATGCGAAGATAGGCAAGGATCCCGACTACCGTTACGTCCCCATCCTCCCTGAGCACGTGGACGACGTGAAGGCCATGGGGCTGGAGACCCAGGAGGGCGAGGCCCACACCCTGGACCGCAGGAGCCCCCAGGAGAAGATACGCGACATCCTGTGCTCCGTGGAAGGCTTGGCGGACATTGTGCCAGACAAGTGGGAGTACGTCGGTGATATCGTGATCGTGAGGATGGATCCGCGCTGCGGACCGTACAAGGACCTCATAGGCAGGACGTACGCCGAGGTGCTCGGGGCCAAGACCGTCTGCGCGGATGTCAAGGGGGTCTCTGGGGAGTTCAGGCAGCCCAGCATGGAGATCATCTACGGCACGGAGACGGAATCCGTCCGTCTGGAGAATGGGATCTACTACGGGTTCGACGTCACGAAGGTCATGTTCGCATCCGGGAACACCGACGAGAGGATGAGGATGAGGAACCTCGATTGCTCCGGGGAGACGGTCGTGGACATGTTCGCCGGAATAGGCTACTTCACGCTCCCTCTGGCCAAGTATTCCGGGGCCAGGAAGGTCTTCGCGTGCGAGAAGAATCCCGAATCCTACGAGTTCCTGTGCAGGAACATCCGCGACAACGAGCTCCAGGACAAGGTCATACCGATCCTCTCGGACAACCGCAACCTGCTCGGGAAGCATTTCGCCGACCGCATTCTGATGGGATATGTTCAGACCACATCGGACTTCCTGCCGAAGGCCCTGACGATGATAAAGCCCGGCGGGATCATACACTATCACGATACTTTCTACGTCAACGAATACGAGGACAGGATAAGGTCCATATTCGACAGTGCCAGCGGTCCCGATGGTTATGAGATCCTGAGGATACACGAGGTCAAATCCTATGCTCCGTCGGTATCCCATTACGTGGCGGATGTCCGCATCAGACCTTCTCGCCTGAACCCGATGCAGTGAGCAGCGTGTTCATAGTGTCGCGGTACTTGTCGCCGTTCGCCTGGATGACAGCCTTCGCGAACGGCAGGAGGTAATCGGCGAACTCCTTCTCCTCCCTGCTGAGCTTGATCGGGATGTCGGAGGCCCCTGTGGCCATGACGAACGATGCTGCGAGGCTGCGTGCCCTGTTGTTCTTGAGGCCTACGGTCTGGATGGTCTTGACCACCATCGCCTCCCCGCCCACCTTGGCGGCCTTGGCCAGGCTGTCGGCGATGACGGTTATCGGACCGGGCTTGCTGAACACGGGCAGCGAGTCGACCACGGATGCCGAGATGTAGATGTTGTGAGCGGCCTCCAGGACCTGGAGGGGCTGGTTCTTGGACTGGTCACCCATCTTGCCGGGGGTGCACGCATCGGTGTACATCGCGACGATGTCTGCCCAGTCGTTCTCCCAGATCACTCCGAGGATCTCGCTGAGCCTGTTTGTCTTCGTGATGATCGTCCTGGGGTTCTCCTCGAGGAACCTTTTGAGCGTGGCGACGATCTTCTCATCCCCGTCGACCTTCGCGATGAACGAATCGAGGTTGGAACCGTAGTTGTCGGTGTCGATGATGTAGGTGGCCGTGGCGTTGCTCCTGAGGTCCCCGAGCCTAGTCCTCTTGACCTCGCTGATGAGCGACGAGTCGGTCACCTTGCCGAACATGTACTCCTTCAGCCTGTCGTCGGTGATCTCCACGTAGTCCTTCTCGCCCTCCGCGTGGAACTTGTGCCTCACGCGGACGGAGATGTCCTTCAGCGGGTCGTTACCGGCGATCCTCGAGAGGATATATTGGACGGTCGAGACGTTTTTGGCGCAGTTCTCGCAGATGCGGATGGTCTCACCGAGGGATTTGACCTCGATCTCGAGGACGGCGGATGCGGAATGGCCACAGTCGAGGCCGTCGTCAGGGAACTCGTAGGGGGTCTCCCAGAATGTATCGTAAAGGTAGTCCTCGGGCATGTTGAAGTGGTCGCTGCAGACCAGCGTGTCCTCGAAGGAGTACAGCATCAGGTCGTTCTTCCTGATGAAGTGGTTGTACAGGAGCAGCCTGATCTTGGGATCGGTGTAGTACTGGCATCCGATGAGCTTGTCCGCCCCGACGGTCCCTCTGACCGCGTAGGAGACGACCTCGTCACCGAGCTTGGCGCTCGCCAGGAGCGGCACAGAACCGGCAGCGGCGAGGGAGATGGTACCCGCGTAGGCCTTGCTGATGTCGTCGTTGAACATCTTCCCCGCCTCCTTCACGAGGGCATCGGGGTTGTTCTTGATCTTCTGGAACGAGTCTATCGTCTTGAAGGTCTTGTCGAAATAGCACTTCCTGCAGTTCCCTGCGCACTGAGGCCTGAGGACACCGGGATTGTCGGCGAGCGCCCTGGAACGGTCCAGGAGATCTTCCTCGAGTTTCTTGGAGGTGTGCTTCACACCTCTCATCCTCACGCGCTTCTTGGCGGGCATATCCCTCTCAATGACTCTCTTTTAATTAAACCTACTTCCTGCGCGCGCGACCGTTTCACAGTTTTATATCCGTGAGTCATCGGGAGTACCGATGGAGTCCGATTTCGAGATGTCCGTGAGGGAGTTCCTGGCGAGGGAACCGTTCTGTTTCAGGAATGTGCCAGATGATGCACTTTCCCTTTTCTGCGCAGCCCTCACGCACGACAGTTACTCCAACGAGGCGCTGCAGAGGGACCCGCCGGAGAGGGCGGAATCCTACGAACGCCTGGAGTTCCTCGGGGACGCCGTCCTGGAGTTCCTCGTATGCGAGCACGTCTTCAGGGAGACGGCGATCATCGAGGGTCCCATGACCGACTACAAGCAGGACAAGGTCTGCAACGGGAACATATCGCAGCGCATCCTCGACAAGGGCATCCAGATCGATTCGCTGATGAGGGTCGGGAAGGGTCAGAAGCAGATCGAGGAGAAGATGCGTGCGGACTGCTTCGAGGCGCTGGTCGCGGCCACGTATCTGTCGTACGGTCTGGATGAGGCCCGCGATCTGGTTCACAGGGTTCTCCTTTGACCCGGTCCTGCGTATAATTATTAACGCGCCGGAACGATACCCCTTGCATGGACCAGAACGTCGTAGAGATAGCCAAGGAGATCCGTGAGATGAAGATCCGCGGGGCCGGTAAGATCGCGAGGGCGGGTGCTGGAGCGCTCGCCAAGTTCGCCGAGGACTATCAGGGCAAGGAGATGTCGAAGTTCCTGTTCGACCTGGACAACGCCATGAAGGCGCTCCTCGATTCCAGACCTACAGCGGTATCGCTCTGGAACGGGGTGCAGGCGACCGTCAAGGGAGTCAGATATCTCGACGACGTCGATGATGCCAGAGGGCTCATCGTAAGGAACGCGGACCAGTTCATCAGGGATTCCAACGAGGCCGTGAGGGCGATAGCCAGCATCGGCGCCAAGAGGATCGAGGACGGCGACACGATCATGACCCACTGCAACAGCAACGTCGCGATCGAGGTCATCGCCGAGGCCCACAGGCAGGGCAAGGACATCCACGTGTTCGCCACGGAATCCCGCCCGTGGAGGCAGGGGATCCTGACCGTCAAGGACCTGGCAGCGGAGGGCATCGACACCACGCTGATCATCGACAGCGCGGTCCGTCTGGTCATGAAGAAGGTCGACAAGGTCTTCGTGGGAGCGGACACCATTACGTCCCACGGAGCGCTTATCAACAAGATCGGAACGTCCCAGCTGGCACTTGCGGCCCATGAGGCCAGGGTGCAGTTCTACGTCTGCAGCGAGACCTACAAGTTTTCGCCGCTGACACTGGCGGGCGACCTGGTCAAGATCGAGCTGCGCGAGAACAGCGAGATCGTCAAGCCGGGGGAGATCCCGGATTCCGTCAAGGTGTTCAACCCGGTGTTCGACGTGACCCCGGCGCAGTACATCGACGGCATAGTCACCGAGCTGGGCCTGATATCGCCGGGCTCGGTATACGACATAATGGAGAGGAAGTTCGGTTCTGAACTGATGAAGGAGTGATTGGATGAGTTCATATCTGCATCTTGGAGAGCCGGAGGATCCGGACAAGTACGTGATTTGCAAGTACCGCGTCACGACGGACCTTCCGATGGAGAAGGCGGCCGAGGCCATCGCCGCGGAGCAGTCCACCGGCACATGGACCGGCATATCCACTCTGGACAATGACATATTCAACTCGCTGGGCGCCCGCGTGACGGACATCTCCGGCGAATACATAACCGTGGAGTTCCCCACGGACGATTTCAGCATAGAGGTGGGAGCGGTCCCCCAGATCCTCAGCGTCATCGCCGGCAACCTGTTCGGGCTCGGCGCGCTGAAGGCAGTGAGGCTGGAGGACGTGACGTTCCCCAAGGACATCCTCAGGCAGTTCAAGGGACCCAAGTTCGGAGCGGAGGGCATCAGGAAGATGCTGGACCGTCCGGAGAAGCCCCTGGTCGGTACCATAGTCAAACCGAAGATCGGTCTCGATCCCAAGAGGACCGCCGAATACGTCTACGAGGCGGGGGCCGGAGGCCTCACCAACTCCAAGGACGACGAGACGCTGGTGGACCAGCCCTTCTGTCCCATCGAGGACAGGACCGTAGCGGTCGCGGAGGCCCTGGACAGGCTGGAGAGCGAGGGCCACAAGATGATGCACGCCATCAACGTCAGCACCCGCGGCGACAGGATCGTCGAACTGGCCGAGAAGGTCCAGGGATGGGGTGCCAGGGAGCTAATGGTCGACGTCATCACATGCGGGTTCGGAGCGGTGCAGGCGCTGGCCGAGGACCCGTCCATCAAGGTCCCGATCCACGTCCACAGGACCATGCACGGGGCGTTCACCAAGGATCCGCTCCACGGGGTGGCCATGCTGCCCCTGACGAAGCTCACGAGGATGTGCGGCGGGGATGCGCTGCACATCGGTACCCTCGGCGTCGGCAAGATGGCCGGCAGCGCGAAGGAGGACAGCAACCTGACGGCATGCCTGGGGAACGACGTCCCGTACAAGGGCGTCATGCCGGTGTGCTCCGGAGGCGTCTATCCCGGGATCGTCGAGGACATCATCAAGAGGGCGGGATTCAACGTACAGATACAGGCGGGCGGAGGCGTCGCCGGGCATCCCGGCGGTGTCAGGGCCGGAGCCATGGGAATGAGCCAGGCGGTGGATGCGGCATTCGCGGGGATCCCCAAGGAGGAGTACGCGAAGGACCACAAGGAGCTCGCCATTGCACTTGAGAAGTGGGGATCGAGATGAAGTTCAAGGTGAAAGCACTCAATCTGATGGCCTCGGAGCCACAGGTCCTCCTCCACGACGAGGACTGTGTCGTCCTGGGGGTCAAGGACAACGACCGTGTGACGATTATCGGCAAGAGAACGACGATCGCATTGGTCGCCCATATGAACCAGACCATCGAGCCGGGCACGGCATACATCCCTGTCCAGCTGCTGAAACAGGTCGGGGCGAAAGACGGGGACACTGTCGACATCGCCTATACCCATAACCCGGATTCCACCAGGTTCATCCGCAAGAAGATGGACGGCAAGGAGCTGACCAAGGAGCAGATCGAGGCCATCGTCAGGGACATCCTGGACAACAGGCTGTCCAAGATAGAGATCTCCGCATGGCTGACTGCTCTGTACATCAACGGTATGAACATCAGGGAGATCGCCGATTTCACCATGGCCATGGCCAACACCGGTGACATAATCAAGTTCTCCAGGTCGCCGGTCTTCGACTTCCACAGCCTGGGAGGCGTCCCCGGCAACAAGATCACGCCCATCGTGGTCTCCATCGTGGCTGCGGCGGGTCTCATGATCCCGAAGACGTCGTCCCGTGCCATAAGCAGCGCATGCGGCACGTCGGACTTCGTGGAGACGTTCTGCGACGTGGAGCTGGACGCCGTCACGGTCAGGAGCATATCCGAGAACGTCGGCGGTGTTTTCGCATGGGGAGGTTCCATGAACCTTGCCCCCGTGGACGACATAGTGATCAAGATCGAGCACCCCCTGGGCATCAACCCCAGGGCGCAGATGCTGGCATCCATCATGAGCAAGAAGGTGGCCATGGGTTCCACCCATCTCCTGGTGGACATCCCCACTGGACAGGGCACCAAGGTGCCCACCCTGGAGGCCGCCAAGGCGTATGCCCGCGACCTCATGGACCTGGGTGAGAAGATCGGCATGCACGTGGAGTGCGCCATCACATATGCGGACCAGCCCATCGGTAACGCGGTGGGACCAAACCTGGAGGCCAGGGAGTGCATCAGCATCCTCGAGGGCAGCGACCATCCGGCCAGTGTCATCGAGAAGGCCTGCGAGTGCGCGGGGATCATCCTGGAGATGGCGGGCATAGCGAACGGCGCGGACAGGGCCAGGGAGCTGCTGGATTCCGGCGACGCCCACAGGAAGTTCCTGGAGATCGTCGAGGCGCAGAACGGAAGGAAGGACCTGAAGTCCACCGACCTGGAGCCTGGGAAGTACTCCCACGACATCGTTGCCAGCAATGCAGGTTACGTCCACGCCATCGGCAACAAGGAGGTCGTCAACATCGCTAAGGCAGCGGGTGCGCCGGCCGACAAGGGCGCCGGACTGCTGATCTTCAAGAAGAAGGGCCAGAGGGTCGAGAAGGGTGAGGTCCTGATGACCATCTACGCGGAGAGCGAGGCCAAGCTCCAGCGTGCCAGGGAGGTCGCCATAAGCAACAGCCCGTTCGACATCGAAGGCATGCTCCTCAAGAGAGTGGCCGACATGAAGCCGCTATGACGCGCAGACTGCTGTTCACTGTTGACCTCGACAGGGACGTCAACACGGAGGTGGAGGGCAGCATCGCTGCCGGCTCCATCGACCGCGGCGAGGGCACGGCACCCAGATTCTCCTCTTCCGAGCGCGGTCTGGGGATACTGCTGGACATGCTCGACGACATCGGCATGAGGGCCACATTCTTCGTCGAGGGGCGCACCTCGGAGGTCATCGACTGCTCGTCCGCTTCGGGCCACTGCATCGGTCTCCACGGCTACGACCACGAGGACCTCACATCGGTGAGCGATCCGGCAGCGATCCTGGAAAGGGGATTCTCCGCTGTCTCCGACAGCATCTGCAGGCCGACCTGTTTCCGCGCCCCGTACATGAGGATCGACGACAGGGTCTACGGGGAACTGGAACGTCTGGGCATCAGGCACGATTCCTCGGTCTATTCCGGTCCGGAGACCCGTCCGTACAAGGTCGGGAACGTCACGGAGCATCCCGTCGTCAAAGGGAAGGACAGGGCAGGGAAGACTATAGCGGCATACCTTTGGCCGATGCACGAAGGCAAGCGCGTGCCGTCCGATTATATCGATCTGGCACATTCCTTGGGGGACAACGACATGGTCCTTGCGGACCATTCTTGGCACATGGTGGAGAGGCGTTCGAAGGGCGTGATGGACCGGGAGTGGATAGCCCGCAACCTGTCCGATACAATCGAGATCCTTCAGGGGATAGCGGACCTGGGATTCAGACCGTCGGTAATCGCGGAGTGATACGATGGAGGTTACGTTCAGGGACACGGTGGAATCCGACTTCGACATCCTGGAGAGGTTCACGGAGGACGAATGGAAGTTCACCCTCTACTCGAAGGAGAACGGCCTCGCCATGTCACGTCACTATCTGATGCACTGCATCAACGGCTCCAACGTCGCCCGCACAGTGCTGGCGGACGGAAAGGTGAGCGGGATCATCGTCCTCAGGGACATGCCCGGCGATACCATCGACATCTCCGACGAGGAGGAGGCGCTGTTCGAGACCTTCAGGGACGACAAGGGTTGCGAGGAGTACATGGCCGACATGGAGAGGCTGTACGGCGCCTATCGCGGATTCGCTGAAAAGTACAAGTGCCAGCGTCTGTCCGAACTGCGTCTCCTGATCATCTCGAGGGACTGCCGCGGCGCAGGCATCGGACGCCGTACATTCATGGAGGCCGAGAGGATCAGCGAGGAGCACGGCATGGACGGGATGTTCTTCTACACGGACACCGACTGCAACGTGGACTTCTACGACCATATCGGCTGCGAACGCGTCGGGGAGTGCACCGTGATATGCTGCGGTGTGAATCTGGACATCTTCGGGTACCGCTACGTTCCGCACCCCTCGCAAAATAAGAGGTAAACGAACGCGTACAATTATATACGGTCGAATTTATCGAGCGTCGCTGTGAGTGCGATGACCAAGCTCATTCTAGGAAAGGATGTATCGGCCGAGATCTACGCCGAACTCAGGACAAGGATAGAGGCCCTCAAGGCCAAAGGGACCGTGCCCGGACTGGCTGTAGTGCTGGTAGGAGAGGATCCCGCATCCCAGGTCTACGTCAGGAAGAAGGGCGAGATGTGCGAGGAGCTGGGGATGAAGTCCCTGACCATCCGTCTGCCCGCCGACATCACCCAGGAGCAGCTCATGGATAAGGTCAGGGAGCTCAACGAGGACCCCTCGATCCACGGTTTCCTGGTGCAGCTGCCCCTCCCGTCCCATCTGGACGAGGAAGCGGTCATCAACGCGATCGACCCCAGGAAGGACGTCGATTGCTTCCATCCGAGCAACGTGGGACGCGTGCTCATAGGCAACCCGGATTTCCTCCCCGCCACGCCGGCAGGGGTCCAGCAGATGCTGGTGAGGTCCGGCATAGAGACGTCCGGCAAACATGTCGTAGTTATCGGACGCAGCAACATCGTCGGCAAACCCATGGCGGCCATGATGGTCCAGAAGGGTGCAGGAGCCGACTCAACAGTCACGATCGTCCACTCGAGGACGAAGGACCTGCCGTCCATCACCAGGCAGGCCGACATATTGATAGTGGCCATCGGAAAGCCCCGCTTCGTCACGGCTGACATGGTCAAGGAGGGCGCCGTCGTCATCGACGTCGGCACCAACAGGATAGACGACCCGACCCATCCCAAGGGCAGCAGGCTAGTGGGGGATGTGGACTTCGAGGCCGTCAAGGACAAGACATCGGCGATCTCCCCCGTGCCAGGCGGGGTCGGTCCGATGACGATTTGTATGCTCATGGCCAATGCGGTCAAGGCGGCCGAGAAGGCCTCAGGGGTGAAACCATGATAAGAGAATGCGAGGAGCACGGATACTATCGCAGCGAGAGGTGTCCGTTCTGCGGAGAGGAAGGAAAGTTCATCATGTCGGATTACGAGGTGGAGAGGATCGGAAGAACCCTCGCCGGTATCCTCAGGCACGGCAAGTACGGACTGAGGATGGACAGCCAGGGCAATGTCTCCACACGCGACGTGCTCGACAAGATCAGGGAGCGCAACCCGCGCATGGAATGGCTCAGGATCAGGCATCTGGAGGCCCTTGTGGACACCGATCCCAAGGGAAGGTACAGCATCTCCGGAGGGAAGATCAGGGCAACATACGGACACACCATCGATCTGGACATCAGGCTCGACTGCGAGAACATACCGGAGGAGCTCTTCTACCCGACCAACGAGGACGAGGTCGAGGGACTCCTGGAGAACGGTATATTCCCCACGGACCGTTCCATGGTCCACCTGTCCAGGTCTTTCAGCGACGCGATGAGCGCCGGTCTCGTCCACACGGAGGACCCGATCATCCTGGGCATCGACACGGACATCTGCATGGACCAGGGATCCGACATCGGTAAGGCCGCCCGCACGGTGTACCTGTGCAGGAGCGTGCCCCCGGAGGCGATCTTCGTCGCCGACCCGGACGAGTACGAGTCCGAGGAAGAGGACTGAACCGCAGGTGATAGATTGGTCCAGGTTCTGACACCGGAGGAGGTCCAGGCGAGGACGGGCAGGATGTTCTGCAAGAGGTTCCTCACCATGGTGGACGAGAAGAACGGCAAGGTCCAGTTCATAGAGGTCTGCTCGTCGGTAGGCCCTGCAGAGTGGGATGCGGTCAACAGGCGCCGTACCGGAGGCGTGATCAGGAAGGTGGACCTCAAGTCCACGATGCTGATCACGGATGCCGTCATCGGGGATGCCGAACTGAGGTTCGGACCGGTGTCCCAGCAGCTCGGAGCCATGGGTATCAGCTCGATCAAGGTCGAGGGAGACGAGGTCCGTTCCACATGGCACGGGATGGCAGGCGCATCCGTCGGGATCGGCGCGTGCATGCCCGCATGCCCGGACGTGCTCCGCACGGAATACCCAGGCGACTTCAAGATGGGCGGAGCGCACACAACCCACGTGGACATAATCACACCTAAGCTGGTCCGCGTGATCATCGGTATCGACGACACGGACACCAAGGAGAAGGGAGCCACATGGGTGGCGGGACTCAAGCTCGGGATGCAGTGCCCCATAGGCAAGTTCATCGAGCACAAGATCGTCCAGCTGAACCCCGATGCCCCCAACAAGACGACCAACTGCTGCGGTACGGCGGTGTCGTTCGCAGTGAAGGAATCGGAGATTCCGGCGCTCATAGAGTTCGCCGTGGACTTCATCAGGAAGGAATCGTACTCCGAGGACGCCATAATGACGGTCTTCCAGGGATTGGAGATCCCCAAGGACCTGGCGGACTTCGGATGGAAGTGCAAGAGCATCCTGTTCAAACCCGAGGACGCCATCAGGGTGGCCGAGGAGAACGGGGTGCAGATAATCTCTCTGAACGGCGGGAAGAAAGGCGTCATCGGCGCCGTCGCGGCCGTAGGATGCTTCGATATGGGCGAGAAGGCCGCCGGTGTCCCCCAGGATTTCGAGTGATACCATGAGCGGCGCGCAGAGTCAGAAAAGGGACGAAGCGTATGCCGCCTACGAGGCCGAGTTGGAGAAGGAGGTGCTCTCCGGGGAGATCCCCGGGCACATGGCCATAATCATGGACGGGAACCGCAGGTATGCGGAGGAGACCCTCCATATCGACGCCTTCGAGGGCCACAGGCTCGGGAAGGACAAGCTGGACCAGGTCATCCACTGGTGCCTCAGGATCGGGATCAGGAACCTCACGGTCTACGCGTTCTCCACCGAGAACTTCCACAGGGCCAAGAAGGAGGTCGGGATGCTGATGGACCTCATGGAGAAATCCCTCTACGAGCTGGCGGACGACGAAGAGGTGCACAAGCTGCAGGTCCGCGTCAAGGTCATCGGGGACAGGTCGCTGCTCCCGGAGAACGTCCTGAAGGCCGTGGAGAACGTCGAGAATAGGACCGCTGGCTATAGCAATTACACATTCACCATGGCCATCGCTTATGGTGGCAGGCAGGACATCGTGAACGCCGTCCGCGAGATAGCCTCGAAGGTGAAGTCCGAGGAACTGGACATCGAGGACATCGACGAGGATCTGATGAGATCGTACATCTCCACGAAGGAGATGCCCGACCCGGACCTCGTGCTCCGCACCTCGGGCGAGATCAGGCTGTCGAACTTCCTGCTCTGGCAGATGGCGTACTCGGAACTGTATTTCACCGACGTCAACTGGCCCGGATTCGAATACGTTGACCTGCTGGAGGCCGTCAGGACCTATCAGCAGAGAAAGAGGCGCTACGGGGTCTGACATGAGATCGGACATCATATTCATGCACGCCCCGTCGGTGTATGATTTCCGCAAGAAGCCCATTTTCTACGGTCCGGTCAGCGATGTCATACCATCGTCGCCGGTGTTCGAGATGTACCCGATCGGGTTCATGACCATCTCGTCCCATCTGGAGGCGGCCGGTTTCAAGACCAGGATCGTCAACATCGCCGTCCAGATGCTGAAGAGCGACAAGTTCGACGTCGAGAAGAGGATCAGGTCGCTGGATGCGAAGGTGTTCGCCATCGACCTGCACTGGATGCCCCACGCGCACGGGGCCATCGAGCTGGCGAAGATCGTCAAGAAGTACCATCCCAACGCGAAGGTCGAGTTCGGAGGGCTGACGTCCTCGTATTTCCACAGGGAGCTCATCGAGCGCCCGGAGATCGACCTGGTCATGCGCGGGGACACCACCGAGGTGCCCACCGTCATGATGATGGAGGCGCTGGAGAAGGGCAGGGACCTCTCGGAGGTGCCCAACCTGACATGGAAGGACGCTGACGGGAAGGTACACGAGAATCTCCTCACCTACTCCCTGGAATCCCTGGACGAGGTCATGTTCGATTACGGGACCATGATCAAGTGCGTCATGCGCAACATGGATGTCAACGGCGCCCTGCCGTGGTTCGGCTGGGACAAGCTCCCGCTGACATCCGTCTTCACGGTCAGGGGATGTAGCATCAACTGCGCCGAATGCGGCGGATCGCACCATGCCAACGGCAAGGTCGTATGCAGGAAGGCCCCCGCGTTCAGGAGCCCGGAGAAGCTGGCGGAGGACATGGACCTGATCCAGTCATACCTGGACACGCCGATATTCATCGTCGGGGACCTCAGGCAGCAGAGTATGGACTACGCGGACAGGTTCCTCAAGGCCTGCAAGGAGAGGCGCATCAGGAACCATGTCGTCGTGGAGCTGTTCAACGGCGCCACGCCGGAATACTTCAGGAAGCTGGACGAGACCTTCGAGGGAGGCTGGTCCATAGAGTTCTCGCCGGATTCCCACGACGAGAAGGTGCGCTTCGCGCTCGGCAAGGGATACACCAACGAGGCCATCGAGAAGACTATCCCCGCGGCGTTCCGCAACGGATGCAACAGGTTCGATCTGTTCTATATGAACGGCCTGCCCTATCAAGACAGGGAATCCGCCCTGTACAGCGTCAGGGCCTCTGAGAGGCTGTGGGCGTCGGTCAACAGGGATGACGGGCTGTTCATCTACAACGCGCCCTTCGCGCCGTTCGTCGATCCCGGCAGCAGGATCTTCGAGGAGCCGGAGAAGTGGGGCTACAGACTCCGCGCACGCACCCTCGAGGACCACAGGAGACTATTGGACAACCCCTCGTGGAAGCACGTCCTGTCCTATGAGACGGATTGGATGACAAGGGACGACGTGGCCGAGGTCTCCTACGACGCAGCGACAGTGCTGGCACGTATGGAGATGGAGGCGGGACGCATTGATACCAGGACATTCGACGAGAGGTGCGAGAGGACCGAGATCGCACGGGACCTGATGCACAGGATCGATTCCATAATGGAGATCGAGGACCAGGCCGAGAGGGACTCGCGCCTCTGGGAGGTCAAGGACGAAGGCATACGCCTGATGGACTCCACGATCACCAACAAGAAGAACCTCGACTGGGACGCCGGATCCATATGGTCCAACGCCCCGAGGGTCGGAATAGGTTTGATGAAATCGCTTTTCAGGAAGAACTCTTTCGCCTGATCACTGTTGGCTCATCTGACGGGATTTCTCTATCGTGCCGTCGACGGCCGATGACATCGCGGAACGGAGCCCCAGGTCCTCAAGGATCTTGACCCCCACGATGGTCGTTCCGCCGGGCGAGCACACCTCGTCCCTGAGCTGGTCAGGGTGCTTACCGGTCTCGAGGACCATCTTCGCCGCTCCGAGCATGGACTGTGCCGCCAGCTGCACGGCCTGGTCGCGCTTGAGCCCGTTGAGGACCCCTGCGTCCGCCATGGCGTCGATGACCATGTACATGAAGGCGGGAGAGCTTCCCGCGATCCCGGTGACCGCATCCATCTGCGACTCCGGTACCTCGACCGCGAGTCCCACCGCGGAGAGGATCTTAGCGATCTTCTTCTTGTCGGAATCCTTCACCGTGGGGTCGCACGTGTAGCCCATCGCACCCTCCAATACCATGCAGCAGTGGTTGGGCATGACCCTGATCTTTTTAGCATCTGGCACATAGGAATCCATCTTACTCAGGGTGAGCCCTGCTACTATGCTTATGACGGTCTTCCCCTCGCCTATGACCACGCCCTCCTCGGTGAACAGGCCGTCCACGTTCTTGGGCTTCACCGCAAGGACGATGAGGTCGGTCTTGCCTACGAGCTCCTTGGCGGTCTGGTACATCTCGATACCGTATTCGGAGGCGATGTGCTTCCTCGTTTTCTCGCTCGGTGCGCAGGCGCAGATGTCTTCCTTGGCGAAGACGCCCTTGGCGATGAGGCCGCCGATCAGCGCCTCCGCCATCTTGCCTGCACCTATGAACCCGATGCTCTTGGACATGCTCCGTAAACCGTCATTTTAGTACAAAAAGCTGGCCAAAGAACCCTAATCCCCTTTATTATAGGAACGCGGGCGTGCTTATCTTTATGTACTACTAATCAATCCAACGCCTCAATGTTACTAATTATGTACTACATGCCGTTGGCCTTTGTGGCGTTGCTGACGTTCGCATTCGGCCCGCTCGCATGGTTGGTTTCGAGGTTCTTGAGGCCTGAGAAACCCACTCAGTGGATGGAACAGACCTATGAGTGCGGTTCGGAACCTATCGGAGACGCACATGTGCAGTTCAGATTCCAGTACTACACATTCGCGCTGATTTTCGTGGTATTTGATCTGGTGGCGACATTCCTCCTGATGTGGGCAATCGCATTCGGCGGACTCTCGGCATCAGCTCAGCTCATGATGATCCTGTTCTTCGGTATCATGGTCTTAGGAGTCGCATACTCTCTCAAAAAGGAGGCGGAAGTATGGATATGAGCCTATACCCCCATGCAGTAGCAATGAGCGCTGATGAGTTCATGACATGGTCGGACGCGATCATCAATGACCTCCTCAGCACCGGAACAAAGAAGACTGTCGACAAGCTGACCGGGCCGATCTGGGCATGGGGTATGAAGAACTCGATGCACCCTCTGCACTGGGGACTTGCCTGCTGTGCTCTGGAGATGGCGGCCGCGTCCGCTCCCAGGTACGATGCGGAGCGTTACGGTATGATCTACCGTTCGTCACCCAGGCAGACCGATATCCTTCTGGTCAACGGCTGGATCTCCAAGAAGATCCGTCCCGACCTCAGGCGTCTCTACGAGATGATCCCGAACCCCAAGTGGGTCGTGGCCATGGGAGAGTGCGCCATCTCTGGAGGACCCTGGTACGACTCCTACAACTGCGTACAGGGACTGGACCAGATCGTCCCCGTGGACGTGTACATCCCCGGATGTCCCGCACGTCCCGACGCGATGATCGACGGTTTCATGCTGCTCCAGAAGAAGATCGAGAACTACTTCCGCAGAGGAAACTTCATGGAGGACTGAGCATGGCAGAAGTCATTCAGGCACCCACCATCGAGCAGATCACCTCTGCACTCACCAAAGAATTCTCCGGTGTCGAGATCATCTCGACGGAGGAGCGCAGGGTGAAGGCCAAATGTCCCAGGGAAATTTCCCACGACGTTTGCCAGTTCATCCACGACAACCTGACATTCGAGCACTGCTCGGTCGTCACAGCCGTGGACTACATCGACCACCTGATGGTCGTATACCTTCTCTCCAACTACTACACCGGAATCATGATCGACCTCGACGTCGACGTTCCGGCCGATGACCTGCACATCCCCTGTGTCACGGACATCTGGGAGGGAGCCAACTGGCACGAGAGGGAGACATGGGAGCTCTTCGGAATCGTGTTCGACAACCACCCGAGGCTTGAGAGACTGCTCACGCCCAGCACATACGAGTTCTTCCCCTTCAGGAAGTCCTACAAACTCAGGAGTCAGGAGTGAGAGACATGGCAGATTCACTTGTACCGGTTTTGGAAGCACAAGAGAAGATGGACACAGACAAGATGTGGGTCATCTGGGGACCTCAGCACCCCTTCTCCCACGGTCTCTGGACACTCAAGCTCAAGATCGACGGAGAGTTCTGTATCGACGCCGACCCCATCGTGGGATACCTTCACCGCGGATGGGAGAAGGAGACCGAGAACAGGGACTACGCTAGGATCATCCCTATGACGGACCGTCTCTGTTACTGTGCGTCAATGACATATTCACATCTCTACTGCATGACAGTGGAGAAGGCACTGGGAATCGACATCCCCGAGAAGGCCAAGTACATCCGTATCGTGGCCGACGAGGTTTGCCGTATCCAGTCACACCTGATGTGGCTCGCCGCGGTCGGTACCGACATGGGTAACCTGACCGTCTTCCTGTGGGCCATGAGGGAGAGGGAGTACTTCCTCGATCTCAACGTCAAGCTCTGCGGTCAGAGGATGACCACCAACTTCCCCCGTATCGGAGGTGTCAGGAACGACACGACCGAGCTGTTCGACAGGGATATCCTGAGGACAGTCGACAGGTTCGAGAAGGCCATGTGGGACATCATCTACCTGATCGACGACTCGTCCGTCTTCGTATCAAGGATGAGGAAGATCAGCTACCTGACACGCGAGCAGTGTGCCAACATGGGTCTTACGGGTCCCGCAATGAGGGGCTGCGGAGTCGATTTCGATATCCGCCGTGACGACCCCTACGACAACTACGACAAGGTGGACTTCGAGGTCCCTGTCCTCAACAAGGAGAGCAAGGTCGGAGACACCTACGACAGGTACATGATCCGTATCGAGGAGATGTTCCAGTCCTGCGACATCATCAGGCAGGCGGTCCAGAAGATCAATGCTCTGGGTAAGAACGCACCCTACAGGATCAAGACCCCCACCAAGGTCCCCGCCGGAACCACATTCGGAAGGCTCGAGGATCCCCGTGGAGAGTCCATCATGTATCTGGCATCGGACGGAACGGACAAGCCTTACAGGCTCAAGGTCCGCAGTCCGATCTTTACGAACGTTTCATGCTCCAAGGTCATGTGCCAAGGTGTCAGGATCGCCGATGTTCCGGCCGTCCTCGCACAGATCGACATGTGCCTCGGAGAGACGGACAGGTGAGATGAATGGCAGATTATTCGTCAATATTGGACTGGATCAACTACTCCAACCCTTACGACAACCCGTTCACGCCGTTCCTCACGGACAACCTGCCCTACGACATATGCTACGGACTGTGGGAGATCCTGGGCGGAACCCTCGCCTGGCTCATCAACCTTCTGTTCCCCGACAACTGGCTCTCGAAGTGGCTGCTCTGTGACGAGGTCATGGTGCTGTTCTCTCTGCTTCTGTTCATGTTGGTCATATTCATCGTGGCATTCGTCGTCGTCCTGCTGAACCTATGGATGGAGCGTAAGGTCCTCGGAAGGCTCATGGACAGACGCGGAACCATGATAGGAATGAAAGGATTCCTGCAGTGTGTCGCCGACGGTCTGAAGACCTTCATGAAGGAGAACACAATCCCCGCGAAGGTCGACAAGATGACATACATGTGGTGTGTCTCCCTTATCGTCGGTCTTTCATGTTTCGTCGCTTGTATGGTCCCCCTGTCCGACAGGTGGTACGTCGTCAACTACGACTCAGGACTTCTTATCATCATGGCGTTCTACGCCCTCGCACCGTTCTTCATCCTGGTTTCCGGATGGGCACAGAACAACAAGTACTCCCTTATCGGAGGACTGAGGGCAGCGGAACTGATGATCTCCTACGAGGTCCCGATGCTGATCATCATCGCGACGATCTCGCTCCTGGCCGGCAGCTTCAACATCGGAGAGATCGTCGCCGTTCAGGACACGGTCTGGTTCATCATCCCCCAGTTCCTCGGATTCATCGTCTTCTTCTTCTGCGCAATCGCAGAGTGTGAGAGGCCCCCCTTCGACATCGCGGAGGCAGAGACCGAGCTGGTCGAGGGATGGCAGACCGAATACGCAGGAATGAAATGGGGACTCATCATGCTCGCAGACTACCTCAGGGGATCCGTCTCCTGTGGAATGGTCGCGATCATGTTCCTCGGAGGATGGACCATCCCCTTCATCGGCGGAACGGCCCTTCCCGAGATCGTGTTCCTGATCAAGGCGTGGTTCGTCTTCTTCCTGATGATCCTCATCAGAGGAGCGATCGCCCGTGTCAGGCCCGACCAGATCCTGAACTTGGGATGGAAGGTCTTCATGCCCCTGGCGGTATTCAACCTGGCTATTGCCGTTCTCCTTAAGATCGGAGGTGTGTACTGATGGCGATGAAATATCTTGACAAGTATCCTAAGAACCTCGCCAAGAGCCTTTGGATCATGAAGCCCGTGGTCACCGCCTTCAAGCTTTTCTGCAAGACGGTCGTCCACAGACCCGTCACCGTCCTGTACCCCTACGAGAAGGAGTGGATCCCGGAGAACTACCGTGGACGCCCCGGACTCAGGTTCGACAAGTGCGTTGGATGCGGAATGTGCGCACGCATGTGCGTCACGCAGGCCATCAAGCTCATCGAGGTCGACGACGACAACGGCAACAAGGTCATGAGGCCCCAGATCAACATCGGAAGGTGCGCATTCTGCGGATACTGCGCAGAGTACTGCCCCGTCGACGCCATGACGGTCACGCCGATCTACGAGCTCGCGGAGTACACCAGGTACGATCTGATCTACGGACCCAGAAGGCTCAATTATGAGAACACGACCCCCGGAATGGAGGTCAAACTTGAGGTGACCCTCCCCTCGGACATCGCCAACGGCAATCCCGAGAGGCGCGTGCACATCTTCGATGTGGACAAGCCGGAGCTCACCGACAGCAAGTGCATCGGATGTAAGAAGTGCTCCAAGGTCTGCCCCGTCGAGGCCATCACGATGGTCGAGAAGGGTGTCAACGACAAGGGAAGGCCTATCGTTCGTCCGGAATTCGACAACAGCAAGTGCATCTCATGCAAGAACTGCGTGGACGCCTGTCCTAAGGATGCGCTTCAGATCAAGGAGGTGCTCTGATGGGTGTCATTTGGGATGCTCTCACGTGGCTCTGGAACGGACTCGTGGATTTCGCGGATTACACATACTACAATCTCGATCTCCTCGCATTCCTGATCCTGGCCGCTGTGACAATACTGGCGGCTCTGTATGTCGTACATGACAAGGAGGTCATGCACAGCGCGTTCTACCTGGCATTGGTGTTCTTCTGCGTGGGACTCTTCTACTTCTTCCTTGAAGCGGAGTTCCTCGGAGTCATCCAGATGCTGGTGTACGTCGGTGCGATCACCATCCTGTTCGCATTCAGCGTCATGCTTACTAGAAGATATATCGTAACAAAGGAGGATGAGTCCGATGAGTAAGAGGACAACAACCGGTCTGCTCGTCGCGGGCCTCATGCTCGTTGTGCTGGTCGGAGGAATCATGACCGCCAACATGGAGACGGCCTCTGACGTTCCCGTTGAGCTGGAGACATTCAGCGACAACATCTGGGACGGGGACGAGCTCTCCCAGAACAGCCTTCCGTACGTCATATTCGAGCAGTACGGATTCGTGCTCATACCCCTGGCCATACTGATGTTCGGTGCAATGGTCGGCGGTGTGGTCATTTCGAAAGAGGAGGTCGAAGAATGATCCCGATGGAGTATTTCCTCGTCCTCTCGGCGATCCTGTTCGTCATCGGTGCGTACGGGGTCCTCACAAAGAGCAACGCGATCGTCGTCCTGATGTGTATCGAGCTCATGCTCAACGCCGCGAACATCAACTTCGTGACGTTCGCAGCATACAACGTGGACATCATCGGACAGGCGTTCGTCATCATGTCGATCTCCGTGGCAGCCGCAGAGGTGGCCGTCGGTATCGCCATCCTGCTCAACGCATACAAGCACAGGAAGACAACCGAGCTCGACGATGCCGAGCTCACGACGATGAGGTGGTAAGATGATCGTTGAATTCACATGGTTAGTACCCTTCATCCCGATGATGTGCTTCCTGATCATAGGAATAATCGGAAGGAAGACCCCCGAGAAGGGAGGTTACATCGCGATCGGCGGAGCGCTCGCAGCGTTCCTCGTCGCGGTAGGAGTCTCCTACGAGTACCTCACCAGCGACGCCTACGCGGCCGGACAGCCCATCTACGAGTCCATCCGCTGGTTCGCGATCGGTGACTACACCCTCAACCTCGGATACTACGTCGACGGCCTCACATGCGCTATGATGCTGTTCTCGTCCTTCATCTCCACACTGATCTTCATCTATTCGATCGGATACATGCACGACCAGGGAGAGAGGAAGAACAGGTACTATGCAGAGGTCTCGCTGTTCCTTACCGGAATGCTCGGACTGATCGTCTCAAGCAACTTCCTCGAGCTGTTCATCTTCTGGGAAGTCATGGGACTCTGTTCCTACCTGCTGATCGGATTCTGGTCCTTCAGGCACGACCTGGGAGACGAGGCATCCGCCAACGCAGCTTCCGCAGCGAAGAAGGCATTCCTCGTCACCCGTATGGGAGACGTGTGCCTGATGGGAGGACTGTTCGTCTTCCTCAACCTGTTCCACAGCCTCGACTACACGACCCTCTTCGAGTCAGCAGAGGCTGTCGCAGCCGCGAACCCCGAGATGATGACCCTTGGTCTCCTCCTCATGTTCGGAGGAGTCATCGGTAAGAGCGCTCAGTTCCCGCTGCACGACTGGCTCCCCGACGCGATGGCCGGTCCTACCACCGTATCGTCACTCATCCACGCCGCGACAATGGTCAAGGCCGGAGTGTACCTTGTGGCAAGGGGCTTCCCGCTGTACGTCATGGACGCCAACGTAATGCTCTTCGTCGGAATCATCGGAGGACTCACCGCATTCATCGCGGCCACGATGGCTCTGAACAACATGAACATCAAGAAGGTCCTCGCATACTCCACCGTCTCACAGCTCGGATACATGATCCTCGCTCTCGGAGCCGGCGGATACCTCTGGGCACTCGGATACGAGGAGCTCGGAGCGCTCGGATTCTTCGCAGGATGCTTCCACATGATCAACCACGCCTTCTTCAAGGCCCTCCTGTTCATGGGCTCCGGTTCCGTCATCCACGGATGCGGAACAGAGGACATGAGGCTCATGGGCGGCCTGTTCAAGAAGATGAAGATCACGGCAACGACAATGCTCTTTGGATGTCTGTCCATCGCCGGAATCCCCATATTCAGCGGATTCTGGTCCAAGGATCTCGTCATCGATGTGGCAATGGCGGCGTTCAACAACGGCACCGGAGACGCGGCGACCTGGTTCATCGTCCTCTGGATCCTGGCGGTCATCACAGCCTTCATGACTGCGTTCTACATGTTCCGCATGTGGTTCATGACCTTCCTCGGAGAGCCCCGCGAGAACGCGCTGCACTGCCACGGTGAGTCACCCAAGACGATGACCATGCCCCTCGTGATCCTGGCGGTATTCGCTCTCATCAGCGGTCTGTTCATGTTCTTCGGACTTGACGGAATGCTCGCATTCCAGGGAGTCCAGATCGACGGAGTCGAGCATGGAATCGAACTCTTCACGAACCCGTTCACATACCTCACCCTCGCGCTCGCGGCGGTCGGTATCGGAATCGCATACCTCATGTACGTGAAGAAGACACTCAACCCCGGAAAGTTCAACAAGAACGGAGAGTCATGGCTCTACAAGGCACTCGCCAAGAGATGGTGGTTCCCCGACATGTACAACCAGATCTCATGGAAGGTCGGTTATGGTGTCGCCAAGGGAGTCAACTACATCGACAGGCAGATCGTCGACGGAACCGTCAACGGTCTCTCCGGAGCGGTCGTCGGAGGCGGAGACGTCATGAGCAAGGTCCAGACCGGACACGTTCAGGACTACTCCTCCATCGTCATGCTCGGAGTCTCGGTGCTTTCAGTGCTCTTCCTTGTACTCGTTCTGGTATTAGGAGGTGCATTGGCATGATACTATCAGCTCTGATCATCGTACCCCTGATAGGTGCAATTCTGTCCCTGCTCATGGGCGGATCCAGGGAGAAGCTCGCGAAATACGTCGCGATCGCCTTCTCCGCGATCACGCTCGTCATGGCGGTGCTGCTCACCTTCGGAATGTTCGGTGACTTCGCGGACCTTTCGGAATCCTTCGTATGGATCTCCAACGATGCATTCGTCATCAACTACGCCCTCGCAGTGGACGGTCTCAGCATCCTCATGGTGTTCCTGACCGCACTGCTCGTGCTCCTCGTCAACATATTCTCGTTGGACGAGCACAGGGAGAACAACAACTACTTCTACGCCCTGATCATGGCGATGGAGGTCGGACTCCTCGGCGTCTACATGGCCGCGGACTACTTCCTCTTCTACATCATGTGGGAGGTCACCCTCATCCCGATGTACTTCATGATCTCATGGTACGGAGGACCTCGCAGGCACTACTCTGCGATCAAGTTCTTCATCTACACTCACGTGGCGTCCCTGGTCATGCTCATCGGTATCTTCGCGATGGGATACATGTCCGTAGCGCCCGGAGAGGCAGTCGACATGTCCTTCGAGGCAGTCAAGGCCGGAATCGGTTCGGCATCGCTCGGACTCCAGTCCCTGGTGTTCGCCCTGCTGTTCTTCGGATTCATGGTCAAGATGCCGTCCGTTCCCTTCCACACATGGCTTCCGGATGCCCACACAGAGGCACCCACCGAGGGATCCGTCCTTCTGGCCGGAGTCATGCTTAAGATGGGATCCTACGGTATCATACGCATCTGTGTCGAGGCACTGCCCGACGCTGCCGCATACTGGCAGTGGGTGATCATCGCGATCGCCATCATATCCATAATCTACGGAGCCTACGGATGTATCGCTCAGACCGACCTGAAGAAGATGGTCGCATTCTCGTCCATCAGCCACATGGGAATGGTCATGCTCGGTATCGGATGCCTTTCCGACGCCGGAATAACATTCGCGGTCTTCCAGATGTTCGCACACGGTCTCATCACCGCCATGCTGTTTATGGTGTGCGGTATGACCGGACACAAGGTAGGAACCAGAGAGATCCCCCTCCTGGGAGGTCTCGCAGGAAGGATGCCCGTCTACGCGACCTTCATGATGATCGCGTTCATGGCGTCCCTCGGACTGCCCGGACTCGTAGGATTCTGGGGAGAGTTCCCTGTCATCATGGCGTTCTACGAGTTCATCCTCGCGAACGACGTGCTCTGGATGCTCCTGTTCTGTATGCTGTCCCTCATGCTGACCGCAGGATACTACCTGTGGGCAATGCAGAGGACCCTGTTCGGACCCGAGACAACCAAGATCGACCTCAGCAAGGCACACGACGTCGGACACTTCGAGTTCGCCGCACTGCTGATCCTCTCGATCCTGGTCGCATTCTTCGGAGTCTGGCCTGACGCAGCACTGCAGTTCATCGAACCATACACCGACCTGTTGATGGGGGTGATCTGAAATGGTAGCTGAAATAATCGAATCCATATTCGGCGATCTCACGCCGCTGGCGACGATGATCATCATCGGTATCGCCGCACTCGCCCTCCCCGGAATACAGATGTTCGGAAAGAGGCACACCGCAACTTGGGCATTCACCCTGATCATGGTCCTCGTGGCCATGATCATCGACATGTGCCTGCTGGTCGACGGCTACGCCGGAGAGTACATGGGTGTCAGGTTCACCGGATACTCCTCGCTGCTCGGTCTCCTGTTCCTCATCGTGCTGTTCATGACCATCCTGGTCTCCAACAGCAGCGTTGAGACGACGAGGAACCACGCAGGAGCGTACTACTCCCTGCTGTGCGGTGCATCGCTCGGTATGCTGTTCGTCGCAAGCTCCACCAACCTCCTGACGATCTTCGTCGGAGTCGAGCTCACCAGTATCTCGTCCTACGCGCTCGTCGCACTGAAGAGGAAGGACGGAAGGGCCTCCGAGGCCGCGGTCAAGTACGCCATCATCGGCGGAATGTCTACTGCCCTGACCCTCTACGGTATCTCCATGCTCTACGGAATCACCGGTTCCGTCGACATCGCGGAGATCGCGGCGTTCCTCGCAGGCTATGATGTGACCTGGATGGTCGGAATCGCGTTCATCTGCATGATCGCAGGTTACGGATTCAAGATTGCAGCGGTGCCCTTCCACATGTGGGCACCCGATGTGTACGAGGGAGCGGCCACACCTGTCTCGATGTTCCTCGCGACCGGATCCAAGAAGATGGGTCTGTCCGTGTTCATCCAGGTGTTCATGGTCATGCTCATCGCGCTGACGGTCTCCGAGAACGTTCTCGCAGAGGCCACGCAGTACCTCTTCGCAATCATCGCGGCCTTCACGATGACCGTCGGAAACGTCGTCGCCATCGCGCAGACCAACATCAAGAGGATGCTCGCGTACTCGTCCATCGCGCAGGCAGGATACATCATGATCATCCTGGCGGTCATGACACCCCAGGCAGAGGCAGCCGGAGTCTTCCACATGTTCACCCACGTGTTCATGAAGGGAGGAGCCTTCCTCATAGTCGGTGCACTCATCTGTGCCGGACTCGGAGAGAAGATCTCGGACTACAAGGGACTCGCAAAGAGGGCTCCCTTCCTGGCAGCCGCCATGATGCTGTTCCTGTTCTCACTGGCAGGAATCCCGCCCCTCGCAGGATTCACCTCCAAGTTCTTCCTGTTCGCCTCGGCGATCGGAGAGCCCGGAGCCGCCAACGGAACATGGGTATGGCTCGCATTCGTCGCGATCCTCAACTCGGCCATCTCACTGTACTACTACGCAAGGGTAGTCAAGGCGATGTACATCGAGAAGGGAGCGACCACAGAGAAGATCAAGATCCCCAAGCCGTTCCTGGCAGCGATCCTGATCTGTCTGGTATTCGTCATCGTGCTCGGAGTCTACCCCGACCTGATCTTCGGATACTGCGAGGCCTCGTTCGCCGGACTGTTCATCTGAGAAACGATCCAACAAACCCCTTACCAAACCTCTTACATCTTCTATCCAGTGCATCTGAAAAGCATTAAGTACGCCACGCCGATACATCGACAATGGCTCAGAACTGGTATTCTTCGGTGGAGGCTGAGATGTCATCCGCCGACGACAACGTGGTCAAGGAGATCAGCTTGGCGTATCCCGAGCTGTACAAGATGTGCTCCTCCACGTTGGAATCCAACCAGCACAGGATCAGGTCGGCGGTCTCCATGCTGACCTACCATGCCCTCGGAGGCACCGACAAGGGCACCGCAATTTCCCTCGGTATGAGCCTGGAGCCTGTCATCATCGGTCTGGAGACCCATGACAGGATCGACGGGGACGGGAAGGTCATCGAATCCAGGAAGAAGCTGTTCTCCAAGGGATCATCGACAACGAAGGTCATCGTCTCCGGAGATTACATGTACATCGTGGGCATCCGCAACGCCTACAATTATGCACCGAAGGTCGTCAAGTACATCATAAAGGCGTCCTCGGTGAGGGCCAACGCGATCTTCGCCATCCAGGACAATCTGAAGAATTCCTCCGTCACGGAGGATGAATGCAAGCGTCTGGTGAGGTCCCTGGTCGCAGTGGATTTCCTGACGCTCATGGAGTCAGCGGCGGATCTTGCGGATGCGGACCAGGCCACCATCGAGAGGATGGGCGAGTGCGGCACGTACATAGGCATGGCAGTGAAGGTGCAGGAGGACCTCCTGGACCTCGTGGGTGCCGGCAAGGACAGGCCCGCCATGCAGGCCTTCGTAGAGGGAAGGGTGAGCCTCCCCATAGTTTATTCCATTCAGGGCAGCGGGCAGGTTCGCGAGGCGTTCGCAAAGGCAGATCTGACCCAGAAGGAGGCCCAGGCGCTCCTTCCGCTCATCAGATCCACGGACTGCGAGTCCAGATGCAAGGAGTTCATCGCCGAATGCATGTCCAAGGCCAGGTCCATCATCGAGGGCCTGAAGGAATCAGAGTACAAGGACGCGCTTCTGTCCTACATCGGGAGCAAGGATCTGCTGGCCTGATAACATGGACAGTGTGGACGTCCTCATCGTCGGTTCCGGTCCCGCAGGGAGCGTCGCGGCGAGGTTCGCCGCACAGGCAGGTTGCAGCGTCATGATCCTGGAGAGGCGCCCCAAGGTGGGCTATCCGGTCCGCTGCGGCGAGTTCATGCCCTCCGACAAGGAGATCATGGACATGTTCCCCAAGCTCAAGGACGAGCAGGAGATCTTCGATATCCCCCAAGAGCTCCGCTGTCTCGACACCGTCGGCATCGACCTCATAGACCCGGAGGACAGGGTAACGGTCCTCGACTTCAAAGGTTACACCACGGACAGGGACAGGTTCGACCAGTACCTTGCGGATCTGGCCTGCGAGGCGGGTGCGGATCTCAGTCTGGCACATGCGTTCGACCGTGCCAAGGACAACGTCGCGTACACCGACAAGGGAGAGATAGGGTACAAGGTCCTGATAGGCGCCGACGGGCCCGGTTCGAGAGTGGCGCAGTCCCTCGGTCTTCAGAAGAACAGGAACCCGTACCCCGCCGTGACGGCACAGGTCAAAGGGGACTTCGGCAACCACACCAGGATGTTCTTCGGCGGCATAGCGCCCGGTGCCTACGGGTGGATCATCCCCAAGGACGGACGCGCCAACGTCGGAGTGGGATTCTCGCCCAGGTTCGCAAACGGTTCCCTCTCGTCATATTTCGACAAGTTCATGGACAGGCACGGATTCACCTCGGAGACCAAGGTCTACGGGAAGTACGTGCCCAGCGAGGGCCCGATACCCAAGACGGTCTCCGGGAACGGTATGGTCGTGGGCGATGCCGCAGGGCAGGTCATCTCCGTCAACGGCGGAGGCATACCCCTCGCGATGATCGCCGGTCGCATCTGCGGGAAGACCGCGGCCGAGAGCATAAAGAACGGCACATCGCTGGAGAATTACGAGACCCAGTGGAGGGACATCATGGGCAAGCCGCTGAAGACCGCCGCATTCAACAAGAAGCTGGCGGACTTCTTCGCGTTCAGGTCGGATTCCACCACGAAGATGTGCATGAGAATCCTGGGACAGCGCAGGATGGGCAACCTCATCAGATGCAAGCGCATCTTCCCGTGATATCATTTCTTCCTGTAGGATTTCATCGGGGAACCGCAGATCGGGCATTCGGATGCCTTCTCCTTGAACCATTTGCCGCATCCTATGCACCTGTAGTTCCACTTGACCACCTTCTCGATGCCCTTCATGCCCACGGGCTTGAAGCCGATGCCCATGATCCTCGCGACATTCTGTATGGAGTAGTCGTCGGACCATATGGTGCCGTTGACATCGATAGCAAGTGCCAGCACGGTCATGTCCACCGGAGAGAGCCTGCCCAGGTCGCCGCTCTTCTTGGCGGCCTCCTCGACCTTCGCCAGTGATTCCTTGGAGCAGTCCGAGACACGGATCATGCTCTCCCAGAGGGACAGGCGGGGATCCTCGTATTTCTCCAGCTCCCTGATGACACCGGAGGGGCATATGTGGTCCTCCTCAGGGAGGGAGTCCATTGAGAAGAAGGCGGAACTGTCGAGCACGATCATCCTATCACTCGGCGCCTCTGATGATTCCGATGACGATCTCACGTTTCTCTTCGGAGAGATCAAAATCTTCCAGGGCCTGTTCGAGGGAGATGTTCTTCTTCGTCATGTACTTCTGAATAACCTCTGCCTGGCCCCTCTCGTACGCTTCCCTTTCCCGCTCTTCGATTTCAGCCTGGACCCATTCATCGTAACTGAGCATTCTTCACCCTTCTGTTCGTATTATCAGCGGATTTGAGATTGTGAACTGATTACTCTGAGCCTCTGATGATTCCGATGACGATCTCACGTTCCTCTTCGGAGAGACCGTGATCTTCCAGGGCCTGTTCGAGGGAGACGTTCATCTTGGCCATATAACCACGAATCATTTCTGCTATCGTTTCACAACGTGTTTCCTTTTTTTGCTCTTCGATTTCAGCCTGGACCCATTCATCGTAACTGAGCATCTGCCTTATGTCCTCCAAACTCTGGTTTAATCCATCGTTGTACGGGATATTATAGAGTTGTTCTATCTCGTCAGTCTTCTCCCTGTCGCTAAGGCGGTTGTCGAAGAAGACCTCCAGCATCCTCTTCGTCTTCGCAATCGGATCGTCCGAGGCGGGCGAGGGGTCCTTCTCGGCATTCCCGAGACCTATCATGACGATCTCCAGGAAGTCGCAGTCGTTCAGCGGCGATCTCCCTTCGAAACCGCCGAGATACCTTCCCTGCATGGAATAGGATGCGATGGTGTCCTTGCGGTCGCTCTGTGGCCTGAGTATGCACCATATGGAGTAGACCTTCCTCAGGCTGCCATAGTCCATGTTCCGGAAGCCCCTGCCCTTCTGCTGGGCTATAAGCGAGGAGCCGTAGTACATCGCCCTTGCGCCCAGATCCTTATGGTCAAGGGTCTGGCCTTCGAGATTGACGATAACCCCGACCCTTTCACTCCCGTTCGGCAGCCTGACCTCGAAAACGGAGTCCATGACTATCCTCCCGCCGTTCTCCGAATCGTACTCGTTGCTGTTCCCCTTCACCCTGTCGGTGCCCTCATCCACATCCAGGCATCCTATGATCTCCTCGATGTCGGAATCCCTGAACTCCCTAACGCATCCTTTCAGCACCGCGGACAGGATGTACTTGTTGCTCACGAATCTCTTGAAGGCGGCATCCATGTACCTGTTCCTGTTGACGGTCCCGTAATCCAAAGATTGAGTCATGGAGGTGCTGTCGCCTTGTACCTAATTTAAGCGAGCACTGCATGTAATATGCATCTCGGAAACCGACGGCGGAGGCGGAGACGAACAACAATAAATGATGACCCCCATATACCGCCAAAGGTGCTCTGATGGAGATTCTGGATGTCCTCGCGATAATGATCGTCGGTCTGTGGCTCTTCCTGCCGGCGATGGTCCCGAATTCCGCCGCGGTCATATTCGGCGGCAAGACCAAGATGGACTTCGGCAAGTCCTGGAGGGGCAAGAGGATATTCGGCGACGGCAAGTCCTGGAGGGGATTCTTCGGAGGAGCGTTCTCGGGGATTGTCGTCGGTGTGATCCTGATGTACATCGGGTTGTTCCTGGGGATAGGGAACGAGGGCGGATACGGCCCCTACTGGACGAATATAGGCATCCTGGCATGCCTGTCATTCGGATCGATCACAGGGGACCTCTGCGGAGCGTTCATCAAGAGGAGGCTTGGAATGGAGAGGGGCCAGAAGGCACCGATCCTGGACCAGTACGACTTCGTAATCGGGGCATTCTGCATAACCGCACTGTTCTTCCCCGACTGGGTCTACAGCACCTATATAGAAGGCTGGCACATAGCCGCATTGATATTCATTCTGGTGATTATGTTCGTGATACACCGTTCGGTGAACATCGTCGCCTACAAGATGGGATTGAAGAAAGAACCATGGTGATCCAATGAGCGAATTGACGAAGGCATTGAAGGACTGCGGCGCACTGCAGTTCGGGGATTTCACGCTGGCATCTGGTGCCAAGAGCGAATACTACATAGACATCAAGAAGGCCAGCACGAACCCCAAGGTCCTGTATATGATATCGGTCCTCATGGCGGAGAAGCTCCAGGACGAGAACATCCGTCCGGACAGGATCGCCGGGGTGGTCCTGGGATCCGTCCCCCTCGCGGCGGCGCTGTCGCTGGCCACAGGGATACCGTATGTGATGGTCCGCAAGGAGAAGAAGGACCACGGTACGGGGAAGTTGATCGAGGGCGACCTGAACCCAGGCGACAAGGTGCTCGTCGTGGAGGACGTGGTCACCACAGCAGGTTCGAGCATCGCGGCGATCAAGACGCTCCGCGAGAGCGGTGCGGTCGTCGACACGGCGCTGTCGGTCATCGACCGCGAGAGCGGCGGAGAGAAGAACTACGCCGAGATCGGCGTGAAGTTCTACTCCCTGGTCAAGGCTTCGGAGATCGTCAAGGAGAAGTGATGAGGCCGGACGCCGACTGTAGGCTCTGCGGGCTGTGCGAGGGCCGCACGAGCATCGTCCTCCCAGACGGGAATGTTACGTCAGGAATAGTGCTGGTGGGCGAGGCCCCGGGCGAGAACGAGGATCTGGAGGGAAGGCCGTTCGTGGGCCGTTCCGGGAAGATCCTGGAGGGCATGATGAAGGATGCGGGATTCTCCCGCGCAGACGTCCTGATCACCAACACGGTCAAATGCAGGCCGCCGAAGAACCGCGACCCCACGGAGGATGAGATGAGAGCGTGCAGGCCGTTCCTGGAGTCGGAGCTGCACGACGCGAGGCTCGTCGTCGGGCTGGGGAAATCGGCATGCAGGGACCTGATGGGATACGACGGCAGGATGGATACCATCGTGAACGTCATGACCACCATCCGCATAGGCGACAGGGACGTTGATTTCATACCGACCTACCATCCCGCGGCGACTATCTACAACAAGATGTCCAGGGAAGAGCTCAGAAGGACCATGGAGATCATAGGTGACATGCTATGAGGCCCACAGGATTCATGATAGATATGGACGGCACTGTCTACAAGGGCGGGGACCTGATTCCGGGCGCGACGGATTTCATCGCGGCGCTGAAGGCGAAGGGGATACCGTTCGTGTTCCTCACCAACAACTCTTCCCATTCTCGCTCGTACTACTATGAGAAGCTGAGGCGCATGGGTTTCGATGTGACGATCGACAACGTCCTGACGTCCAACATAGCCACATCCAGATTCGTGCTCAGCGAGCGTCCCGGGAAGAGGGTCTACGTGGTCGGTTCCCCCGATGTCACGGAGGAGGTCAGGGCCGCCGGCGTGGATGTAGTGGAGGACGATCCGGATATCGTGTATCTGACATTCGACCGCACGATCACGTATGAGAAGATCAACAGGGCGTTCAAGGCCCTTAGGAACGGGGCGGAGCTCATCGCGACGCACCCTGACGACGTGTGTCCCACGGAGACCGATTACGATATCGACATAGGGCCGTTCATAAGGATGTTCGAACAGATGTGCCAGACCACCGCCGTGGTCATAGGGAAGCCCAACCGTCTGATGCTCGAGATGGCCGCCTTGGAGATGGGCGTCGACCCCAACGGGACGGTCATGGTCGGCGACCGCCTGTACACGGACATGAGGATGGGCGTGGACGCCGGCACGGACACGATCCTCGTTCTCTCGGGGGAGACCAGCAGGGAGGACCTTGAGGCATCCGACATCAGGCCCACGTACGTTTTGGATTCCGTTGCGGATATACCAGGTCTACTGTGAGCCTGGCCATAGACGGTCACATTTTCCCGGTACGGGATAGCCAAGTGCTCCGTCAATCGACGTTTATTTATATATTACGACGCGCATCCAATATTATCACGCGCGTAAGCGTGTGGTATGGGATGCAAGGGACCGTCAGGTCAATTGCCCTCTGCGGAGGGAATCGGGTGCACTTAAAACAAGTCGAAATGGAGAATTTCAAATCGTTCGGCGGTAAGGTCACTGTACCGCTGATGGAAGGTTACACGGCAGTCACGGGACCAAACGGTTCCGGTAAGTCGAACATAACCGACGCCATCCTCTTCGTCCTGGGACCCAAGAGCCCCAAGGCCGTCCGTGCGGGAAGGCTCACCGACCTGATCTTCGACGGAGGCAAGAGCAAGAACAAGGCCTCGTTCATGAAGGTCTCCCTCGTGTTCGACAACGCGGACAGGATCATGCCGTGGGACGCCGACGAGGTCAAGCTCACCCGTTACATCAAGATGTCCGACAACGGACAGGACTACAGCTCATACTTTTACATCAACGACCAGAAGTCCACCCTCACCGAGTTCGACAACCTCCTCACGAAGGCGAGGATCAGCGCGGAGGGATACAACCTGGTCCAGCAGGGGGACGTCACTCACATTGTCCAGATGGGGAACACCCAGAGGAGGGGAATCCTCGACGGCATATCCGGTATCGCCAGCTTCGACGCGGACATCGACAAAGCCGAGGGCGAGAAGGCAGAGGCCGGGGCGAACCTGGACAGGATCAATATCGTCGTCACCGAGCTATCCCAGACGGTAAAGAAACTGGAGAAGGACCGCGAGGCGGCCCAGAGATACGTCGAGCTTAAGGACACGCTCGACATGGCCAAGGCGCAGTACTCCCACAGGAAGCTGCAGATGAGCGAGGCGGCCAGGGACGCCCAGGCACAGCAGATAGAGAGGATCGAGAAGGAGATCCAGGAGGTCCTCGCTAAGAAGGCGGAACTCCAGACGGCACTGCACGACAAGGACCTGGAGATCGAGGCCAAGGTCGACGAGATCGCCGCGAAGGCCGGTCCCGAGTACAAGGAGCTCAAGAAGAAGATCGAGGACACCCTCGTGGAATACGCCACGAGCAAGGACAGGAAGGAGAGTGCGGAGAGCGATCTGGAGGAGCAGGGCACGTTCAAGGCCAAGTTCGAGGAGTCGATGAACGACAACGTGAACCAGATCAGCGCGCTCGAGGAGACCAGGGTCGCCCTGAAGATCGACCTGGACGCAGCGGAGGAGGAGAGGAAGGCGCAGACCGCCGAGGAGGCGAGGGTCTCCGACCTCATATCCAACACCGGCGGGGAGCAGAAGGAGCTCCAGGAGAGGCTGGAGAAGCTGGAGGCCGATTCCACCGAGTGCTCCGGCAAGCTGCTGACGGCGCAGGGCAGGTTCTCCAAAGCGGAATCCGCATCGGACGAGGCGCACGGGAGCTGCGCAACCATCGACGAGAGGATCCAGAACATCGATTTCGAGATCAAGGACGCCAAGTGGACCCTGGACCAGATGAAGTCCGAGGCCGGCCCCAGCGTCGAGGACTACACCGCCAAGGTCATGGAGCTGAGGAAGAAGGAGTCCGAGCTGGAGAAGCAGGAGGTCGACCTCAACGGCGCCTACCGTAAGATAGACGAGGAGTACAAGGCCCTCCAGGCGGAGAAGAAGGTGTCCGACAGGATGAACCAGAGCAGCATGGCGGTGGATGCCATACTGGCACTGAGGAACAGGGGCGAGATGCCCGGAATACACGGCACGATCCAGGAGCTGGCAACGGTCGACGAAGGTTATGAGACTGCTCTGTCCGTCGCCGCCGGAAACAAGATGCAGGCCGTGGTCGTCGACGACGACCAGGTGGCCGCGGACGCGATAGCGTACCTCAAGAAGGAGAAGCTGGGAAGGGTCACCTTCCTGCCGCTCACCAAGATGATGGGCGGGAAGCCCAGGGCCAAGGCCATCATGAGCGAGAAGGAGTCCGAGGGATACGCGATCGACCTCATCGATTTCAACCAGAAGTACTACAACGCATTTTGGTACGTGCTCGGCGATACCCTCGTGGTCAAGGACATGGACACCGCCCGCCGCATAATGGGCGGAATAAGGATCGTGACCAAGGCGGGAGAGCTCATAGAGGCCTCCGGTGCCATGGTGGGAGGTACCATCAACCAGCAGAAGATGCTGAAGTTCGGTGCGGCCTCCGAGGACAAGCTCACTGATCTGGGCGAGAAGCTCAGGAAGGCATCGGACGCCTTGGATAACCTAAGGCAGGAGCTCAGGAACGTCCGCGACCAGATCCGCAACGTGGACGATCAGATGAGGAACAGCGCCTCGTCCGGAATGGAGCAGAGGGAGAAGGTCGCCGCGCTGAAGGCGCAGATAGGCGAGCTGGAGAAATCCAAGAAGGGTGCCCAGCAGTCCCTCCAGGACGCCAGGGAGAGGATGAAGGCCGCCGACGAGGAACTGGCCGAGGCCAGGAAGGAGTTCACATCCCTCTCCGACAGGATGTCCTCCTTGACCGAGGAGAAGAACAAGGTCAAGGACCGCATAGCGGAGATAGCTCCGGCGGACCTGCAGGCCAGGATCCAGAAGGTCCGCGGGGACATATACAACCTGAACAACACGATCTCGGACCTCAACAACCAGATCCGCGGTGCGGAGACCGAGATCCAGGGTCTCAAGAAGCAGAACGAGTCCTTGCAGATGCAGCTGGACTCCGTCATGAAGGCCATCGACGAGGACAACACCGCCATAGCGTCCAACACCGAGCAGATGCAGCGTTTGAAGATCGACCTCGACGCGCTGCGCGCGATCGAGGCTGAGATGGAGAGCGGAATCGACGACCTCCGCACCCAGAAGGATGCGCTCACCGCCGAGAAGTACCAGATCGAGAACGACATCAGGGAGGCGACGACGAAGGTCGAGAACGACCAGGCCTCCAAGCAGACGTTCATGGCCCAGCTGGAGATCATCAAGCAGCAGATTGTCCAGTTCAGGGAGGAGGTCGACGCCATCACATTCGAGGTGGCCCAGCCCATACCCTCCGAGGAGGAGATCAAGCGCACCATCAGGTCCTGCGAGAACACCATCGCGCAGTTAGGGAACGTGAACCTGCGCGCGATCGAGGACTACGACGAGAACAAGGCCCGTCTGGACGCCCTCAACGAGCAGGTGGACGCGCTCAACAAGAACATAGCGGAGCTCACCGCCCTCACCGACTCCCTGAAAGGGAAGAAGAAGGGGCTGTTCATGGAAGCCTACACGGCGGTGGACGAGAACTTCAAGAAGATCTACGCCCAGCTCTCAGGAGGAGGGGAGGCGTACATGGCGCTGGAGGATGAGGAGGACCCGTTCAACGGCGGTCTCATAATCAACGCGAAGCCCAGGAACGGGAAGCTCCTGAGGCTGGAGGCGCTCTCCGGAGGGGAGAAGTCCCTCACGGCATTGTCCTTCATATTCGCGATACAGGAATACCAGCCCTCGCCCTTCTACGTGCTGGACGAGGTCGACATGTTCCTTGATTCGGTCAACTCGGAGATGGTGGCCCACAGGGTCAAGGAGAGCTCCGGAAAGGCACAGTTCATTCAGGTGTCCCTGAGGAAGGTCGCATTGGCGGTCGCGGACCAGCTGATCGGCGTCACCAGGCCGCCTTCAGGCATCAGCAAGATCATAATACAGCCCGATCTGGCTGAGGTCTCGAAATACGAGGAAGAGGCTGTAGAGAACAAAGAGGCGATCTGATATGGATGGGAACATAAGGATTGAGGATCTGGAGCAGCACCTGCTGTTCCACAAGGCTATGACGGAGAACACGGAGACCTATCAGAGGATAGGCGGATACATGGACATCCTGGCGAAGGCCGAGTCCGGGGAGAGGCTCAACGACCCCGTGGACGAGGCCATCAGATCGGTGTTCAGCCTGGTCCTGGAGAACGGGATTGACCCCTGGGAGATAGACCTCTCCGAGTTCGTGAGACTGTACAACTCCAAGGTGGTGAACGACACCTTCGACATGATCGTCGCCGGGAAGCTGATGCTGATGGCGTGGAAGATCCTGAGGATGCAGTCGGACTCCACCAGGAACCTGTCGGAGCCCCCGGTCGAGGAGGTCGAGGAGTTCGTGGATGACGGGTTCTTCTACGAGGACGAGGAGACCATGGTGGTCCCCGAGGTCATGCTGACGGGAGCGTTCAGGAGGGAACCCATGCGCCCGGTCACCATGTACGAGCTGATCGACGCCTTCGAGGAAGCGAGGGTGGAGATCGAGATCCAGCAGGAGAGGGAGCGCGTAAGGTCCCAGCTGAAGGACAAGATCCCGACGAAGTTCGACAACAAGGCCCACGAGGAGGACGACCAGAGGGACGTCGAGGAGGTATGGGAGAGAATCCAGAGGCTCGGTACCGGACAGATCTGTATTGAAGATTTGTACACGACAGACCTGAAGGAGAACCTGAAGACCTTCGTGTCCGTTCTGCACCTGGTCAGGCTGGGACGCCTGGACGTCTGGCAGGAATCCCTCCCCTACGGGGACATCTACGTGGAGATCATGACCGAGGGCGTGTCCGGAACGATAGAGGACAACCCCGGCGGACGCATCGAAGCGGTGATGTGATGGACCCCAAGGGTGCGGTGGAGGCGGCGCTGTTCTCGGCATCCGAGAACCTGTCCGTCTCGGACATCGCGGAGAAGACCGGGATCCCGGTGGAGGAGGTCCGCACCGCGGTGATGGATCTGCGCAGGGAGTACGAGGCGCGCGATTCCGCAATACAGATCGCCAGGATCGGCACCGAGTACAGGATGATGCTCAGGCCGGAGTTCTCCGAGTGCACCTCGACGTTCTCCAAGGCGGAGCTTACCGGAGGGGCGCTCAGAACATTGACCACAATCGCCTATTACCAGCCGGTGATGCAGTCGAAGCTGTTCGATCTGAGAGGTCCGAGGGTGTACGATGACGTGCATACCCTGGTGGACATGGATTTCGTGTCCAGGAAGAGGGCGGGCAACACCTGGGAATTGACCACCACCAGGAAGTTCGCCGATTACTTCGGTATCGGCAGCACGAGGATCAAGGACATCCAGGCGTGGATCGAGAAGAACGCCAAGAACCTCGGGTCCGAGAAGAAGCAGTGAGGGTGCCGCCCTGGCGGCATCCTTCTAATCTCCTTATATGTAATATATTCAGAACATATAGCCAGACATTTTTTGTGTTAATGAAAGGCAATTACTTAACATTAAGTCAATCAATGAAAACCATTTTGAGATTTTTTTGAACGTATAAAACCGCGCTGAACATGGAATGTAACATGAGCGATGAAGTGAGGACCACGATACCTCTCTCCAAAAGTTTGCGCAACGGCGCCGAAAAGGACGAGAGGGGGGGGGGGGCCGAGGTCTCGTACGAGGACCTTCCGGAGGACGTGAAGGCCTTCCTGAAGGAACGCAGGTCCGGATCGTCCGGAAAAGATGTGCTGGGACTCATCCAGAGCAAGCACATGCTGTCCCTCATAGATTACATCGACAAGCATTCCCCTGTGATCAAGACGGACATCTACGCGAACGTCTCCAGATGCTCCAACATGAACACCAAGATCCAGAACCTCATCGACATGGGGATCATCAAGGTCTACAACACCGCCTACACGAACACCAATGTGGTGGTCATCACCGAGAAGGGCCGCAGGGCAGCAGGGATCATCCACGAGCTGGTCAGTGTAATCGAATCCGATTGAACCTGTTCATCTTTTGTGTATGCGGTACGCTGATGCCATGCGCATCGGCGTGCATGATTTGTTTATGGCTCCATAAATATTCTCCTTTCCTACCTTTTTTAGACCACCCTATGGACGGACGGGAATTTAGGGGCCCGTATGATGGAAGTGGAGAGGTCGGTACGGTAAAAGGCCCGCAGGACCCTTGTTAGGGAGAAGGTCCTGTAGGAGCTGACCGAGGATTTTCGACATCGACCGCGAAAGCGATCAACCCGATTCAGTGGCTGAGTAGCCGTGAAAAGGAGAATTGAAATATGAATACAAAAGGAACAAAATTCCTTGCAGTCTTGGCTGTTCTGGCTATGGCGTTCGCTGCGTGCGCAGTAATTTCCTCTGTTGAGGAGAACGATGCGGTCGCATTGGACCCCAGTTTGGCCTTTATTCCAACAGTCAATGAGGAAAAGGATCCGTTCATTGCTACAGCAGGCGCGACATATACCCTGTCTGCAGATGGAAAGATCGTTAATGACGCCGATGATACAGACAAAGGTGTCTGGACTAACGGAATTTATCTTGGGGACGGAGATTTGACCCTGAACGTCAAGAACGGAGATACCATCAATATGAAGACAGATTATTATGGAATCTTCGTCAGCGGAGCACTCACTATCGGATCCACCGCAGGAGATAGCAAGACAACCAAACTCTCAATTGAGATTTCCAAAGAAATCACACCTGTGAGGATGAGCGCTTTTGCTATTGCTTCGTATGGAGCGATGACAATTTCCAATGTCAATCTCGATCTTAAGACGAATGCAACATCCACAACTGCAAGTGGAAACCAGAGTACAGGAATTTACTCCTGGAACACACTTGCGATTACTCTCGATTCAACCCAGAAAGCGGACATCTATGGTGGAAACCGCGGAATTATGGTTGTCGGAGCAATCACTTTGAATGGTGGAACATTCAATGTCGGTGGATATGAGGTCGCTATCGTCGGACAGGCAACACTGACCATTGGAAACACTGCTGCAACAACTGTTAATGCAAAGCTGCTGACTGGAAATGGACTTAATGGAAACGGCGACGAAGTAAGGTTTGCTACAAAAGTCAAATATGCAGGTGGACAAGTTACCGTTGGTAATGGAACCCTCGCAAACACGGTCAATACACAGGGACTATGGGCAAAACTTGAGTCAGACGTTACTGCGAACTCCAAACTTATCGTTACCGGTGGATATGAGCAGACCACCAACAGCAATGGAATTACCACTGCTGGGCTGTACATCGAAGGCGCAGAGAACCCTGCTGCTGCGAAGGTTGCAGTTGTCAACTCAGCATCTGCCGCTGCTGCTGGAATAACCAGTGTGGTTAAGGGTGCAGACATCTACAAGTACATTGTAGAAGGTTATTCCGCAGAGGCAGCAGCCTCAGCATCTGGAACAGCGTTGCAGGAAGCTATCAATACAGCAGCGACAGCTTCAACAGAGGTCGTCTACGCAACAACAACGGCAACGGACTTCTCCAGTGCTAACAAGGTTGTAATCCCTGATAACAAGACTGTCATACTCACCCTCCCCGCAGAGAATGTTTCTGGAGAGATTGATGTCAGTAAGGCAGCTGAGTTGACTGTTAACTCATTCCAGTCATCTGCTGGAGTTACCTTTGTTGGAAAAGATGGAGCGAAAGCAACCATCAAGGCAACGGGTCCTGCAACATTTACTGTAGAGAAGGGTTCAGTCATCATCAAGGATATCACAACGGATGCAGCTCTTACTGTTGCAGTTGATGGAGATTTCAAGATTGAAGGAGTCGTTTCTGGAGCTGGAACCGTTACACTTAACAAGGCTGCCGGAGCGACCGGAGCAAAGATCACTATCGCAGACAAGCTCATCAACAACGGATCTATCGCAGTAAACGGACTTCCAGTATTCATTACCGGTGATCTGAACATTGGAAATGGAAAGACATTCACTACCGATGCAACTGCAACCGTAGAGATCACTGGAAACGTTGCTGGATTGGGAACGATCGTCAATGCCGGTACTGTTGACATCAAATCCGGAGCAGTTGTATCATCCAAGATCACCCCTACCGGATTGGTATCGATATACACTGGATCCGACGTCAACAAAATGACCGTAACCGCTGGATGGGCAAACATCATCGGAAAGGATGATGCTTCTGGAAAGTGGACATTTGATGACAGTGCAGCAAAGACCCTCACACTTGACAACTACAATGGAACTTACAACTTCAAGCCCCTTGCTGATGTTGTGAAAGAGATCGTCCTCATCGGAACCAATGTCGTCTCCTACGAGGCAGCGGCAGATTACGTAGCAGGATCGCTCTTCGGAACAGCTCTGGTCAACATCACCACCGATGCGACAGCAGGATCCCTCGAGATGAATGTTGACCTTTCCAAGGCAACAGGCGCTGCACTCATTGCAGCCAAGTCGTCCGTGTTCAACTCTGCGACAACTCTGGGAATCGATGAGGTTTACCTGACGGTTACCATCACTGGAAGCAACAATGCATGGACCGCAGATCAGAAGGCAGCATTCCAGATCGTCGCAATCAATGCGGCAGCCGGAATTAACATGCTGAACTCCGCCGTTATTATCGACAACATGTCGAACCTGACAGCAGTCGGCCTCTCTGATATTTCTGCATTAGATGTGACACAGAAGGCAACATTCGTCGAAGCAGCCGGAAACATCAGCGCAACAACATCCTACGCAGTGTCCAACAGTTCATCACTAGAAGTGGCCGGACTCATGTACGCTGGCGGTTTCTCCAATAAACAGGAGTCGTCCGTTACTGTTAACAAACTGATTCTTGCTGGAGATTCATCCAACAACGCAGAGTTGACTGTAAACGGAGACTCATACGTTACTGGCGGATTCACCAACAACGCGACATTCACCAACAACGGAACCATGACGGTCATTGGAGCAACTGGAATTATCCAGAAGGCTGGAACGTTCACCAACAACGGAACCATAAAGGTCCCGGCAAAGTACGTCCCCGTCGGATTCGATGGACAGGCAATCACAATCACCAACAACGATATGCCCGACACCGAGAAGGTCGTCAAACTGAAATCCATCACCATCGACTCCACCGCTCTGATTCAGGCCGGTGTGAACGATGTGAAGGCCAACGTTACTGCAACCGTAGTATTCGAGGCATATAATGCAGGTGCTGGTAACAGAGCACTTGCAGGAGATGCAACATACACCGGAACACTCGCAGTCAACCAGACCGGAACCGGATACACGCTCTCCATCACAAGCACAGCAAACCCCACTGCAGAGATCACTGTGACCTACGACTCTACCAAGACTGGTTCAAAGATCGGAGGACAGTATGCGGTTACCGTTAAGGGTTCCGTCATCGATGCGGGTGACGGGGACAAGTCTAAGACCGTTGCTGTAGTCACCCCCAAGGCTGATGCAGAAGACGGAGACGTCGCTGCAGACACAGTCCTTGAAAAGATCACCGCATCGGGAGCAAACGCTGCGTCGCTCTCAGTGACCGGTGGAAAGTTCGCTAACACCTCTGATGTCATCGTATCCTCAGGTGCAGCTGCAATTCTCGCAGCAGATGCAGAGTATGAGGGTAACCTCACAACCGATATCGCTAATGTCACACTCGCAGGAACTTTCAATGGAGACCTGACCGCTAACGGAGCAGGACTCGTCACCATCAGCGGAACCATGGATGGTAGCGTCGTCGCAAAGGGCGATGTCACCATCAGCGGAACCATGGAAGGAAATGTTACCTCGACCAAGACCGCAGCCGACCAGACTGTTACAGTTAGTGCTGATGGAACTCTCAAAGGAGATATCATCACCAACGGAAACATCGCTATCGGAAAGAAGTTCGCCGGAAACATCACGATGAACAACTCGGCAACTACCAAGTCCATCACAGTTACCGGTGAGATTGATGCTACTGTAACCTACAACACCCTGTACAAAGCAACCAAGGATGCTACTGAAAAGACCGCCTATTCTGCATCAGCAAAGATTGTAGGAAAGGCAGTAAGCGTCATTGTGAATGCCCACGTAGGACAGGACGCTGTCGATGAGATCCCCGTCAAGGCAGGATACTTCTCGTTCAACAGCGTGTTCGAAGACCAGGGAACGAAGGAGATTGCAGTCACTGCACTCACCGGAACTTTCGGAGTCATCGATGAGAACATCACCCTCAAGGCTGGAATCGCACTCTATGTTGAGCCTGGAGCCACCCTCGAGGTCGAGAAGACAAAGGTGTTCGATGTCCAGAAGGGAGCACTCAAAGTTTCAAAGGACGCAGTCAGGAACTACGAGGATGCCGAAGCAGATGTCTACGGTCTCGTGACATATGTCATGAAGTTCGACACCAACGACAACTACACCGTCTACTCCAACATCGCATTCGCACTCAGCAATGTCGATGAAGGAAAGGATCTTACTGTGGGAGTCGCAGCCGAGATCGAGCAGAATGTTGTTGTGAAGAAGGGAGTTAACATCATCGTCGATGACGTTCTCCTCAACTTCGGTGCATTCGCACTCGAGATGGGAGAGGGTGCAAAGATCACTCTCCTCAAGGCAGGAAACCTCAACTTCGACATCACCCCCGAGGGTAAGTACATCAACGGTACCATCGTCTACGATGGAAACACCATCGTACTCGACAAGGTCGGATTCTCTGTGGCAGGAAATGTTGTTGCGGGAATCGAGCCTCTTGATGATGAGCCTTCGAAGATCAACGCTGTATTCACATATGATGAGGGAACAGTTACAGTTAAGGCAGGAGTCCTTGCAGGTTCCTTGACCCTTACCAACGTTTCCTACGGAGAGCCCGCTGTCAAGTACAGTGCATCACTTGTTATCGACGCGGACACCGTATGTGAGGCAGTTGTTGATGATACCGCTTACACCGGAGCAGCCAACAACAAGACCGCACTGGAGACCAACGTCACAGTCAACGGAACCCTGAAGGTCGCAGCAGCTCTGACGATCGATGGAAAATACACTGGTGACGGAGCAATCGTTCTCGCCAACGATGCTTCCGTATCAGTTTCCGTCGACAAGGCAGTCGCGTCTGTTAAGATCGTCGATGTTGCAGGAAACGGATACGTCCTTGATACGATCACTCCTGACACAAATGCAATCGTTGTGACTGCAAAGAAGGTCGGAGATGTTCTGTACGTTGTCATCGGCGGACAGTACGAGAAGGGAACCATCACCGCAATCGGTGAAGCCAACCTCGATGATTTCATAGTGATGGCCGGAGCAACATTCGTTGCGGATTCTGCAAAGATCGCAACCACAGCGGTTGCGAACGGACTGCTCAAAGTCAAGACGCCCATCGAGGATACTGCAGGACTCACCTTCGAGGCCACTTTCGTCGATGGAGATTACACGGTGTACACGACCCTTGCATACATCAACGCCAACATCGAGGAACTCGGAATCACCGAGCTCAAACTCGACAACGGATTGAATGTTGCGGATGCTGCACTTGATTATTCGAAGATCACTGCAGACATCACCATCCCTGCTGGAAAGTCGATCACGGTTAACAATGGAAAGCTCATCCTCGGAGCACCTGCAACTTCACTCGGAGCATCTCAGGTTCTCAAGGGAGACATCATCATCACTGGAAACGGTTACGTGATTGTATATGCAACTGTGGACAACCAGGCAAACTTCTACGGAATTGCTGACAAGTCCAAGGCGGCAACGTACTCCACTTTCGACATCGAGGGAACGGCCTACGCAACAGTGTATGGATCTAACCCCGCTGCAGACAACAAGCTTGATGATGCAGCAGCCGACATTGTACCTAGCATCACTGGATACACATTCACAAGATGGGAAGCGTACAACAACCCTGGAGAACCTCTCGAGAATGTTAATATCGGAAGCACCAATGTCACCGCTTCGCTCGTTGCTGGTAAGGTTACCATCACCATCAAGGGAGTCGAGGGAGTCACCTACTACCTCGATGGAGTCGAGTACCTGACAACCGACCTTGCAACCAAGGTCACGGTCGGTTCAGTCGTCACCATGAAGATCTCCGATACCTCCAAGTATCAGGGAACACCCAAGATCGACGGCAAGACCAACTACGTCGTCTCCGGAGACTCAGATGGAAAGACCATCACCGCAACCGGAGTCTCACCCGTTGAGCCCGAGCCCGCACCCGCACCGGCAGGAATGTCCCTGACCGAGATCCTCCTGATCGTCCTCGTCGTCCTGATCGCCATCATGGTGGTCATCATCGCGCTGAGGCTCAACAGGAGCTGATCCGGTAACCGAAACCTAAAAACCTAAACCGGTCCCCGAAAGGGGACCATTACCCTTTCCTAACTCGATGGCCATCCCACCGTCTAATAATCGGTTTCATTTTCCATCCAGTCCCCTAAACCTATAAATCGACCTACCGTCAATTAGGCGATTGTGCAATGCATCGTTCTGTGATGCATATGCCAGATGAAAGGTCAGAACATGATGCTGCTCGCCGGAAGTAACACCGTCAAAGGAACCATCAACGACGGGATGGATGTGGAGTTCGCCCTCAGGCTCGGGAAGTTCCTGGGGAAGCACTACGGGTCCCCCCTGGCAATAGCGATGGACGGCAGGACTTCCAACATAATGCTGAAGTCCGCCATATCCGCGGGGATCATGGCCGTCGGTTGCAACGTGCTCGACCTCGGCGCGGTGCCCACACCGCTCATCCAGTACTACATGTCGAAGCATCCGGAGGTGAAGGGTGCTCTGACGATCACGGCATCCTTCGCCGGCCAGGAGATCAACGGGATCAGGCTGATGAAGGAGCTGGGCATCGAAGATCCAATCTTCGAGGAGCACACGATCGACGAGATCACGGCCATGAATGACCAAGTGCCAGCATCGCAGGTCGGCGAGATGATCAAGGTCGAGGACATCATCGAAGGATATCTCGACACGATCCTCTCGGGGATAGACGTGGAGGCGATCCGCAAGGCCAAGCTGAAGGTCTGCCTCGACTGCCGCAACAACGCCGTCGCTTCGATAGTCTCCAACATGTTCAACAGGCTCTCCGTGGATACGATCATCCTCGGAGGGGACACGTCCGTCCTGGACAGCGACAGGGTCGCCAAGCTCGGCCACGTGGTCAAGAGCCAGAAGTTCAATCTGGGTGTGGCATTGGAGATGGACGCGGACCACTGTCTCTTCGCGACAGCGAAGGGAGAGGCGGTGCCCGGGGACAAGAGCTTCGCCGTGTTCGCTAAAGCTCTCCTTGCAGAGAAGAGGGGCAAGGTCGTCATCCCGATCAATTCCTCCACGCTGATGGAGGACGTCATCAACGAGAACGGCGGGATAGTGCTGCATTGCACCATAGGTGAGCAGAGCGTGGTCAAGAAGACCAAGGAGAACTTCGCCGTGCTGGGAGGGGACATCTTCGGCTGCATGGTGCTCCCCAACGAGCTCACCACATGCGACGCGATATACGCCACGGCCAAGATGCTAGAATTGGTGGTCAAGAACGGCCCCCTGCACAAGCAGATCGCCGACATGCCTTCTTACTTCATATCAAGGGGTTCCAAGCCCTTCCCCGAGAACAGGATCCAGGACGAGCTCGACAGGTTCAAGAACGCCCATTCCGATTAGGAGATGGACCTCATAGACGGGGTCAAGGTGTTCTGCGAGAACGGCTGGGTCATGATGCGCCACTCCAACGTCAGGAGTGTCATAAAGGTGTACGTCCAGGCCGATTCCAAGAAGCAGGCCGACCAGTGGGTCCAGGAGACCCTGGACGGCATCGGTCAGGAATGATTCATTCCCTGTTCTTGCCGTATACGGCGATGGCCTCGTTTATCAGCCTAGCCGCGAGTATGGATGTTATCCCAGACGGGTCCGCCGGAGGGCACACCTCGCAGACGTCGAATCCGACCAATCTGTCGCCTACGGCGTTGATGACCTTCTTGACATCGTAGGGCGTGAGCCCGAAGGGCTCGGGAGTACCCGTTCCCGGCGCGTACGCCGGGTCTATGCCGTCGATATCGATCGTCAGATAGATGTGCTCGTTCTGAACGGAATCTAGCGCCTTCTTTATCGCCCAGTCTATGCCGTTGTCGAAGACGTCGTAGGAGCTCACAAAGGGGATGACATCGTCCCTGTCAAGCTCCTCCTCGCCTATGGCGCGGCAGCCGATCACGAACGTGTTCTCTATGCCTACGTGCTCCGCGGCCCTCCTCATGATGCACGCGTGGCTCAGAGGGGTGCCGATGTACTCGTCCCTGGAATCCAGGTGGGCGTCTATCGAGATCACTGCGATATCATTGGCATCGAAGTTCCTTATCACCGGGATGTTGACGGAATGTTCCCCGCCGATGGTGATCGGGAACTTCCCGTCCCTTATCGCGGGTCCTACGGCGAAATCGACCTCCTGGATCATGTCCTCGGGAAGCACGAAGTCATCAACGTTCCCGTAGTCGTAGATCGCAGGCAGATCCTGGTGGATGCCGTGCTCGAAGTGTATCTCCTCAAAATTATAGGAGGCCCGCCTTACGGCGGTGGGTCCCTCCCTAGCGCCTGCCTTAAAGCAGGCGGTATGGTCATACTGGACTCCGAATATGACGACCTCCGACTCCTCGTATTCAGAGTCAGCACCAGCATATCCGAGTCCGTATGAGATTTTACCAGTCCTCACATGAACTTGTATCTGCCCATGGCGTTGATGTACAGGACTTCGGCTCCCTCCTCAATCTTCTGCTCGGCGTCGTCGTTGATGACGATGGAGAGGTTCTCGAAGGTTTCGAGGTCCATGACGAGGGCCTCCTCGCCTGTGATGGACAGGATCTGTCCTTTCCTCTTGTCGATGATGGGGACCTGGACTTTTGTACTGACAGGTCCAACGATGGATTTCTTTGCTCCGGTGAAGATGCTGACCGCATCGATGTTCGCCTTTGCGGATCCGTGCTTTCCGGGCTTGGATGTCGTGATCTTGACGATCTTACAGGGTTCCTCGTCAACGTTGACATACCTTCCCTCTTTCAGCTCTCTGATCTCTTTCATTTCCCACATTGGTTTCACTATCCTTTGGATTATTCGATCCAGCTCATGGCCGGTTGTTCACATCGTTGATTGATGCGAGCACATGCAAGCCGTATGATTCTACTGACCTCATGTTATCTGGCTACGCTATCGTCTATAATAATTATAATAGTATTGGACGCGCGCGTCTCATCTCGTACAGTTTGTCATCATCGGATGACCGTCTTTTCTTACCATTTTTCAGAACGGATGGTAGGAAAAAAGCCGCGTTTCAAGAATACTTACTATTTTTCAGGAAAAACGGTAGGTCAGTGCTTCCTGTTCTTCCCCCTGTTGCGGGGCTTGTTCTTCTTGACCGGTTTCTTCGGCGCCTCGGGATACCTGCGCTTGATATCCTCGACCCTGGCCATGAACTCCTCGTTCAGCCTGTCGCCGCAGAACTCCCCGCGGTACTGGTCCACCTTGGCAGCGATGAGGATCTTACCGGCCAGCGCACGTGCGATGTTCCCCCTCTGCCAGTAGGGCGCCTTGTGGACCTCCGGGTGCTGGTAGATGACACCGTGCTTTGGAGGCCTCTTCCCGGACTTCAGGTGCCTGAACATGGCCTTCTCCGCTCCCAGGAGCTGCACGGTGGAGGAGGGCAGCGACGAGAGTCTCTCCAATCCTCCGGACAGCGATATCAGTCTCGCGGCCAGCGGTCCGCCGACCAATGCGCACATGTTGGGGCAGGTCTCCTCGACGATCCCCTGGATGTACTCCTCGGTCCTCTCCTTGTCCTCGTAGAGACGGTAGAGGGTGTCCGCCAGGTCCATGACCGCACGCATGTCCGTGTCGTCGAAGTCGGAACCTATTGATTCGATATCGACTCCCAGCTCCTCGATGATGGAATCCCTGTCGCCGTATCTGGCGATTAGGTCGGCATATCTGGAATCCTTGGCGTAGTCCGCAAGCTCAGGGAAATGCATCCCATACCACTCGTGGAGCCTCTCGTTGTACAGATTGACGGTGGCGATCACATCGTCCAGGTTCCTGATGGCCTGCACCAGGTTCCTGTCCCTCGGGACGGGTTCGGATGTCCTGAGCTTCCCGAGCCCGAGCATGACCTCGTGCATGAACGCATCGTTGAAGCCGAACTTCTGCGGGGTGAGGAACGACGAATCGAAGAGTTCCGGTTTCCCAAGCTCGGACTGCCTCCTGTCACCGACCATGAGCTTCTCCGGCACCTTCGCCGCTAGTTCTCTCTCCTCATCGAGGATGCCCCCTCTCTGCACATGTGCCAGCTTCTCAGAAACGGCCTTTGCGTCCATGGGCATGAGCCTCTTGTCCACTATGCTGTGGGACTTCTCGTCTATGAGGAATGTTCCGAACCATTTGGTGACAAGGATCGTCATGTGATCACATCTTGGAAAGTTTCTTGATCTCCGCCTTGGGGAGGTCCGTGACGTCGCCGCACATCAGCTGCAGCTTGGCCTGGAATTCCAGTTCCTCCATCCTGTTGTAGGCCTCCTCCAAGGTGCGCCCCTGTGTGATGGCCCCGTGGCGCTCCATCAGGATCGCCTTGTGGTCCCCGACCGCAGCCACCGCAGCCACCAGCTTCTTGGATCCGGGTGTGTAGTAGCCGATCATCGGCACCTCTCCCAGCAGGAGCACCCCTTCCGGAGTGATGTTGCTCTTGATGTTCTCCGCTTTGACCGCGAGGGTCACGCAGTGGAGGGGGTGGCAGTGGACTACGGCGTTGGTGTCGTAGTTCATATTGTACAGTGCTAGATGGAATTTGTGCTCGATGGACGGCTTACCATCTGAGAGCACCTTCCCCTTGGAATCTATAAGGACAAGGTCCTCTGGTTCCAGCAGGCCCTTGTTCCTTCCGGAAGGTGTGATGAGGATCTCGGAGTCGTTGATCCTGACGCTCATGTTGCCTCCGGCCGAGACGGTCAGTTGACGGTCGTAGAGCATCTTGCAGATCTTGACCAGTTCTCCCCTGGCGTACCTCTCGTTCATTGCTTCACCTTGTGTATCTCGCTGGGCTTCAGGATGCCCTTCTCGGTGATGAAACCGCCGGTCACCAGCTCCGCCGGCGTAACGTCGAACGCGGGGTTCAGGGCCTTGGATCCCACAGGGGCGATCCTGTAGTCCTTCACCATCGTGACCTCTTCCTCGGAGCGCTGCTCGATGACGATGTCCTTGCCGGTCTTCGTGTTGAAATCGAATGTGGAGATGGGCGCCGCGACGTAGAACGGGATTCCGAAGTGCTTCGCGACTATCGCCTTGTCGAAGGTACCGATCTTGTTGGCGAAGTCACCGTTCTCGGCGATCCTGTCCGCGCCTGTGATGATCATGTCGACTCCCTGGGACATGTAGTATGCCGATGCCCCGTCGGGGATGATCGCATGGTCTATTCCCTCCTGGTTGAGCTCCCATGCCGTGAGCTGCATTCCCTGGAGACGGGGTCTGGTTTCCGAGGCGTAGACGAAGAACTTCTTGCCCTGTGCCTGGGCCGCTCTCATGGGGGCCAGAGCGGTACCGACATCCACCGTGGCGAGCGCGCCTGCGTTGCAATGGGTCATGAGCTTCATGTCGTCCTTGATGAGGGCGGAACCGTACTCGCCGATCTTGGTGCACTTGTCGACCATCATCTGCGCGTAGGCGTCAGCCGCCTCGACGGGATCCCTGCCCTTGCCGAGCTCCTCTGTCATATAATCCACCGCGTAGAACAGGTCGTTGGCGGTGGGCCTCGCGGCCTTGATGTCCTTGGCAGCCTTCACGAGGTCGCATGATTTCAGCGCCGCCATGCACATGGCGTAAGCGGCGGTGGCACCTATGGACGGTGCTCCGCGTGTTGTCATGTTGCGTATGGCCTCCGCTATGTCCAGGTAGTCGTCGAAATCGACCAGGACGATCTTCGCGGGGAGCTCCCTCTGATCGATCATCCTCACCTTTCCGTTCTCGAACCATACTGCCCTGATGTCGCACTTCTTTCCGTCCACTGTAGCTTTCATCTTTGGTACCTTCGTGATTATCTTTCAGATAATATACAAACATTATCTAAGTGTAGACGAAACTTATATATACGAACCGCATACGCACCCGACATGGCAGAGGATTCTTCGAAGAACTTCGAACTATACATCACACCATCGGGCACCGTCCAGGTGTCCAGCGAGGTGAAGCTGAGGATCCTCCATGAACTGGAGGAGAATGACCTATCGCTCACCGAGATCGCCAAGAAGGTGTCGAAGGCGCAGTCCACAATATCGGTCCATCTCGATTCGATGGTCCAGGACAGGCTCATCACGGTCCATGACGACCTCCAGGACAGCCGTAAGAAGTACTACACGCTCACGGCCATTCCTTTCGGTAAATCAGTCAACTCATCGGACGAGTCCAGGGACCTGGCTTTCAGCATCCTCGCGAAGGTCGCTCAGGATCCTGAGAAGATGATCAAGAGCCTCCCGAGGTTCATATTCCTCGGATTCGACGGAATGGGACTGAACGTGGATCCCATGGCCAGCATCCTCGGGTTCATCCACGGCGCCGCATTGTCCGGCTCCCTTTCTGGGAAGACCCTGGAGGACACCATCGACAACGTCCGCAACTACTTCAAGGACATGGGGATGGGAGAGGTCAGCGTGTATTCCACCAAGCCTCTGACGATAATCATCAAGGACAGCCTCCCGCTTACCGAGGGTTCGGCGAAGTGCCTGATCCAGTACGCATCAGGATTCTTCTCCAGGATCCTCGAGGACTTCTCGGGCAAGCCGTACAACATGGTCAGCAGTGAGGTCTTCGGAACGGACTTCAACTACATCCGTTTCGTGATGGAGCCGAAGGAACACAAGGTGCCCTTACTCGTAGAAAGGCTTGAAAGTGAGTAAGGCCCCGTTGCCGAGCATCTCGCAGTCCTCGAGCGTAAGCTTTATGCCGTTCTCGGCGACCCAGCCGTCTCCGTCGCATGGCGTGGGGGCATCCTTGCCGCCTATGACGAGGCCTCCCACGAACACGGTGTAACGGTCGACCATCCTCGCCCTGAACAGCGAGGAGATCGTCTTTCCACCACCCTCCACGAGGATGTTCTCGATGCCCAAATCGGCGAGCTGCTGCATGACGGACTCCAGGTCTAATGTCTCCTTCCCGGCGCGGATTATCTCATCGCAATCCCATGATCTGGCACATCCTTCAAGGGTGACCATCACCGTGGGTGCGCGGTCGTTGAGGACCTGCGCATTATCAGGGGTCTTCCCATGTGGGTCAAGGACTATGCGGACAGGATTCGTATCGTAATCCCTGTCCTTCAGGGTGAGGTGCGGATCGTCCGCCAGAACGGTGCCCACACCCACCAGGATCGAATCGTACTGCTTCCTCAGGCCTTTCACGCGGGTCTTGTCCTCGTCCGACGAGATCCTGACCTGCGTGCGGTCGTCGCCAGCGATCTTCCCGTCGGCGGACATGGCGCAATTAACGTGGATAAAGGGCCTCATTGTTCTCACCGGGGGTGACAGTGAACCTGTAGACGTTGTCCTTCCTCTCGACGCCGAACTTGACGTCCAGGAACGACTCCAGCGTGTCCATCTGGCTGAGCAGGTGCTTGCTGATCCTCGATACGGAGAACCCGCTCTTGCCCTGCGCCATGGCCATGTAGGGCAGGACCTGGTCGGCGGTATGCACGTCCATGGTCGCGCCGCTGGTCATCTCCCTGATGAGGTCCATCGCGGCGTCCTCTCCGGCCTTGTCCGCGGTGTGCCCCCTGGATGTCAGGGCGTTGGATCCCAGCATACCGTTTTCGTATTCCGCCGTGAGGACGATACCAGCCCCGCGGGAGTCCCCGTCGGTTTTCTGGATGTCGAACTCGACCTCGGCGTATGGTTCCAGGGTCTTCCTGCAGCTGTTGATCATGTCGTTGTTGATCCAGTCCGGCAGGCGCTGGCTGAAGCAAATCCCCTTGATGCACTTGAGCTCTCCGAGCTCCTCGATGTCCAGGGGTTTGATGGTCCCGATGGGGTCCAGCGTGGTGATGACGCGGCCTCCGCCCTGGGGGTAGAACCCGCGGTCGATGATCTTGACGTTCGCCTCGATCCCCATCCTCCTCATGAGCGGGAACAGGAGCGTCTGGTAGGAATCTATAGGGGGAGCCCACATGACGTTGGTGCCGCCGCTGATGTCGACGGTGAGCCTCTTCCTGTGGTTCCTTCCGGCCAGCATCATGGCCTGCAGCACGAGGCTTAGGCTCCCTGCCGTACCGATGTTCATCTCGATGTCGTATCTCTGCTCGTTCCCGGGTGTGAAAAGGAGCTCCCTGGAACCGATGGTGTTACCCTCCACGGTGGATCCGGCCATCTGGGCGACGGCCTCGACCGCAGCGCAGTGCTGCTTGGACAGCCCGTTGGTGGGCCTGTTCTCCCTGATACGGGTGAGACGGGTGGTGATCCCGGTGACGGTAGCCATGGCTACAGAGGTGCGGACCATCTGTCCTCCGCCCTCGCCCCTCGAACCGTCGATCTCCAGGATTTCCATGGTCTCCCCTATGCGCACATTATAAAAAAAAGAGTGCGGAAGCGTGAGGAGACAAAATGAGTGCGATAGCCGGGATTCGAACCCGGGTCAGAGGCTTGGGAAGCATCCGTCCTAACCGCTGGACTACTATCGCAGCAACCTACCGATTGAGAGAGGTCTATAAAAAAGCCTTGATGTTAAATACCAAATGCCCATTAGGTGGGATTGCGGACTCGTGGTCTAGGGGTTATGACGTCGCCCTTACAAGGCGAAGGTCGCCGGTTCAATTCCGGCCGGGTCCACCATCTACTTTTTAAGCATGTTGGATATCCAACCCTGGATAATACTCACAACTATACATTATTTTTCGATCTCGACAGATTGTATTAAATAGAGTGTACACATATGTTGGAGCAAGCATCCATCCATTGCAAAATGGACGGGTGATAGATCACGGGCGGTTTATTCCTCCTTTCCTTACAACCTTCCGCCCGTGAATCTCTGACTTCTTTGAGTTCTTGAGTACATATCATCCATATTTTTTACCTAATAATGTATAAAAATATACATCACTATAGGAGGTTTAGAGAATTTTTTAAATATTTACTCAATCTTACTAGGATTATACATCCATCCATCATAGTTTCCGATAGAACTCCGATGAGATGTAGGGGCGGCGGACAATATTCCTCCTTTCCTTACCACTCCTGTCCGCCACCCCATTCCTTCATACTTTGCCATCACTCAGATATGCTGGCACTATCGAATTCCTGCCTCTTTTCATACACGGGCAACTGTGTCCACTCACACTGAATCGTTAAATATCGCAATCTGTTCCACATCCATAACGGACTCGTGGTCTAGGGGTTATGACGTCGCCTTCACACGGCGGAGGTCGCCGGTTCAAATCCGGCCGGGTCCACCATTTTTTCCGATCTTTTCCGTCGATTCTCATTGTTTTTTCAGCTCCACTAGTGGTAACAGTTGCCTGGGTAGGAAAGTATGACCACCGCCTGAATCCATCCATTCAGACCAACAACCTTTATTGGTCGGCCAACATATCATCACCCATCATGGCAGAAGAACCCGATTTCCAGACGACCGAAGAAGGAAGGAAGTACGAGCAGGAGATCATGCTCGTCCTCACCGGAGAGAAGAAGGACTATCCCAATTATTTCGGGGGCCTCAAGATCGCCTCCGGACACGAGTTCAGGATCTGCAGTCCCATCGACCCCTCCATCCAGTACGGTATCTTCCAGGAGCCCGAGGAGGGCACGATGGCCGAGGCCGTCGGAGCGGCCCTGAAGGCTTTCGAGAAATGGGGAACACTGCCGATAGAGGAGAGGGCGAAGTACTTCCAGGCCCTGCCGGGAGTCCTCAAGGCCAGGAGGATGCATTACGCCGCATCCATAACAGTGTCTTCAGGAATGGTCCGCGAGGAGGCCCTGGCCGAGGTGGATGCCACGATCGAGAACCTCGAGAGGATACTCGAGGAGGCCAAGACCATCGGCAGGAAGAGGCCGACAGGGGTCTGGGCGATCATCTCTGCGCACAACTCCCCGTTCGCCTCGCCGATCTCTTTCGCCGTGGCGGCCATGATCGCGGGAAATACCATTGTCATGAATCCCTCGAAATACTGTCCCATGCCTGCCCATCTGTTCTACAACCTGATGGAGAAGTACGGGCTTCCCGACGGGGTGTTGAACCTCATAGTCGACAGGAAGGAGTACACCACCGAGGACCTCGCCAACGACATGCGCGTGTCCGGCGTGGTCGCGACCGGATCCGGCGACAGGCTCGAGGACCTCATGTTCCTGCAGGTCGACGACGAGATGAAGTTCATCAACGAGATCAAGGGGATGAACCCCGCGATCGTCTACAGACCGTCGGACATGAAGGCGGCCGCCAAGAACATCGCCGATTCCGCATTCGCGTTCAGCGGACAGAGCCTGTTCTCGTGCTCCAAGGTCATCATCACACACGACGATCAGGCCAAGTTCACCTCCGCACTCACCGAGTACATGAAGGACATCAAGATCGACGACCCGGTCAACGATACCGCCTATTCGGGACCTCTCATAAACGAGGTCAATGCGGTGAAATTCAAGAATCTGGCACTTGAGCTCATGCCCTTCACGGTGGCCAAGGCGATGCCCGTTTCCAAGGAGCTTCCCGAGAACTATGTGGCACCCATCGCGGTGTCCGGTCTGGATTTCGACAACGACCTGAACTTCATGGATTCCGGGTTCCCGATCCTGAACATCGTCGTGGTCGATTCCGTGGATGCGATCTTCGAGGAGATGGACAATACCGAGTGCGGACTCAGCGCGGGACTGTTCTCCAAGGATGCGAAGGTCATCGAGCGCTTCGAGAACGAGGTGGACGTCCCGATGAGGTACGTCAACTGCAGCAGCCGCACCCTGAAGCCCGCATTCGCCGCGAAGCTCGAGAACTTCGTAAGATGATCATATCGTCTTGATGTTCCATGTGCAGGCCTTGGCGGCCTTCATCAGCGGTTTCATCTCCTCTCTGGACAGGGGTTTCTTCCTGTCCTGCCTGAAGATGAACATCGAGCACCTGTCCGCCTTGGCTGCGATCGACGATATCGAATCCTCGGTATGGGACGCGGCATCGACCGTTATAGTGTACTTGCAGCCGTTGTACGTCAGGATCCCGATGCACTCCAGCTGCTCCTCCGTGAGGAATTCTCCGACGAGAATGTCCGCGGCATGCACGTAACCGGCACCCACAAGGTCATCCAGGATGGCCGGGTCGCGGCCGTCCGTGATCAGCAGGGCCTTCATCCCGCGGGGCTTGAATCCCTTTATGGTACCGTAGAGGTCCTTGAAGGCCAGGGGGTCGTCGTCAGAAGATATGGCAACGTAATCGATGGAATCCTTGTCCTTCTCCAGAGTCTCGCGTATCTCCGCGGGATCGAGCCCCTCCCCTTCCGATGAGACGCGAACGACGGACATGTACCAGTCAGGCACGGTGACCGTGTCGATCCTGGTGAAACCGGAGATCATCAACGGATCACCTCACCGAGCCGATCAGGGCGCCGAGCGTCTCGCAGCTGTCCTGGTCCAGGTCGTCGGCTATCACCAGTGCATCGCATACGAGCAGGGACACCGTGGCCATGGTCATCGCGTATTCGCCAGACCAGGTCCTGACCGCGACGGGATGGGCCGCCTCGGGGCACATCTCCGCCAGGCGGGCGAGTTCCGTGCAGGACTCCAGGCATTGCTTCATGTTCCTCAGCATCGGGTCCAGATAGATGTCGGCGACCTCCATGGACTCCGCTGTCCTAGATAGCTCGAGGAGTTCCTCTGTGGTCTCCGCGCTGATGCATAGCGGGCAGTCGAAGAGCTTCGAGACCATTGCGAATTGTTCCAGGTTGTTGGAGTTGGCCCCGATGATGATGGGTCTGCGGCCCATGATGTGGATGACCGCCTTGGAGATGTTGGACGGGTCCTCGGATTCCAGGATCATCTTCCCGTCCCAGAGGCCCCCGACCAGTTCGGTCATGGATGCGAAAGGCTCCTCGGAGAAGCTGTCGTTTCTTATGCAAATCGCATCCGGAGCACCGAAGGATCCGGCCCTGGTTATGAGCTCGGACAGGCGCAGGCAGGCCGCGTTCGGTTCCATGAGGTCGGAGATCGACAGTGCTATCATAGGTCAGCCAGCTCCTCCCCGTACACCCTGGCCATGTCGGCAGCTCCGGGTCCTTTCATTATCAGCAGGTCCGCTCCGGACATCATAACGGACAGGGCCACCGTGGCCTCGTACATCGATGCCCTCCTTGCGGACACGTCGTTCCCATGGATGTCCCACGTGGGGGTCACGTCGCACATGATTGTGTGGTTCCCGTCGGGAACGCCCATCAGTCCGGACATCCTGTAGTCGGTCATCCTCGAGCGGAGTCCTTTCAGACCCTCGTCCATGGAGCCGTCGCCGAGGTCCACGATGACGTTCCTGGCACCTTTGGATATCATGATCTGGCACAGTTCCTTCGGGTCCGTGCCGTCGCACCTTGCGGATACTATGTGATTCCCGGAACAATCTGCCATCTCCAGGCTCTGTTCCCTGTCTCTGCATTGGATGATCATGACCGAATCGTCTATCAGCGAGACCGTCTCCTTCAGGATGTCCGTCTCCGCCGAAAGGATCACGGGGAGCCTGGTCCTGTCGATGATCCTCCTGACCAGTTGCGGCGAATCCCCGCGGGTCAGCCTGAGGCATACGCCGTCGGCGCCTAGCTCCTTCCACATGACCGCCCATTCCTCGACGTCGTTCTGACGTCCGGAGAACATGGATGCGGCGGATTCGTGGTATCCGTCGAGGGTGTCGAAGACCTCCCCGAATATGACCGGCCTCCTGTGCCTGGCGTTGTCCAGGTCCAGGAATGGCGGGCTGCGTGCACCGCCAAGAACGTAATCTCCCCTGCCTATCACGAGCTCCTCGACGAAGGACCTGTACGCGCGGGATGCGCTGGGGAGCATGATATCACATGAGCTCTACGAACTCTTTGAGCGTGAAGACCCCGTTCAGGTCACTCATGGCCTTGGGCAGGAGCTCCCTGAGCTCCCCCACGGTCTTACCGCTCTTGTGGATGTCCATGACAAGTTCCAGGGACATGGTCTCGTAGCAGATCTTGACCTTGCTGAAGACCGAGATCAGGTTGACGTTCCAGTCCGCGATGACGCTCAGCGACTGAGTTATGCTGCCGGGGCAGTCGGGGATCTCCATGGAGACCTTCACGAGCTTGGTCTCCTCCTTGAAAATGGTGATGGAGCAGACCCAGGAGTCGGCGTCCATGGTGATGAGAACGTTCTTTCCGTCGATGTTCGGCAGGATGTCCCCGTAGACCTCGGCGATGTCGAAGCATCCGTTCTTGATCGTGGTTGGATATCCGCGCCTGATCTCCTCCTTGCCGGATTCCTCGACCTTGCCCTTGAACAGCCTTCCGATGTCGGCGGGCTTGAGCTCGATCCTCTTGATCTTAGAGACCGACGGGTCGTTCTTCATCTTCAGTTCCTTGAACTGCTCGAGTATGAGCTCTCCCTCTCCGGCGAAGTTCATGTCGGCCATCAGCTTCCATACGATGACCGTGTCCGATATCCCGTTGAGGGACACGGAGTTCAGGATGTTGATCTCCTTCTCGGCCAGGAAGTGCGCCGCCTGTGCGCTGGAACCGGGAACGTCATCCAGATACATTGTGAGGTGGGTTAGGGTGCGGTAGTTCTCCTGAGGGAACATCGAGAGCATGATCTCGTAGTCCTTGGGACCCTGTGTGGGGTGCTTGAAAAGCGTGCTGTACACGCAGCCGCCGTCGACGATACCGATGGTATCGGATATCCAGTTGTCCACCTTGATTGACGATCCGTTGACCTTTGCGAATTCCCAAATCTTCATCGGAGACCCTTCGGTCAAGGGTATAACTCAGGATGTTATAATTGTGACCTTTCCAGGCGGAGCCTGGGATCAGTCCTTGCCCTCTCTGCCGGCGAGGTCGAACTGCTTCTTGGGGGATGTGAGGGGCTGCGTCCAGACCGGCTGCTCCACTTCTTTGTAGTCCAGGTCCTCGGCGATGTTGTGCAGGCTGCCGGCATAATCCCTGTCGGAGGCTATCCTCCTGATGGTGGCCGAATCGTCACCGGAACGGGATTCCATCCCGGACATCCTCAGCGCCTCGTCCATGAGGTCCGCTGCCTGATTGAGAAGACGTTCCGCCTCCCTGAGTTTGTCAGCCCTGTCCATGTCAGACCCTCCTGGAGATGATGTATCTGGCGGGTCTGCTGGTGTCGTTCTTCGCCGAGTATCCGCAGACCTTGCAGTCCCTGGAGAGCTCGACGGTCTTCCAGTCCAGCGTCCTGTTCCTCACGGATTCCAGCTTGGACCTGCACACGGGACATACGTCGTAGGGGACGGGTCCGTCCTTGTGGGCGTACCTGATCTCGAGGTTGAACAGTTTCCTCTGGATGCCCACCTTCCTTATGCGCTCCCCGCTGACGCGGAACGTCTCATCCACGCACATCAGTTCGGTCAGGACCAGCTCGTTGAGAGCTGTCTGGGACCTGACCTTCGGTGAACGTGAGAGGCAGTTCTCGATCGCCTTCGCGATCTCGTCATCCTTGGGGATCCTGTAGGACATCGCCAATGAATTGTGGTGCAGGTATTTGGTATGTTCCAACGTCCGCTGCCGTCGGATTCCCGATATGCAATCTGGCACATCGCAATTTCCGATGAACGGAGGGATATTCTGTGCCCGTTTCCCATGAATGTTCGCGGTTAGAACACCATTTATCTATCCGAAGACGATAGACCCGTGCGGCGGGGGTAGCCGAGCTGGCCAAAGGCGCGGGACTTAAGATCCCGTACTTAGTGTTTCAAGGGTTCGAATCCCTTCCCCCGCACCACTCCGGTTTCTCCGTTCACACCATTTACCAGTCAGTCGGCTCAGGTTCGGCTTTTTATATTAATAGTCTATTCAAAGCCTAACGGAGTAATACATTTGCCTGGTGAAATCAAGAAATCAAAGCCTGTTCAGAAAGCCGCATCCCAGTCCAACTCGTACGGTCCCGACAAGCAGGGTGCAGGAGCGAAGAAGAACAAGCCGGTTAGGACCAAGGAGTCCACGAAGAAGCAGGCGATGCTGAACACCCACAAACTGAGTCCCTTCAAGTATGACATGAACGAGATCCTGTCCGCATCCAGGATGGATCCCGCCAAGGCATCATCTTTCTTAGCGTCCGTCATCGCGAAGGCCTCACGCATCTCGACCAAGACCGCCAAGGAGTTCGTGAAGACGTTCCTTGACGCGGGAGACCTGACCAAGGACGAATACGACAAGATTTGCAAGCTCCTGGACAGGTACAGCAAGTTCCGCTGAAGGGGGCTTTCCATGGCCTCCGAGGACGTTCTCCGCAAGACCCTGAAGAACGTTGACGGGAAGCCGTTCCAGAAGTACAAGGGCATCCAGAACAACTTCGTCCTGGAGGATTACGAGATCATATTCGACGACGTCCAGAACGACTGGGCCGGTCATACGTCTATGCGTGTCAGGGTGCCGCTGAAGAAGGCCGGGTTCCCGGACGACACGCACGACACCAAGGACAGGGAGATCGCTCTCAGGGACCTCATAGCCAGACGCTTCAGGGAGTCCGCACGCACCCATGCCCGTTCGCCTATCCCGAAGACCTCGGGAGGGGAGGTGTTCATCCCTCGTCCCGGACAGGAGATGATCGAGAGGTGGAGCATCGTGTTCTCCCCGTATTTCGTCGAGGCGCGTTTCACCGTCGACCTCCCCGCGGACGGGAACAAGGTCAGCGCCATGGCGATGGACCTCCTTCTGGAGAGGATCAGGACCATCGTGTCCGAATCGATGTACTACTCGTCATACAAGCCTTCCAAGGTCTACAACCACATACAGACCTACGAGAACGCCGAGTTCATCAGGAGGAACCTGTCGGAGAAGGGATTGATCGCGTTTATCGCAGAGGGCTCGGTGCTCCCCAGGCGCGACGACGACCTCGCACCCATGGTGGATGCGGTCCCGTTCAGGTGCGACGACGCACTGAAGGTCAAGTTCGATGTCCCCTATGGGGAACCGATAGTCGGAATGGGGATCCCGAAAGGATTCACTGTCATCGCCGGAGCCGGAAGGTCTGGCAAGTCCACGCTTCTCGACGCCGTGTTCGCAGGCGTCTATAACCACATCTCGGGAGACGGGAGGGAGTACGTCATCTCATCGAGGGATGCCGCCTACATCATGGCCGAACCGGATCGTCCAGCAGATTCGGTGGACATTTCGATGTTTGCAATAGAATTGTTAGAGTTGAATGAAACTTCCAATGCGAAGACGGAGTTCGTCTCGTCCCCTGTCTCGGAGCTCCTTTCGATATCTGAAGCGGTCGAGATGGGTTCCGACCTGCTCCTGTTCGACGAGGAGTACTCCAACCCCGGAATCATCAGGAGGGGATTCCTTTCCGAGGACGAGAGGATTACGCCGGTCTCCGAGCTGGCCCACTCCATGGGCGAGCAGGGGATATCCGTCATAGTGGTATCCGGTGACGAATCGGTCATCAGGCGCGCGGACAACGTGATCGTCGTGAAGGACTTCGGTGCGACCAAGCGCGATGTCGAGAGGTCCGGTTCGCATTCAGAGTACAGGAGGCCCTCCGAGAGGATGCCGGTCTCCAAGAGCATGGTGTTCGAGAAGGGCCGCAAGGAGGTCAGCGTGACCCCGCAGTCCATCAGGACCATCGAAATCGGGGAGTTCAAGGTCAACGTCCCGGTGTCCGCACTGTTCGATATGTGCCAGACGAGCACGGTTGCCGATGTCATCACCGTTATGAAGGATCTCATGGACGGCTCGAGGAGCATGTCCGCCGCATGCAACGAGGCGATAGAATTGATAAAGGCGGCCGACAACGCGGACAACAGCACGACCGGTATGCATCACGGGACCGTCAGGGCAATGGATGTCGCAGCCGTTCTGAACAGGCACCCTCAGATGCTCGCAATAAGGAAGAGCTGAATCATCTTCTGTTGTACGTGTCGCTCCAGCGGTCGAAGACGTTCTGACTGTACTGGGTCATGTGGATCTGATCCGCTTTCGCGCCGGGGTTGTTGTCCGGGACGATGAATCCCCTGATCGGATATTCCTTGTCACAGTAGGGGCACCTGACGTTGGGACAGTTCTGGGACGCCTGGGGGCAGTACTTGCAAGCGACCGCCCTGGACTGGAACAGGCTGAACTCGTGTCCGCAGTTGGGACAGAGGTATCTGCGCGCAGCCACCTTCAGGTCGTTGTTGACCCCTGCGGCCCTCTCCTCGGGCGTGTTCCAGATGAACTGGCGCGGGGAGATCGGCGTGTTGTAGCTGGGTTGATCGGGATCGTATGACATGTTCAGTTCCCTTTGGCCGCATCGACGACGGACTTGATGGTGTTGAAGTCCGCTCCCTTCTCGATGAAGGTTCCGGTGACGATGATGTCGGCTCCGGCCGCCCTTGCAGCTGCCGCTGCCTCGGGTGTCCTGATTCCTCCACCGATGATCAGCGGGAGGTCCACGTAGGTCTTGATCGCCTTGATCATCGCAGGGGGGATGGGCCTGTCGGCTCCGGATCCTGCTTCGAAGTAGATGAACTTGAATCCGAACATCTTGCATGCCATGGCGTATGCGACGGCCTTCTCGATCTCGTCCTGGCCTACGACCTTGGCGCTGCTCACACGTGCGACCGTCATTCCGGGCTCGACGATGACGTAACCCATGGAGATGGATTCGAGGCCCAGTTTGGCGATGATGGGTGCAGCCGCGACCTGTCCGAAGGTGACGAACCTGGGGTCGGCGGCGTTGACGATCTGCATAAAGAAGACGGCATCCAGCTCCTTGTTGAGGGAGTCGGGGGTGCCCCCGAACAGGATGACGGGGAGACCTGACTGCTCCTTGACGGCCTTGGAGGTCGCCGAGAGGTTCTCGGCCGTGATTCCGCTGGACCCGCCGACGAAAATGATGTCGGTACCGGCCTCCTTCATCATCTTCGCCATCTCTCCAGCCTTCTCCGCGGGCTGTTTGTCAGGGTCGATGAGGGCCGCGTGCATGGTCCCTTTTGCAATCTTGTCGAGCATGTACTGTTCCACTGTCATCGTAAATCACGTCATCGTATCGTGTGATACTGAAACTCACAATCGCGCGTACATATAAAAATAAGACGTGGGGGTCAGAGCAGGCTGTCTGGAAAATACGTACGATAAACTTAGTATAATGGCGAAGAAATTCTGATTATATTGCGATATTAATATATAAGTCAAACAAAAGTTTCGTCGATAGTCGCACAACAGTGCCACTTATGATTAAAAGGTGATAAAAATGGACACGAAGAATGTCAATCTTCTGGCTCTCATCGGTATCCTTGGAGCGATTCTGATGGTCGTCGGAGTATTCCTTGACTGGGGAAGCTTCGACATTTACATTACAACATTGCACTGGTCCGGTTGGGATATCTTTTCCAACGGCGGTCTTGACTATAGCTATGTGCCTCTCGTGGCGTTGATAGCAGGAATCATCGCACTCGTGGCGTTGATCATCCCCACATTCGTCAACAATGAGGGATTCAAGAAGATCAACAACATCCTCGGACTCGTTGTTCTCATTATTGCACTGGTTTCCGTTATCCTCGACCTCATGTTCTTCTCCAAGTATGGAGATGCCAGTCTTGCGATCGGATTCTGGCTCGTCCTCGTAGGTGGAATCATCACCCTCGTTGGCGGACTCATGCCTCTTGTCAAGAACAAGCTTGCCTGAATCAAACTTCAAAAAGACGGGGTCTCCCCGTCTTACCTTTTCTTCAGTTCTTAAAAATGTGATAGTGCCTGGTCAGCGAACCGTGCACCCTCTGTTCGAACATGGCTTCCAGTTCCATACCGTCGATGGTCAGCGGGTGGGGCAGCACGATGCCGGCCTTGTGGCCCTTCTTGAGGCATCTGGGTATGACCTCCCCGGCACGGCGGTAGATCTCGTCGATCTTCTCCCCCCCGGTCTTGGTGGACCTTCCGTAAGGGGGATCGGTGCAGATGACATCCATATCGGGGAAGCGTTCCGCTATGTCACCGATGTCCAGGATGTCGAAGTCGTACATCTTCAGTCCGTAGAAATCCAGGTTCTCCTGGCATCCGATGATCATGTCCTCGTCGAAGTCCGATGCGACGGCCTTCATCCCCATCTCGGCGGCCTCGATGACGATGCCCCCGGTGCCACAGAACGGATCCAGGACGGTATCGCCTTTCTTGGCCTCGGCCATGTTGATGAGCGCCCTGGCGTATTTGGGATGGAGCGAGATCGGAGAGAAGAAGGGCCTCTCCGCGACCTTCCTCTTCTCAAGGAGATCCTTCTCGGTGACCTTCTCCTCGATGTAGAGATGGACCTTGTCGCACATCTGCATGCGGACGATGATGTCTGGGTCTTTGAGATCCACGTCGTTCTTCTTCGACAGGAGCGCTCCCGCATTGCGGATGAGCTTCTGGGAATCCACGTCCTTCATCATGCCCTCGAACCTCTTCGCGCGGATGGCGAAGCTCCCCTCGGGGAGTTCGATGTCCGCAAGTCCCGAGATGTCGTCAGGGGTGTACTCGCCGAGATACCTCCCGATGCTGTGGGACATCGCTATGCGTTCCGCAACCGGGTCGAGATAGCTCTCGTCGAAGGATGCGATGGCATATCCGGGGCCGGTCGATACGATCTCGCAGGAACCGGTCTCCGCCCTCAGGCAGCCTTTGATCTCGGCCAGGGGCATGTCCTTTGATTCGCCGGACAGTTCGAAGAAGAATTGGGGGCTCACGCCCCCGTTTAGCGTTTAGTCCTTAATACCGTCTTCGGTCACCATGAATACCGCCTCACCCTCCGGCAGGTTGGGTGAGTCGATGAGCCTGGCGATCCTCTTTCCCGCCTTTCCCTTCCTGAGGTAGATACGGAAGGTTGCGGTGTGTCCCACGATATGTCCACCGATGGGTCTGGTGGGGTCTCCGAAGAACGCATCCGGCTTCGCCGCGACCTGGTTGGTGACGGCGATGACCGCGTTGTTGAGCGTCGCGAAGTTCAGCAGGTCGTGCATGTGGCGGTTGAGGATCTGCTGCCTCTCCGCCAGCGCGCCTCTGCCCACGTACTCCGCCCTGAAATGCGATGTCAGGGAGTCGACGATGAGCAGCTTGACCTTCAGCGTCTGCGCCAGCTCCAGCGCCTTGTCCACAAGGAGCACCTGGTGCTGCGAGTTGAATGCCCTGGCGACGTGGATCCTCTTGAGGGTCTCGTCGGGATCCACTCCCAGATAGTTGGCCATCTGGATGATCCTCTCGGGCCTGAACGTGTTCTCTGTGTCGATGATGATGACATCCGAGTCGAATCCGCCCTTCTCTTCCGGAAGGGTCGCGTTCACCGCGAGCTGGAAGCAGACCTGCGTCTTGCAGCTTCCGAACTCACCGAACAGCTCCACGATGGACTGCGTCTCGAGTCCGCCGTTGAGCAGCTCGTCGAACGCCTTCGATCCCGTCGTGAGCTTGGTGATTGCTTTACGTCTCTCTAGGATGTCCTCTCCTGTCTCGAAACCGCCAATGTCCGCGCAAAGCTTGGCACCCTCTATGATGTCCATTGCCTTCTTCTCTCCTATCTCGCATGCCTCTGCGAGTTCGGAAGGGGAAGCTACTGCGATGGCCATCAATTCGTTGTATCCTGCTTCACGGAGTTTTTCTGCTATGGCTGGTCCTACTCCTGGTATATCTTCAAGGGTTTTTGTGGCCATTGTGATTCCTCACATCTTCATCGTCCAATCCGTATTTAAAGCTGAGAAGGGGGTGACCGAAAGTGGAAATCGACGATGCGATGTGCCAGACTAGGGTTCTTAGTCTGCAGAGAACCGCTGGGTAGAAAGATGTCCGGGCATCCGGAGATTAAGGTCCTTAGAATGCCCGGACCGAAAGTGGGTTTCACTCGATGTATTTGTTCTGCTTCATCCTCTCGAGCGCGAGTTTGATGCGCTCGACAGGCTCGGTGATGGCCATCCTGATGTAGCCCTCGGCGGATTCCCCGAATCCGGAACCGGGGGTGACGATCACACCGATGTCGACCATCTTCTGGGTGAACTCGAACGAGGACATGCCGCAGTCGAACCAGACGTAGAAGGTTCCCTTGGGCATGTTGACCTTGTACCCGAGCTCCCTGAGGCCCTCGACGAGGACCTTCCTCCTCTCCGCGTAGGTCTCCATGTTCTTGGCGACCTCCTTGGGAATCTCGCCGTTGGGGCCGTAGAGCTCCAGCGCCTTGATTCCGGCCTTCTGGATGAAGATGGGTGCTCCGGAATCGATCTGTCCCTTGCACTTCTTCAGTCCGGCGACGAGGTCGGGGTGTCCCACGGCGTAACCGAGTCTGAACCCGGTCATGTTGAACGTCTTGGAGAACGAACCGAACTCGATGGCGTCCGGTCCGGCCTGCAGGATCGAGGGTGCGACGTATCCGTCGAACACCATCTCTCCGTACGCGTTGTCGAAGCACAGGATGGTGTCGTTCTCCTGGCACCAGTTGTAGACTTTCTTGAGATACTCCAGGTCGCAGGTGGCGCCCGTGGGGTTGTTCGGATAGTTTAGATACATCATGCGTGCGTTCTTGGGGCACTCGTCCACGTCCAGGAGCCAGTCCTTCTCGGCCCTCAGAGGGATCTTCACGCAGTTGGCGTTGTTGAATATGGACGCCGCACCGGAGTACACGGGGTATCCGGGCGAGGGTGCGATGATCGTCTCCCCTTCGTTGACGAAGGCCTGGGCGATGTTGAATATGCCCTCCTTGGAACCGATCGTGATGCACACCTGGGTGTCGGGATCGATGTCCAGCCCGTACCTTTTCTTGTACCATTTGGCGACGGCGACGCGGAGATCCCTCTCTCCTGCCGACGACGAGTACTTCTGGTTGGAGTTGATCCTGGCCTCCTTGGCCATCTCCTCGACGATGCACGGGGGCACCTCAAGGTCGGGGTCTCCGATACCGAAGGTGATCATGTCCCATCCCTGTGCCTTCTTCTCCGCCGAGAGCTGCTCCAGCCTGACGAATAGGTAAGGCGGGATCTTCTTGAGCCTCTCTGCCTGCTCGTAACTTGTCATTTCCTCTCACTCCGAATATTCCTCTGGAAGGTCTCCCTCGAACACCAGGTCCGCCGGACCCTCCATGCGGACGAAGGCGAGGTCCTTGTTCACGGTAATCTTGAGCCATCCGCCGGGCAGATGCACGTCGACGGGCTCGTCGAACGGAACCAGTTTGTTGATGGCGGCCGCGACGGTACTGGCACATGCGCCCGTACCGCAGGCGAGGGTCCATCCCGCGCCTCTCTCGAAGACCCTGATGTAGATCTTGCCGTCGATCACCTTGCAGAACTCCACGTTGGTCCTCTTGGGGAACAGCCTGTGGCATTCCAGCATGGGTCCGAGCCTGTCTATGGTGGCGTCGTCCATTTCCTGGAAAGTGATGAAGTGCGGGTTGCCCATGGACACCGCGTTGGCCTTGAAGAAGTACCTGACGATGGCGAAGTCCTCGTCGATGTACTGTCCGTCCCAGTCTATGGGGATGGACCTCCCGTCGAGGATGGGGGCACCCATGTCGATGGTCGCCGCTACCGCCTTGTCGCCGTCCAGTGTGACGGTGGCCTCCTTGATCCCGGCCATGGTGTTGATCGTGAATGTCGTCTTCTTGACGATGCCGTAGTTGAACGCGTGGACCGCGACGCACCTGATGCCGTTGCCGCACATCTCCGCCTCCGATCCGTCGGCGTTGATGACCCTCATGGTGATATCGGTCCCTTCGCCGGGCATTATGTACAGCACGCCGTCCGCTCCGATCCCGAAGTGGCGGTCGCAGGCGCACCTGCACCATTCGGTGTCGATCTCCAGGTCTCCTTTCGATCCGTCGAGAACGACGAAGTCGTTTCCAATTCCTTGATATTTCCAGAAATGCACTTACATCAGCCTCTTGGGTATGATCTGGTGTCTCCAGAGCTCCTCGATCGTCTCCGGTTCGCGGATGAGTTCCGCCTTGCCGTCGTTCACGAGGACCTCTGCGCACAGCGGTCTTGAGTTGTAGTTGCTAGACATCGAGAATCCGTATGCACCGGCGTTGTAGACGGCGACGATGTCCCCGACCTGCGGCTCGGGGAGCACACGGTCATGTGCCAGATAGTCACCGGATTCGCATATGGGCCCGACGACGTCGTATCTGCTGACGCATGCCTTGCCGAACTTGTTCGCGATCGTGACGTAGTGGAACGAGTCGTAGAAGGCGGGCCTGATGAGGGTGTTGAATCCCGCGTCGCATCCGATGTACTTCTTGGTGCCCGCGTCCTTGACGTCGTTGACCCTGGTGAGGAGCACCACGGCATCGCACACGATGTACCTTCCGGGTTCCAGGACGAGCTTCCTGATGTCGGTCTGCTGCTCGATCATGTCGGTGATCTCGGATGCAAGCTCCTCGACGTTCATCTCGTCCTCCTGGGGCTTGTACGGGACTCCGATTCCTCCTCCCATGTCGATGAACTCCAGGTCGATTCCGAGCTCGCTGATCTCGTTGACCAGGTTGATCAGGACCTGGATCATGTCCATGAACGGTCCGACGGACTGTCCGCCGGATCCTATGTGGGCGTGTATGCCCCTGATGTCGAATCCCAGGTCCTTGGCCCTGGCGTACGTGTCGATGACCTGGTTGAGGGGGATACCGAACTTGGCCCCCTTGGAACCGGTGATGACCTTGTCGCTGTGTCCGGAGCCGACCCCGGGCGTGATACGGAAAGAGATCTTGTGTCCGGGCGAGATCCTGGCCAGCCTCTCCATCTCGCAGATGGAGTCGACGTTGATCATCACTCCCAGCTCGGCGACCTCCTTGAGCTCCTTATCGCTGACGTTGACGCCGGTGTACATGATCCTGTCAGGCGTGAATCCTGCCTTCAGGCATGTCCTGACCTCCCCGATGGAGACCGCGTCTATCCCCGCGCCCTCCTGCTCGAGTATCCTCAGAATCGCGAGGTTCGTGTTGGCCTTGCATGCGTAGTGGACGCTGGTGTCCATGAACCTGTTGAACGCGTCGTGCACGGTGCGGTAGTTCTCCCTGATCCTGGCCTCGTCGCAGACGTAGACCGGAGTGCCGAACTCCTCCGCAATCTTGGAAGCGGGGACTCCCGCGATGTACATCTGTCCGTCCTTGCATTCGAAGTCGCGCATCATTGGGCATCACCGCTGATGTACTTCGAATGGAGGGATGCCACGACGTCCATGACCATGTTCATCGGTACCACGAAGTTCAGTGAGACCTCGGAGGCACCCTCCGAGATCATCTCCACGTTCGCACCGACGTCCTTCACCGCAGTGAATATGTCACCGGTGACGCCGCACCTGGAAAGGAGGTCGTCCCCGACGCAGCACACGAGGGACACGCCGTTGTTGACGTCGATCCTCTCGATCTCCCCGTTGGAGAACTCGTTGAGGCGCCTGATGACCGTGGTGACGTCATCGTTGCCCAGAAGGATAGCCACGGTGGACAGCGATGTCGAGATGGAATAGATGATGATGTTGTTCTCGGCGATCTTGTTGATGATCTGCGCGACCATCTCCGGCTTGTATGCGATCTCCGCGGAACTGATGGTGAGGATCGCCAGGTCGTTCTTGGTGGCGACGCTCTTGAGCAGTCCTTTTCCTTTTTTCCTGAGGCTGTGGATCAGGGTACCTGGCTCTTCCGGCCTGAAGGAGTTCCTGACCTTGAGCGGGATGCGCTTGATCCTCACGGGCTCGATGGTCCTGGGGTGCAGGACCTTCGCACCGAAGTATGCGAGCTCGGCGGCCTCGCCGAACGTCATCTCCTCGATCTTGATGGCATCCTTGATGATCCTGGGGTCGGCGGTCATGAAACCGTCAACGTCGGTCCAGATCTCCAGCATGTCGGCGTCTAGTGCGTTCGCGACGACCGCAGCGGAATAATCCGAACCTCCCCTTCCGAATGTGAGGGGAGCTCCGTCCTTGATGCCGTAGAATCCGGTGATGACCGGGATGATGCCCTTGGACAGCAGGGGCCTGACCTTCATGGTCATGCCGTTCGCGGTTGCGATGAGGTCTGCCGATCCGGAGAGCGGGAGTCCTACAGCCGCGATCCCGGCGGTCTCCGCCGTGAGGGCGATGGACTCGTGTCCCATCTTCTTCAGATAGAACGAGAGCATGAGGGTGGAGAACCTCTCACCCTGGGATGTGACCAGATCCTTGTAGTAGGCGTCGTTCGGGTCGCTCATGATGGCCTCCTTGAAAGATGCCAGCCTCTTGTCGAACTCCTTGCGGAACTCCGCCATGATCTCGCCGTCGAACATCTGCTCGGCGGCCATGATGTGCTTGTCTGCGAAGGCCTTAACGACCTCGTCCACGTCCTGGGTCGGATTGTCGACGACTCCTACCAGGAAGTTCGTGATGCCGGACATGGCGGAGGCCACTATGACCTTGTCGCCTTTGGTGTTGATGATGATGTTGGCAACCCTCTGGATCGCCTCTGCGGAACCAACGCTGGTCCCTCCGAATTTCATGACAGTGATCATTTTCGCAACACCAGCTTGTCCAGAATGGGGTCGAGCAGGGCCTTGCCCTTGTCGCTCAGCTCGGTGAGCGGGAGCCTGGGGACTCCGTTGCCGTATCCCATGCGGCCCATCGCGTGCTGGATGGGGATGGGGTTGGATTCGCAGAACAGTGCGGAGAAGAGCGGGAGCAGCTTCTCGTGGATGTCCCTGGCGGTCACGACGTCGCCCTCCATGGCGGCCCTGACCATCTTGCTCATAAGTCCGGGACAGCAGTTGGACGCGACGGATATGACGCCGTCCCCTCCGAGGCTGAGCAGTCCCATGGTGAGGCTGTCGTCCCCGCTGAGGACCTCGAAGTCGTCGGGCTTGTTGGCCAGGATCTCCATGATCTGGGAGAAGTTCCCGCTGGCCTCCTTGACACCCCCGATCCCGTCGAGCTCCGCGAGCCTGAGGATCGTCTGGGTGTTGACGTTGGTCCCGGTCCTTCCCGGGACGTTGTAGACTATGACCGGTATGTTGATGGCATCCTGGATGGCCTTGTAGTGCTGATAGAGCCCTTCCTGGGTGGGCTTCACGTAATAGGGTGAGATCGAGAGTATACCATCCGCCCCGAGGTCCTCCGCGCCCTTGCTGAGCTTGATGGCCTCGGAGGTGCAGTTGCTCCCCGCGCCGGCCAGGATCTTGGCCCTCTTGGCCTCGTCCCTGACGATCTCGATGACATGTATGTGCTCCTCGTGCGACATCATGGCCGATTCTCCGGTCGATCCGCACGGTACGAGGACGTCCACTCCGTTCTCCTCCTGGAAGTTGACGAGCCTCCTCAATGCCTCTTCGTCGATGGATCCGTCCTTCGCGAAGGGTGTGATCAATGCTGTTCCTGTTCCCCTGAACATGTTCATGCCTCCCCGAAATGTTCCTTCAGGATGATGCGGGTACGCGTGCTGAGGATGTTGTCGTAGCGCCTGATGCGCTCGATGATATCGTTCAGATACTGAGATGACTCAACATCCACGATGGCGACGATGTCCTGATCCCCTGTGACCTCGAACACCTCGGTCACGCCGTCGTAGCTTGCAAGCTCGTTGGCGATGCCCTGCGTGTCGGTGTTCACGTCGATCCTGATCTCCACCAGGGCCTTGACGTTCCTAGAACTGGTCTTGATGGTGAATCCGCGGATGATTCCCTCGTCTGTCATTCTGTGGACCCTGCTGCGGATGGTCCCCTCCGAGACGCCCAGCTGGTTCGCTATCTCCACGAACGGGCATCTGGAGTCCTTCTTCATGATCTCGATGATCTTCTTATCCAGGTTGTCGATCATATCAGTCACTCTGGACAGGTTATTTTCTCATATTATATAAAATAGGGACAGGATTCCGCAGAAATAATGCGGATTTCGTATAATTATTGATGAAAATAGTAGTAAAGGGTTTTCAAGACTGTTCCTTTTCGAAAAATCAGTCCTCTACGGTGTCCCCCGGCCTCTTCTCCCTGAAGCAGTCGTTGAGCATGGTGACCTCCAGTCTGTTGTAGGGGATTTCGATGTCGTTGTCGATGAAAGCCTGCAGGACCGCGGCCCTGATCTGGCCCGCCGCCAGGCTGCTGTCGTCGAAGTTGTGGACGAACACTCCGAGCCTGAGCTCTATTCCGGAGTCCAGGAAGTTTGTGAGCCTGACGCTGGGTGCGCTGTGCTTCTCGTCGATGATGATCAGGTCGCTCTTGAAAGCCGCCTCGATCATGACCTTCTCGGCCTTGGCGATGTCCGTGCCGTATGCGACGCTGAAGTAGATGTACTGCTTGTGGGCGATATCGTCCTTGGTCAGGTTGAGGATCGTAGCCGAGCTCACCGCGTTGTTGGGCATGGTGATGACGGAGTCCCTGTCCCAGTTGTAGAACTCGGTGTACATGACCTTGACCTTCTTTACGATGCGGACCTCGTCGTTGATCTTCAGGAAGTCCCCAGCCTTGAACGGCCTGCTCATGAGCAGGACGATACCGCTGAAGAACTGCGACAGGACGTTCTGGGCACCCATGGTGATTCCCAAGGATATGATTCCCGCGCTGACCAGGATCCCTCCCAGGTCCACTCCGAACGAACCGAGGATTATCGTGGCGCCAGCGATCCAGAAGATCATCTTCCCCAGCATCCTCATCAGCGGCATGAGCGTCATGTCGACGACCGAGGTCTGGTCGGATTCCTCGATGCCCTTCAGGATGGATTCCATGATGAACAGGTAGATCCTCCACGCGATGATCGATCCGATGACCACGTACAGGATGTTGGACAGGGCCTCGATGTTGGAGATGACCCCTGGGTCCGCCCCTATGATCTTCAGGTCCAGGTTGATGGAGAAGACCAGTGCGAATGCCAGCGCCATGTGCATGAACCCCTTCTTGAGGGTCTTCCTGTCGTAGGTCGATGCGACCTTGGAGTACTTGCCGAGGAGCGGGATAATCAGGAGGCTGAGCAGGGCGGCGATGATCAGGATGATGACGGTGGTCACGGCCGCAGGGATCAGCGGGGTGTTGAAGGGAGGGTCCAGCGGGTTATCGAAGATCCCCAGGAACTTGTTGTACTGTCCGGAGGTATCGTAGTAAGAGCTCACGTCGATGTCGAATATCACGTGATTCTCCACTGTCTGGCTCTTATCCTCCTGATCGAACACCGCGACCTTGATGTCGGCCGTCAGGTCGTCGTAGGATTTCGAAAGGTTGTTGACCGATATGGTGATGGTCCCGACGATGTTAAAGCTGGAACCGGTGCTGCGGGGATACAGGAATCCCACTTCGGGATCGGTCGATATCGCGACGTCCGCGTCCGAGATCGTCGAGCTTATCGTGACGTTCAGGTTCTTCTCGGAGTCGTTGATGACGTGGAGCTTCCAGCTCTTCGTCTCGCCGTTGCGGATCTCCACGGGGATGTGCTGTTCGGGGGCATAGGTTCCCTCGACGACTATGATGAAGTCATCGTTATCCAACGCATCCGCCGTCTCTGCGAACAGCGGGCTTACGGCGCAGAGCATTAGCATGAACAATGCTGCTACGGCCGCAATCCTTCCTTTCATAGTAACGTGATGTGCACCATATTAAAAAGATTAAGCGGATGTGTAACCAATGGACGTACAGGTTGCAATATTCGTAGCGGTTTCTGTCATCATGGCATACGCTTCTTTCCATGACCTGAGGTCTAGGAAGGTCCCGGACATCTGTCCGAAGCTGATGTTCCTCCTTGCCGCCGTCCAGCTGTTCCTGGTATACGACTGGCTGCCTGCTGTGGTCGCTGCTTTCGGCTATCTGATGATCTACATGTTCGTGTTCACACGCTAGCTGGAGGGCCGCATCCTGTATGTCGTTTTGGCCGCGGGCGTCCTGGTGCTGATATTAGCATGGTTCTGCTTCGGGACGGTAGGTCCGCTCATCACGGCGGTTCTGTTCATGCTGTTCCTGTTCATGTTCACCGCAGGTTTCATGATCGGCGGAGGGGACGTGAAGGTCCTCATCGGACTCTCCATGCTCTATCCGACCTATCCGGACTTCGGAGGGATGATCTGGATGAACATCGCGCCGTACGATCTGGTGTTCAACCCTGTTCTGGCGACTATGATCCCGGCATTGCTCCTCACGGTGATCTGGATGATCCCGGTGTGGGCGATCAACATCAGGACCGGAACGGGAACGATCAGCTCCTGCATGATGGACGTACAGGTTGCGAAGCACTCCTTCGTCTATCCGGCCGTCGGCAGGCGTTACATGTTCCGCAAGGAGGAGGACATCAGGGCCTACTTCAACCTCATGGAGAAATCAGGGGAGAAAATGGTGGCCGTGACGCCGATGATACCGTTCGTGGTGCCGCTGACGATGGCGTTCCTTCTGACGATGATATTGGGCAGCCCATTCTTCGCCCTCATCTGACGATGTTGAGCTCGCGCTTGCATCTGGCACATCTGTTCCCGTCGAGGGATATGGGATGAGAGGAGTATCCGAGACGCCTGATCACCACCTCTCCGCACTCGGGGCATATCGTGTCGTCCGCGTCGTCGATGAGCGTGTTGCCGACGTACACGAAGTTCAGCCCGCAGTCCATCCCGATGTCCCTGCAGTGGAGCAGCGATTCCACCGGCGTCAGCGGTATGTCGCGCATCTCGTAATCCGGCTGGAACCTGCTGAAATGGACCGGCAGGTCAGGCGACTGCTCGCAGGCCCACCTGCAGAATGCCGAGATCTCATCGTCGGAGTCGTTGACACCGGGGATGACAAGGTAGTTCAGCTCTGTGTGGATGCCCCTGGCGAGTATCCTGCGTGTGGTGTTCAGGACGTCCCTGAGGTCCGCATCGCAGACCCTCTTGCAGGTGTCCTGGTTGAACGATTTGATGTCGACGCTTATGGCGTCCACGACATCGCATAACTCCTTGAGCGGGCCGTCGTTGATCAGCCCGTTGGTCATCAGGACGATCCTGATGTCCGGGGCCGCCTTAGCCACGTCCAGGATGTACTCGAACCATACCATGGGCTCGTTGTACGTGAACGCTATGGTGTCCATGTCCTCGTCGCGGCACATCTGCAGCAGCTCCTCCGGGCTTTTGTAGGTGGCACGCTTCTTCCCGATGGTCAGCTTCGCGATGGGATAGTTCTTGCAGAACCTGCAGTTCATGTTGCACCCGACGCTCCCCACCGAGAGGCACTTGGTGTGCGGCCTGTAGTGGTAGAGGTTGGTCTTCTCGATCGGATCCACGCAGAGTGATGATATCTTACCGTAGGAATTGGACGCGAGGATGTCGTCGTCCGCCCTGCGGGTACCGCAGTAACCGAACTCCCCCTTCCTGATGAAACACTTCTGCTGGCACAGTTCGCAGATGTAGGAATCTCCCTCGCGGCGGTAGTATCTCGCCTCGACCCTGTCAGTACTCGCCATAGGGGATCACACTCCTCTTGCCCTCGCGGACCAGCTCGGGATGCCCCGCGTCGTTGACCGCGCCGATTATGTGGAATTCGATCTCGGAATCGTACAGCTTCTTGAGGCGGTTGGGATCCGCGGTGAACATCAGTTCGTATTCCCCTCCCCAGCCGATGAGGAGCTTCTCCAGTGGGATTCCTGATTCCTCGGACACGGTCTCGACGTACTCCTCGTGGGGGAGGAAGCTGAATTCGATGTCGATGCCGACGCCGGATGCCTCGCAGACGGTGTTGAGGGCGGTCCCCAGCCCGTCGGAGAGGTCGATGCAGGATGTCACGATGCCCGAGGAGGCGAGTTTCACTCCCTCGGTCACCCTCGGGATGGGCATGTACAGCGCATCCTTCGCATCCTGGCAGTCTATCCCCTTGTCGATGGCGGCATAGCCTGCGGCCGGTCCCCCAAGAGGTCCTGTGACCGCCACGATGTCGCCGGGCCTGGCCCCAGATCTGAGCATCGGCGCTCTCCTGTCCATGGTTCCGATGGCAGTTCCTGCCACGAGACCGGGGCCGTTCTTGGTGTCCCCTCCGACGATCCCGGTGCCGCAGAACTCTGCGCATTGGTCGATGCCGCTCATGATGTCGTAGGCGTGCTGTACGTCCAATGTAGGGGGAAGTGCCAGCGCTGCCGTGAAGCCTATCGGTCTCGCACCCATGGCGGCGAGGTCGCTGAAGTTCACCGCCGCCGCATACCATCCGAACTGCTCGTAGGTCATGCCCGCGGGGAAGTGCCTGTCGAAGGTAACGACATCCGTCGTGACCACGATGTCCTTCCCGATCACAGCCGCGTCATCTCCGGGACCCACGCGGCCTTCCGGCCGTATGAACGATTTGAAGTCCTGAATGAGCTGGCGCTCGCCGATGTCGCCGATCGTGACCATTACGATAACTGAATGGGTTGGGCAGTAAAGAATGTGTCGAACATCGGAACGGCGTTCAGGTCCCCAGATAGTTTTATTCTCCGCCATGCCGTTGATGGTTTGATGTCGCTTCAGAGTACTCCTGAGGTTTTTCCGGTTTCTAAGGCATTTGACGGGGAGGGACTGCATGGTTGGCATCGATACGGATTTCGATTTCACCACCGATACCGTGGATTTCTGGGATGGATTCTGGGACCGTAAGGACGGACTCGGTTACTGCGGCAACGATCCGGACACCCACAGCGCCACACTCAGGAGGTACCATAGCATCCTCTGGAGCAGGGATCTGCCTAACGGACAGACGATGGAACTCGAGGAATGGTACGCACCGGATTATCTGAAGTGGAACGGGATGAGGTTCGCCAGCGATTCCATCACCACCGGTTTCAGATACCAGCGCTGCAGGCCCCTGATCGAACAGGTCGCCGCATCAATGGACGACTACCACGGATGGATGGAATCCTTCATCAGAAGGACATACACCATCGGAGGTTCGATAATATTCCCGAAGCATGTCAACAGTATCAACCAGTGCAGGGGGAGTAACGCACGGATCAGGGACAGGTGGGATCTTACCCTCGAATGCATCAGGAGGTTCTACGAAGGGGAGGAAAGTCCAATGATCCAGTGCTTGGAAACGGATAGGGATTTCTTTGACCTTTTCATCGATTTCAAGGGCTATGTCGACTTCTTCCTTCTGCAGGATTGTGTTTCCAATGATTACAGAAAGGTCAAGTTTTGGATAGACACGGAGCCCTTCGATAAGGATCCCTTTCCAAAGGATGTCGACCAGTACATGAAGTGGATCGGATCCAACTTGGATTTCGTTTCCCGGAGGAACCGGAGGATTGCCGCCCTCATGGGCGCGCGCCTCTGATAGTTTTTATTTAGTAGGCGTGGGTTAGCAGTAATCTGGTCCAAATGATAATCGATGTGAAGTACGGCAAGGACGGAGTACAGAAGGTCGACATACCCGAAGAGAACTATGTCGGGACCTACTATCCCAAGGACGTCGAGTGCGGCAACCCCGATGAGGTCATCGGAAAGTCCATCGACAACCCCATCGGATACGGCTCCATGGACGAGTTCCTCGCAGGCGGCGAGGACATAGTCTTCATAGTCAACGATGGAACGCGCCCCACGCCCACGGCGAAGGTGCTCGACGCACTGTCCAAGAGGATGGACCTGAAGAAGGCCAGATACCTCGTTGCCACCGGAACGCACAGGGACATGACCGAGGAGGAGTACAACTTCGTCTTCGGCAAGCACTACGGATACCTGAAGGACCGCATCATCTGCCACGATGCCAAGAACTCCGAGTGCGTATTCCTCGGTACATCCAAGAACGGCACCCCCATGGAGGTCAACAAGATCGCCGTGGACGCGGACCGTCTGGTGATCATCACATCGGTCGAACCCCACTACTTCGCAGGATACACCGGAGGAAGGAAGTCGTTCCTCCCCGGAGTCGCATCATTCAAGACCGTTGAGACCAACCACAAGCTGGCGATGAAGAAGGAGGCCCAGGCGCTGGCACTGGAGGGCAACCCCGTCCACGAGGATATGATGGACGCCCTCGAGGTCGTCAAGGGCAAGAAGATCTTCTCGATCCAGATGGTCCTCGACAGGCACCAGAACATCTACAAGGCGGTATCGGGAGAGCTCAACGCGTCCTTCGACGAGGCCGTCAAGTACGCAAACGAGGTGTTCTCCGTCCCGATCCCGGAGAAGGCGGACATAGTCATCTCCGTCGCGCCCTACCCTATGGACGTCGACCTGTACCAGTCACAGAAGGCGCTGGACAACGGAAAGTGGGCCCTCAAGGAAGGCGGGACCATAATCATGGTCTCCAAGTGCAGGGAGGGCATCGGACATCCGACCTTCCTGAACCAGCTCTCGTCCTCCAGCGACCCCAACGAGGTCCTGGAGAACCTCAGGAAGGAGTACAAGCTGGGTTATCACAAGGCAGCCAAGATGGCGGAGATCGCCACTTGGGCATCCATCTGGGCCGTCACTGACCTGGACCCCGAGATCCTCAGGAAGGCCAACATCAGACCCTTCCCCAGTGTCGCGGAGGCGTTCGCCGAGGCCATGAAGAAGAACCCCAAGTCCCGCGTCATCGTCCTGATGGACGGAAGCGTGACCATACCGAAGGTGAGTCAATGACGTTCAAGACGGATGCTCTGGAAGAGGTAAGGAAGGCGGTCAACGTCTGTACCATGTGCGGTTTCTGCAAGAGCGTGTGCCCCTCGTTCAAGGCGATCGGATGGGACACCGCGCTGTCCAGGGGACGTATCACGCTCACGTACGGTCTGCTCAACGGCGACCTTGAGGCGGACGACTCCCTTGTGGAGAACATGTACACCTGCACCACCTGCGCGGACTGTGTCAGGAGATGTCCGTCCAAGGTCAAGATCGTGGACATCATCGAGCTCTGCCGCTCGGACCTCGTGAAGAACGGTAAGATCCTCCCGAAGCACAAGGCAATGTGCGACAACATCATGGAGTGCGGCAACCCGTTCGGGGACAAGACCCCCAGGGACGAGATGCTCGGAAGGAAGCCCCACAAGGCCAAGGTCGGCTACTACGTGGGATGCACCGCAACATACAGGTCCAAGAAGACCGCCCAGGCCACGCTGTCCATCCTGGACAAGCTCGGAGAGGACTTCACCACCATCGACGAGGTCTGCTGCGGTTCCGTCGCCCAGAGGGTCGGATGGCCCCAGGAGGAGGTCACGGAGCTCTTCAGGAAGAACGTCGAGGCCATCAAGGCCCTCGGCGTCGAGACCCTGGTCCTGGCCTGCGCCGGATGCTACAGGATGTTCAAGATCGAGTACCCCAAGTACGTGGACGTACCGTTCGAGGTCCTCCACATCACCGAGTACCTTGCCAAGAAGGACCTGAAGCTCAAGCCTATGGAGGGCGTCGTCGCCACATACCACGACCCGTGCCACCTCGGAAGGCACTGCGAGGTCTTCGAGCCCCCAAGAGAGGTCATCAAGAAGATCCCCAAGCTGGACTTCAGGGAGATGGAGTACAACCGCAAGACCAGCCACTGCTGCGGAGGCGGCGGAGGAGTCAGGGCGGCGTATCCGGAGGTCTCCAAGGAGATAGCGGAGACCAGGCTGGACGAGGCATCGTTCGCCGACCTCATCATCACGACCTGCCCGTTCTGCGTGAACAACCTCCAGGCGGCCGCAGGGGACCGCAAGGTCCAGGTCAGGGACCTCGTCGAGATCATCGACGAGCTGATGGAATGAGATTCCCGTTCGGAAGGCAGGCCCCGCTCGTAATGGGGATACTGAACGTCACGCCCGATTCTTTCTCGGACGGAGGCAGATGGGATTCAGCGGACGCTGCGTTGAACCATGCCATCGAGATGGTCGATCAGGGAGCCGACATCATCGACGTCGGTGCGGAATCCACCCGTCCCGGATGCACCCCCGTATCTGAGGAGGAGGAGTGGGCCCGCTTGGGTCCGGTCCTCAGGGAACTGGTCGGTTCTATCGATGTGCCAGTATCCGTGGATACGATGAAGGCCGAAGTGGCTCGGAAAGCGGTATCCTCGGGTGTCTCCATCATCAACGACGTCAACGGGTTCCGCGGGGAGGGCATGTTCGAGGCCTGCTCCGGATCCGACGTGTCCATAGTAATCAGCCACATGGCGGGAGAGTACTCCGACATGCATTCCGTCGTGATGGGGGACGATTACAAAGAGGTCATCAGGTCGTTCCTGGACGGTCAGTGCGCGAAGGCGGTCGATGCGGGCATCGACGATTCCAGGATCATCATAGATCCCGGTCTGGGATTCGGCAAGACCCCTGAGCAGAACCTGGCGATAGCGAAGGACTGCTCGTTCCTGGGCGATTCGCATCCAATCCTCGTAGGGGCATCCCGCAAGAGGTTCGTGAAGCAGTTCTATTCCGACATGGATATCGATGATGCAACCGCAAGGATCAGTGCGGAGGCCGTCAGGTCCGGTGCATCGATCGTGAGGGTCCACGACGTGGCCAGGACGGTCAGCGCGTTAAGGCCCTTATGACGAACAGGATGAGGATAGTGGCTGCGGCGATGCCGTAGAAGATGTAATCCCTCCTCTTCTCCTTCGAGACCCTTTCCGCCTCCATCCTCCTGCATTCGTCGTCGCAGTAATCCTCTCCGAACGGGACCGGATCGCCGCAGAACTTGCAGTGGGAATGGTCGGGCAGCCTGATGTTCGCCATGCCAGGTATTATGGATGAGCACCTTAAAAAACCAGGGTATCGTTAAAAAGGGGAAATCGGAATCCTTTCCCGGTGACCGATATGACCGTCAAGCTGACGCTCACAGATGCACTTACGAGGAACAGCATAAGGATGGAGATGAACGGCGACGAGAGGATCCGCGAGATCGTCGATATAGTCCGCGAATACTGGGGACAGCAGGATATAATCCTGGTGGAGGGATACAGGATATTGGACGTCTCCAAGACGGTGAGTGAGTCGGTCTCGGACGGCGACGAGCTCGTGGCGATACCTGACATCGGGGAGATCACGACTTAATCTTCTTTATCGTGCAACGGTTACGGGTGCCCATGGTCGGAAGGCTAGGCACCTCTGCGGACGTCGTGATGTCGGAGTCCGTGCTGAGCAGCATCCTCGACACGATGGATTCGATGCTGATAGAGAGCCCGATGGCCGGAGTGCTCCTGGACGGCGACAGGCTGTCCGACGGGAACGGCGAATTCTTCCATATCAAAGGCATGTGCCAGCAGTCCTCGGTAGGTGTGTGCGTCGCATCATCCGAGGGGGGCCTGGAGCCTACCGATGCGGACCTCGCCCTCCTCAAGAAGCACATGCCCGCGGGGATTATGATGAAGGCGGATGTGTACGCGCATCAGTTCTCCCTGTACAAGGTCACGGACAAGGTCGAGGACGCGACCGTGGTTTTCATAGAATGATCAGACCCAGATGGCGTGCCTGCTGCGCATCTCCTCTTCGGTGATGCCTTTCTTCGACATGATGTCGCGGACGACGCACTCGAAGAACATGTGCGCGGAATCTTCGAATATGGTACCGAGCGGGGCGATCCTCTTGGTCTCCTCGTTCTCGGGGATGTCGAAGACGATGGCCACATCGGATGTCTTTGCGAGATTGCTGTTCCCGACCCCTGTCAGCGAGACGACCTTCGAGCCTACGATGTTCTTCGCGATCTCGGCGGTCTGGACCACGGAGGATGTCTTTCCCGTGAACGATATGAGAAGCGTGAGGTCGTCCTTGGTGATGATCGGCGTGGTCATCTCTCCGACGAAGTGGACATCGAATCCGAGCTGGACCAGGCGCACCGCGAAAAGCTGTCCGACCAGTCCGGACCTTCCGGAACCGTAGATGAACGTCCTCCTGCTGGACAGGATGGAATCGATGAGCTCGTTCTCCAGCGATCCGTCCACCGAAGCGATGGCTTTCTCGCAGTAGGATATGAGGTCCGTAGGTGCCTTCAATTCACTCACCGGCGGCAGCGAGCTCTGCCTTCTTCCTCTCCTTCATGTCCTTTGCCACCTTCTTGGCGAGGACCCTCTCGTGGATGATCTTCATGTACATCGCGTCATGTTCCAGGAGAGGCGAGGACGAGATGACCGTTGCGTTGGGCTTCATCTCGATGAGGGCTTCTGCCAGAGGCTCGAACTTCAGGTCCCCTTTCTTGATGGGGGTGAGTCTCCTCTCATTGCCGTCCGTGTACTCCACGCCGGCGAATGCCGTGTGGATCCTTCCGTCGCTGTAGGGCTCGACGTTCTCGAGCAGGTCGAGGAAATCGTCGACCTCCAGGAGCGAGCCGTTGGTACGGGAGTGGTGGTGTGAGAAGTTGACGACGGGGATGACTCCGGGGATCTGGTCGCAGACGTCGAGTACCTGTTCGAGCGATCCGAACACATCCTCCTGGCCGGTGATCTCGATACCGAGCCTGGGCGTGAGGCCGTTGTCCTGCCACCATCCCATGATGTCCTCGAGGTTGGCCATGATGTTGCCGTCGATCTCCTCGCGGTCCGTCTTTCCGTCGTAGAGTCCCAGACTGGTGACGACGACATCACCCTCCAGGGCGTTGAGAATGAGTGCTGCATGCCTGATCGAGTTGATGCAGTTCTCGGTCAGGTCCGTGTTGGAACCCAGGTCCATGTAGTAGGGTGTGTGGATGGAGAGGTTGACGTCGAGTCTCTTCGCCATCTCGCTGGTCCAGAACAGGTCCCCGTAGGTCTCGGAGACTCCCGAGGGCATGTAGATGAGGTCGTCGTCCTCCTCGATGGGCTCTTCGGGGTCGATGATCTCCTCGCCGTCCCTGAAGATCTCGATGACGAAACCCTCCTCGATGTCCTTCAGGGTCATGCCGACCTCTTCGTCGTCCGGCGCTCTCGCATAGGCGTTGGACCTTACCATCTGTATCTCCAGTGCGCTGAGGCTGAGGTTGTGGACATCCTCGATGCCGTCCTGGAGCGTGCGTCCTTTGCATGAGAGCGGTATTCCTGCCGGACCGAATCTTATCATGAGATCACTCGCGACGACATCTGTCCCATCATATAAAAATAAAATACGTGCCGCGGGGGCGCGTTCTAGGAGAATAAAGGCGGAGCGGGGGAGTCCCGCCCCGGGTTTCACTGTTCCAGGGAGTCCTTCAGATGCCTCAGGAAGAGACACTGGAACGGCCTGTGCTCCCCGAGTCCCTCGAGGAAGCACTCGACGTCGCATCCGGCGGCGATGAACCTGGATTTGAGCGAGTCCTCGTCGTCCCCGGCCATGTCGTTCGTGGCGTGGTCTCCGGCGACGATCATGAACGGGATCAGGTAGACCTTGGAGTACTTGTGGCCGGACATGGACCTCATGGTGTCGTCCAGTGTCGGGAATCCCTCGACAGTGGTGACGTACACATGCTCGTATCCCAGCGACCAGAGCTTCATCTGGAGTTCGCAGTAGGATGCGTTGGCGTAGTGGACGGTGCCGTGCCCCATGAGCACGACGGCGGAACCGTCGGAGGAGCCCTTGAAGATCCTCTTGAGATAGGCCTCGTCGACCGCTTCGATGACTGCGTCGTAGTCCTCCTCGGACGTGAGCAGGGGCTTGCTTATGTGGACCTTCTCGAACCTGTCCGCGAAGGATGCGGTGATACGTGCCACATCGTCGAATTCGATGCCGTTCATGATGTGCGTAGGGAGCACCGCGACCTCCTGGAAACCGTCGTCGACGAGTCTCTGGAGGGCCTCCGTGATGTAGTCGATGAAGAGTCCGTCGCGTTCCTTCAGCTTCTTGATGATCATCTTGCTGGTGAACGCCCTCCTGACCTCCCAGTCGGGATACCTCTTGGCGACTGCGTTCTCCAGGGCGTCGATGGTCTTCTCGCGGGTCTCCTTGTAGCTGGTACCGAAGCTGACGACCAGGATGGCTTTCTTCGTCATCACATCATCCCTTGTAGTACATCATCGCGTTGCAGATGGTGGCGGCAATGTTGGATCCGCCCTTCCTTCCCGCGGGGACGATGAACGGTATGTCCCTGTCCATGATCAGTTCCTTGGACTCGACGACGTTGACGAATCCCACGGGTGCGCCGATGATCAGTGCCGGTTTCACCTCTCCCGCATCGATCATCTCGGCCAGCCTGACCAGCGCAGTGGGTGCGTTGCCGATCGCGAATATGACCGGGTGGTCCTTAGCGATCTCCGCTCCCTTCTCCATGCAGATGGTGGCGCGGGTGCATCCCCTCTCCTTGGCCGCCTTCGCGACATCGTCGTCGCTGATGAAGCAGTGGACCTGTCCGCCGTACTCCGCGAGCTTGTTCTTGTTGATCCCGGCGGCGGCCATCTTGGTGTCCGTGACTATGTGGGCACCGCTCCTGATCGCCTTGACACCGATGTTCTCCGCATCGGGGGAGAACCTCAGATTGTCGGCGTAGTCGAAATCCGCTGATGTGTGTATGCATCTCTTCACGATCGAGAATTGGGGCTCGGGCCATGTCCTGCCGTTGAGCTCGGACGTGATGATCTCCATGCTCCTCTTCTCGATGTCCTCTGGTTTCACTATGGTTATTGCCATTCTATCATTCCTCAGATTCTGTATCCTCTGGGTGTGATCATGCGTCCGTTGGACACGTAGGTCTGCGAGTTACCGATGATGACCATGCAGAACATGTCCACGTCCGCATTGTGGAGCTCACCGAGGGTGGTGATCTCCTTCCGCTCGTCGTCACGTCCGGCGTTGCGGACGATCCCGACAGGTGTGTCTGGCGAGCGGTGTTTCAACAATATCTGTTGAGCCTGATTGAGGTATTCCGTCCTACCCTTGCTCTTGGGGTTGTAGAGGCAGACGATCATGTCCCCGATGCCTGCGCAGTCGACGCGCTTCATGATGAGGTCGATGGGGGTCATGAGGTCGGACAGGCTTATGATGGCGAGATCGTGCATCAGGGGTGCCCCGAGGACAGATGCCGCGGTGGATGCGGCTGTGATGCCTGGCACTGTGTCGATCTCGATGTCGGCGTTCATCTCGTCGGCGAGCTGGTAGATGATCCCCGCCATGCCGTAGATACCGGAGTCGCCGGAGGAGATCATGGCGACGTCCTTGCCTTCCATGGCGTCCTCGATCGCCATCCTGCAGCGGTCGACCTCCTTCATCATCCCGGTGGCCTTATAGGTCTTGTCCGGGAAGTAGGGTTTGATGATGTTCACGTATGTGGTGTATCCCGTGACGACATCGGCGTTCTGGATGACCTCCGCCGCCTTGAACGTCATATGCTCCTTGCCGCCGGGTCCGAACCCGACGACGTGCAGCCTGCCCTTCATTCATCCACCGCCTTGCGGAACTCGGTGGTGAAGTGCTTGTCGTACAGCTTGGAGAGGTTGTAGTCCCCTTCCAGGAAGTTTCCGACGACGGTCAGTGCGGTCTTGGTGATCCCCGCGTCCTTGACCTTCTTCTCGATGTCCGCCAGCGTACCGATGACGATCTTCTGGTCGGGCCATGTGGCCTTGTAAACCACTGCGACCGGGGTCTCAGGGGGATATCCTCCCTCGATGCATTCCGCAGAGAGCTTGTCCAGGAATCCGACGGAGAGGAAGATGACCATGGTGGCCCTGTGCCTGGCGAGGTCCACGAGCTTCTCTCCGGGAGGCATGGGGGTCCTTCCCTCCATCCTCGTGAAGATGACGGTCTGGCTCTGGTTCTCTCCGGGGAGGGTGTACTCCTTCTTGAGGACGGCGGCGGTTCCGAACGCGGAGCTGACACCGGGGATGACCTCGTAGTCGATACCGAGCTCGTCCAGCCTGTCCATCTGCTCCCTGTGGGCGCCGTAGATGGCCGGGTCACCGGTGTGGACGCGGACGCACTTCTTGCCTGCGTCCTCCGCCTTCTTCATGACGTCGATGACCTCGTCCAGGTGCATGTAGGCGCTGTCGTAGATCTCCGCGCCCTCCTTGTGGCATGCGAGGACCTCCGGGTTGACCAGCGATCCGGCGTAGATGATGACGTCGGCCTCCGCGATCTTCTTGTGTCCTTTGATTGTGATGAGCTCGGGGTCTCCAGGACCCGCACCGATGAATGTGATCATTCTTTCTCCTCCGATTTGATTAAAAGCGTTGTGAAATAGCCGTACTTGCGGCCCTTTACGACGGGTCCGATGTACTGGTCCTCCATACCCACGTTGCTGAGGACCGTTATGCATGAGATGTCGCGTCCCTTGGCGGCGACCATGTCGGCGATCCTGTCGACCGATTTGAACGCCTTCATGACGACGATGTTCTCGTAGTTCTCCAGCGCGTTCTCCAGTTTCTCCGACTGGTCCTGGTTGAACGGGATCACGACAAGAGACTCCTCGCCCATGGTCAGCGGGATGCCGGCCAGGCTGGCGCCGTGGCAGAACGACGGGACACCGGGGACGAGTTCCGTCTGGTATCCTTTGGATTTGATCATCGCGTCTATGCGCATGTAGGTGCTGAATATGCTGAGGTCCCCCAGGGTGATCATCGCGATGCTCTTTCCTGAGTCCAGAGTCGCCATGATGTCGTCGAAGGCCTTCTTCCAGCCCTGTTCCCTCACGGCGTAGTCCACGGCCATGGAGAACACGTACTCCCTGACCTCCTTCCTGGACAGGTCCACGTTGGGCCTGATGATGTTAAGTGCGACACTCTCCTCTCCAGCTGTCTTCACGGGATAGGCGATGACGTCGCACGAGTCCAAGATGGACTTCGCCTTCAAGGTCAGCAGACCGGGGTCGCCTGGCCCTACACTGATTCCATACAATTTTCCTGTCGTCACGATACCGTCAGTTGGATAGGTAAACCAAAGAGAAATAAATAGTGTAGTATATTCATTCCGAGAACGGATTTTGAAACCATGTCGGAAGATTCCTTCGTCGTAGTCAACAACAAGAAGCTCAGGCGCGGCCACACTACTGGCACATGTGCAGCTGCGGCAACCAAGGCCGCAGTGGAGGCCCTGTTGACCGGGAAGGAGGTCCCGATGGTGAGGATAAACACACCCAAGGGGATCGTCCTGGACCTCCCGGTGGAGGACATGCAGTTCGGCGACGGTTTTGTGTCATGCGCCGTCAGGAAGGACGGCGGGGATGACATCGACGCCACCCACGGTACGCTGGTCTATTCGAAGGTGTCGAAGGCTGCCGAAGGCATCAACATCGACGGCGGGGTCGGTGTCGGCAGGGTCACGAGAAGAGGGTTGGACCAGCCGCCGGGGAACGCCGCCATAAACCGCGTACCGAGGTCGATGATCAAGGAAGCGGTGGAGGACGTCAGGTTCTCCAGCGACTACAAGGGCGGATTCGACATCGTGATCTCCGTTCCCAAGGGCGAGGAGATCGCCGTCAAGACATTCAACCCCCGCCTCGGGATTGAGGGCGGGATTTCGATACTGGGGACCAGCGGCATCGTGGAACCGATGAGCGAGAAGGCCCTGGTGGACACGATCAAGGTGGAGATGAACATGCGCTCCCAAGGCAACCAGGTGCTCCTGGTGGTCCCCGGCAACTACGGGAAGGAGTTCTCCCAGAGCATCCCAGGGGTGGATCCGGAGAAGGCGGTGAAGTGCAGCAACTTCATCGGCGAGATGCTGGACTACGCATGCGACCTGAAGAGGGACATCGTCCTCGTCGGGAACCTGGGCAAGCTGGTGAAGCTGGCGGGAGGGATTATGAACACCCATTCCCGCAACGCGGACGCGAGGATGGAGATTCTTGCCGCGAACGCAGCCGTGGCGGGAGCGAGCCTTCCGCTGGTCCAGAGGATAATGGACTGCATCTCCACGGATGATGCGTTGGACGTGATCAACGAGGAGAACCTGATCCCGGACGTTTCGAAACTTTTGATTGAGAAGATCGAGTACCACATGAATCACCGCACGGAAGGTAACATACGCACCGCGGCGGTACTGTTCTCTTCGGTGTACGGGCTCCTGGGGAAAACCAGCCTGGCCGATGAGATGCTCGACGAGATAAGGGGGGAGGACCTGTGAGGATCAATGTTATAGCGTTCTCTACGAACGGATGCAGGACCGCGAAGAGGCTTAAGGAGGCATTCCCGGAAGAGGACATGAGGATATTCGCAAAGACCCAGTGCGACACTTTGGGAGTCGAGCGCGTCGAGGAGAAGGCCAGCGAATGGACCAGGAAATCCTTCGAGGAATGTGACGCGATCGTCTACATCGGGGCGATCGGCATCGCGGTCAGATACATAGCGCCGTACATCAAGGCCAAGACAGTGGACCCGGCGATCATCGGGATGGACGAGCACGGCAAATGGGCCGTGGCGTTGCTGGCGGGACACATCGGAGGAGCGAACGCTCTCACCGCCAGGATAGCTGAGAGGATGGGCTCCGAGCCGATCATCACGACGGCCACTGACCTTAATGGGAAGTTCTCCGTGGACACCTTCGCGACCGTCAACGGTCTGAGGATAATGGGCCTCAGGACCGCCCAGGACGTCTCGGTCAGGGTACTGGACGGGGCGTTCGTGGGATTCACATCCGACATCCCAGTGCAGGGCGATCTGCCCGCAGGGCTGACGCTGGCGGATTCCGGGGAGTTCGGGGTCAGCATCTCCACCGACGTGGAGAAGCAGCCGTTCGGCACCACCATGCGCCTGGTGCCCATGGACATCGTCCTCGGGATAGGCTGCAAGCGCGACACCGATCCGGAGGCAATGCTGGAATTCGTGTCCGGCATCCTCAGGGAGGACGGCATCCCCCAGCAGAGGGTCGCGGCGGTCTGCAGCATCGACCTCAAGAAGGACGAGCAGGCGATCCTGTCGCTGGCCAAGGCGTTCCGCGTTCCGGCCAAGTTCTACACCTCCGGAGAGCTGATGGAGCTCGAGGGGGAGTTCACCAAATCCGATTTCGTCAAGTCGGTCACGTCCGTGGACTGCGTCTGCGAGCGTTCGTCCGTGAGGCCGTTCGGCGGGGAGATCATCAGGAGGAAGACCGCCAAGGACGGCATGACGATAGCGATTTGCCGTAGGCCCATGGAGGTCAAATTCCTATGACTGGCATATTCATATTCTCGGGCACGACGGAGGGCAGGAGGCTGTCCAAGCAGCTCGCCGAGGCGGGAGCCGACGTCCATGTCAGGGTGGCCACCGAATACGGCGCCGAGGTCATGGGATACGACCCAAACATCGACGTGCAGGTCGGGAGCTGCGGCGGCGCCGAGGGCATAGCCGACCAGATCAGGAAGAACGGTTACGGCATCGTCGTGGATGCCACGCACCCTTACGCCCTGAACATAACCGAGCACATCAGGCAGGCCTGCGAGGCCACCGGTGCCGAGTACATCAGGCTCAAGAGGTCCGAATCGGACACGGGTTCGTCCAACATCGTCAAGGTGTCCTCCGTCCAGGAGGCGGTGGACTATCTCAAGGACAAGGAGGGGAACATCCTCGCATCCACCGGATCCAAGGACATCGCCCTCTACACCCAGATCCCCGACTACAAGGAGAGGGTCACCGCCAGGGTGCTGTCCACCATGGAATCGGTGCAGAAGTGCGCCGAATACGGATTCTCGGGAAAGAACCTCATCTGCGCACAGGGCCCGTTTTCCGAGGAGACCAACTACGCCACGCTGAAACAGATAGACGCCAGGTATCTGGTGACCAAGGACTCCGGGACGGCCGGAGGCTACGAGGACAAGGTGCGTGCCGCCATGAGGGCGGGCGCCACGGTGATCCTCATCGAGAGGCCCAAGGAAGAGGGCTCGACCTACGACCAGGTCGTGGAACAACTCAATTTGAAGCTGGGATTGAACATGGAAGTTTCTAGATCCGCCGGGAAGAGGACGGTCAACGTCATCGGCATAGGCATGGGGGGCAGCGGTCTCACGCTGTCGGCCAAGAACAGGATAGACGGCTCCGATCTGGTGATCGGCGCCAGGAGGATGGTGGAATCCGTCGCCGCGGGCAAGGTCATCCTGGAGGAGTACAAGGCCGACGAGATCGTGAAGTACCTCAGGGAGAACCCCCAGTACACTGACGTGTCGGTCCTGATGTCCGGGGACATAGGCTTCTACAGCGGGGCCAAAAAGCTGCTGCTGGCACTTGATGCGGACGAGTTCGATGTGAACACGGAGCCGGGTATATCATCGGCGGTCTACCTATGCGCCAAGATGGGGACATCGTGGCAGGACGTGTACATGACGAGCGCCCACGGAAGGGAGGCCAACCTGGTTGGTCTGAGCAGGGTCCACGCGAAGGTGTTCACGCTGCTCTCCGACGAGTCAACGGTCCATGCTATGGCCAAGCAGTTCATCGACTACCAGATGGATGTGAGCATCACGGTCGGCCAGGACTTCGGATACGATTCTGAGAAGATATTCACCGGCACGCCGGAGGAGGTCCTGAAGGAGCCGTTCGGGAAGCTGTGCGTCGCACTAATCCAGAATGATTCCCCCGTGACATCGAACCCGGTCAGCATCCCCGATGAGGATTTCATCAGGGGCGACGCCCCGATGACCAAGAGCGAGGTCAGGGCGCTGTCCGTGGCCAAGCTCAAGCTCTCGGACGATTCCGTCGTCTACGACATAGGCGCCGGCACGGGCTCCGTGTCGATCGAGATGGCGCTGGTCGCCCTCAACGGGAACGTGTTTGCGATAGAGAAGGAGGATCCCGCTGCGGACCTTATAGAGACCAACAAGATCAAGTTCAAGACCCCCAACGTGCAGGTCGTCAGGGGACTGGCGCCCGAGGCCATGGCCGACCTCCCGGTCCCGACTCATGCGTTCATCGGGGGTTCGTCCGGCAATCTCAAGGACATCGTGAGATGCCTGCTGGACAAGAACCCCGACATAAGGATCGTGATCAACTCGGTGACCATCGAGACCCTGGAGGAGACCACGCAGGCCATCAGGGAGTTCGGACTGGTCGAGGAGGACTTCTCCTGCATCAACGTCTCGAAGGCCAGGAAGCTGGGCAAATACCATCTCATGACGGCCCAGAATCCAGTGTACATTGCAGTGGTGAGAGGAAGATGAGCCTGCCAAGGTTCCTCATAGCTGCCCCTTCCAGCGGAAGCGGGAAGACGCTCATAACATGCGGTATTCTCCAGGCATTGGTCAACCGCGGTCTTAAGGTAGCATCGTTCAAGTGCGGGCCAGATTACATCGATCCCATGTTCCACAGCAGGGTCATCGGGACCAGGTCCAAGAATCTGGATGCCTACTTTGTTGGAACAGATACGCTCAGATATCTCTTCGTCAGGACAGCATCCGAGAACGATATCTCGGTCATCGAGGGTGTAATGGGATTCTACGACGGTAACAGTGTCCTCAGCATGGAGGCCAGTTCCCATGACGTGTCCAGGAAGCTCGATGCCCCTGTGATACTCCTTATCAACAGCAAGGGCGCCAGCATCTCCAACCTGGCCACGCTGAAGGGATTCCTGAACTTCACCGAGAATAACATTAAGGGCGTGATCTTCAACCAGATGTCGCAGAAGGTCTTCGACATGATCAAACCGGAGGTCGAGAAGCTGGGTATCAAGGCGATCGGATACGTCCCGAAGGTCAGCCATCTGATCCTGGAGAGTAGGCATCTCGGACTGGTCCTACCCAATGAGATCGAAGAGCTCAAGGACAAGCTCAACCAGCTTGCAGAGGTCCTCGAGGGATCCTTGGACATTGACCTGCTGATGGAGTTGGCATCGTCCGCACCAGATCTGGAATACACTGTGCCAGAGGTGAAGAAGCTCGAAACACCGGTCAGGATCGGTCTTGCCCAGGACGATGTGTTCTGCTTCACCTATGAGGACAACATCGAGATGATGACGAGGATGGGCGCGGAGATCGTCGAATTCTCTCCTTTGAATGACAGTAAACTGCCCGATGTCGATGCCATAGTTCTTTCTGGAGGATATCCGGAACTCCATGCAGACAAACTCTGCTCGAACAAGCCCATGCTCGAGGCCATCCGCAGGAAGGTCCAAGGAGGTATGCCCTGTCTTGCGGAATGCGGCGGTTTCATGTACCTACATGAGAGGCTCGAGGATGCTGACGGCAACATGCACGACTCATGCGGTGTCATCAAAGGGGAGGTCAGGAACACCGGGAAGCTATCCAGATTCGGTTACATCACTGTGTCCTCGGACGATCCCAGATCCATTCTGAAGGATGGGTCAGTCAAGGGACACGAGTTCCACTATTGGGACAGCGACAACTGCGGATCCTCCTGGAAGGCAGTGAAGACCAATGGGAAGGAGTACACATGCATGCATGAGGAAGGCAATCTTATCGCAGGATATCCTCATCTGTACTTCTATTCGAATCCTAGTGCCGCTTACAATTTCCTTTTGAAAGTCGCGGACTACAAGAAGAAAGGAAAACCCTGAGACACTGATTATCAGATACTTTACCCGTGTGTCTCAGGGAATGGGCGGATACTCCAAGGACGCAATGATATGATCAGATGCCAAGCCGCCCTCTCGGCATTTGAGCGTTCAAGCAGTTTCTGTGGTAGGCATTTCGATGCTTACCCTGTTGGCAATGAAGACCATGATTGCCCAGATGGCCAAGATTATCAGAAGCATCGGTACCCCGATCTCTCCCATTTCGGCAAGCATTTCTGCTGTGTCCTCAGGGTCTGACATGGCTGTCAGGAAGGGAGGCCAGGGCACAATCTCTCCATGCCAGATGTGCTCTACAAGAAGTGCTAGCACACCTCCCCAAATCATTATGTTCAACCAACCAATATGATATTTCTCAGGAATCTTATTCCTGAATGCTGTGGTAAAGACTCCGACTGTGGCGGCGACCAAGAAACATGCCATTACTGTGCCTCCTCTGTTGTATTCTTGTTTTTATTGTCTGTTTTAGTGATTTTTACTCTGTCCAGGATGACTGCAATCTCCCAGACCATGAAGACTGGAATTATCATGCATAGACTGAGCATGAACGGATCTACTCCAACCTCCAAGAAGTCTCCCTCAGCACCCTCTAGGAACCAACCGATCACATGATCCACGAATATCATGGCAGTGAGCGCCCAAAAAGCGAGTGCGAGATGACCATAACGATTCACTCCCGGTTTATTGATCCAAGCGAAGGTCGCTACTAAAGCGCAAATCGCTGCTATAACTAGCCACATTTTTGCTTAGTCCTCCATAGTGTTACTTTTTGTAAAAAAGTATGCAATATATAAAATTTACCAAAAAATAGCATTAAAAACTGAGTGTTTTAACATGATTATTGCACTTTTTATCCAATCATATATAAATATATCTAATTTAACAGAGAGCAAGAAAAAGGCAGATATGATGTCAAATAATATGTCGGTATGTCGTGTCTTTCAAACGTTACTTTGATAATCCTCTTCTCCTTCTTCCATATATTACGCGCACGTAAACCCGTAGATATCTTTATATTAAGGACCAGTATACAACGGCTTACCCAAATGTCGGGAGAGTCAGAAATATGACAACAGCAAAGACGAACCCCCAGCTGGTCGCCCTCATCGACAACCTGAAGGCAATCACAAGGGACAACAACGCTGCTATCTGGCGAGACATCGCGCTTAGGCTCGAGAAACCCAAGAGGAACTGGGCCGAAGCGAATCTCAGCAAAATCGAGAGGTACGCCAAGGACGGGGAGACGATCCTCGTTCCTGGTAAGGTTCTCGCAGCAGGTAGCATCAGCAAGAAGGTAACAGTAGCCGCATACAGCTTCTCCGATGCTGCCGCGAAAGCAATCGTAGCCGCAGGCGGAAAAGTTCTGTCCATCGAGGATCTCGCAAAGGAGAACCCCAACGGAACAGGCGTCAGGATCATGAGGTGATTTGGATGGTTACAGTTATCGACGGAAGGAACCTCATTCACGGCAGGCTCGCAGCCATCGTCGCGAAGAGGATCATGAACGGCGAGGAGATCGTCGTTGTCAACGCGGAAGCCATTATCATCACCGGTAAGAAAGAGAACACCTTCGCCGACTTCAAGGCAAAGGTCGACCGCGGAGACACAACCAAGAGGAAAGGACCGTTCTACCCCCGCAGGGCAGATCTCCTGTTCAAGAGGTGCGTCAGAGGAATGATCCCCTGGACATCCACCAGCGGAAGGGACGCCTACAGGAGACTCCACGTGTTCGTTGGAACCCCCAAACAGTTCCAGGAATCCGAGATGGAGAGGCCTGAGGGAGCAGTCAAGAAGATCGGCGGTTATTACACAACCCTGGGTACCGTATCCAAATTCCTGGGTTCAAAAGTGAGATGATTCCATGGTCGAGTGCGTAAACACAAGTGGAAAGAGGAAGACCGCCATCGCAAGGGCCGTTGTTAAGGCTGGTACCGGAAAGGTCACCATCAACAAGGTCCCCCTTGACGTCTTCACACCCGAACTCGCAAGGCTCAAGATCGAGGAACCCCTCGGACTTGTACCCGAGAAGGCAGAGAAGGTCGACATCGCCGTCAACGTCAGCGGCGGAGGTGTCATGGGACAGGCAGCAGCCGCCAGGACCGCCATCGCCAGAGGACTTGTGCAGTTCTACAAGGACGATGAGCTCGAGGCCGTGTTCAGGGCTTACGACAGGACTCTTATCATCAACGATGACAGGAGGAAGCTGCCTAAGAACCCCCAGGGACCCGGTGCCCGTGCCAAGAAGCAGAAGTCATACCGTTGAAGTGATAGCATGATAATTCCAGTGAGATGTTTCACATGCGGAAAGGTCGTGGGCTCCGCCTACCCTGAGTACGCAAAGCGTGTGAAGGCAGGGGAGAACCCCAAGGACGTCCTCGACGACCTGGGATTCGAGAGATACTGCTGCCGCAGGATGATCGTCTCCCATGCTGATCTGATCGGCGAGATCGCGCCTCTAGGATGAAACTTCATACCCGTCTGGATTTCTCCAGACGGGTCCTTAATACAAAACGCTTTAAACAGAAACAGATTACCCCGAAATGTCGGGCCCGTGGGGTAGCTTGGTATCCTTCGTGCTTGGGGTGCACGTAACTCCAGTTCAAATCTGGGCGGGCCCACTCTTGTACCCTCTTGTTTTAGAATGTCAATAAGTCAGAGATCAGCAGTTCCATCTCCGTATAGTTGCAGGTCATGGAGTCAGATGCGGCCTTGATCATCCTTTCTGAGTTAAGGTTCTCAAATGATAACGCGTGACCAGATTCAGATACAAGTTGTTGTATGAATTTGCGCTGGGCACGTCCATTGCTTTCCCGAAGCGGGTGGGCTGCATCGATCTCTCCCAAGTAGTATGCAATCCTGGAGATATACTGGGCTCTGTCGTCACCATCTTTCAGATTCGAACTTTCCTTTGATCGGATTCTTGTCCAATTCGTCCATCTTGATAACAGTGATGATACCTTCAATGGATGCAAGCTTATTGTAATCTGTAATCCCAAGTTTGTTGCGGAGGACTAGAGTCTGGATAGCAATAAGTATCGTCCTCGATGGAGAAATATGGCTCGATAGGCATAGTTTTCAAGATCTGGATACAATAATGTCTATAGCGTCTTGGACTGAGATTTCGCCTCTGTAACAGCGAAGAGCTATCTGTCTGTCTTCATCTGAAATATGGAAGCCTTCAGCTTCTACAGAGCTGATGTTACTATTCAGGATAGACGCCTCATCCATGCTGTGAAGTATACAAACTAATCAGTTAAATGTATTATTTGGGCGTCATAGAATGTGTATGTAGGACCCTGAGCGACAGATCTCCGGAAGTATGTATATGGATGGATGTCGCCGCAGTGTCATTCTTTGGAAGGCTTCTTCTCTTCCAGGCCCTTGGGTGCGGGACGTGCCTTTCCGGTCTTCATCTTCCACACCTGCGTCAGTCCGACCAGGATGGCCAGGCAGAGGAATATCACGATATGGTGCGGCTTCTCCAGCCCGTTGGGCGTTATGAGAAGGATCAGGAGGTCCAAGAGGGCCGCGATGGTCAGCGGGTTCATGACCTCGTAGAAACTGGATTTGAACTTGGAGCTGTTCTTGTTGGGTTTCAGGACGAACATGATGAGACGCAGGCTGCTGGCGATGACGTAGCAGGGCATCAGGAGGGCACCGAAGTTGAGCAGGATCACCACGAATCCCCATTGGTCGTACGTGAGCCTTCCGATGTTCTCGCTCAGCCACCACGTCAGGGGGTCGAATATGAGGAAGAACAGGGCCTGCACGACGAACACCACGACTATGTTGATGTAGGTGTTGCCGAGCCCCTTCTCGAATGCGCTGTGCGTCATCGACGAGACGGATCCGAGCACGCCGTAGGTCCTGTTGCGGGCACCGTTGAGACGCTCGATGAACCTCCTGAGGAAATTGGGTTGATGCTTCTCGATGGAATCGAACACCTTGTCGCTGCGGCCGGTGAGAAGCGGGAGCATGATCATCGATATGAGTGCGGCCCCGATGACCGACGAGTAGAACGACTGGTCCACTACGCCACAGTCCAGGGCCTGTTTGGAGATGATGAATGCGAATTCTCCCATCGCGCACAGTCCCAGTGCCGAGGCGAATCCGCAACGCGCGTCCCCGTTGCCTATCCAGTATCCCAGATAGACGGTGAACGACTTGCATGCGGCGAAGACGCCGTAGAAGATCAGGATCAGCACGATGTTCTCCCTGAGGCTGTCCAGAGCGACCTCCATTCCGACGGATATGAAGAACATGGCCATGAACATGGTCTTCATCGGTTCCACGAAGTGCTCCACGGCCTCTTTCGGCCTGGACGTTCCCACGATGACTCCCATCAGGAACGCTCCGATAGCGACGGACAGTCCCATGGAGTGGGCGGCCCAGGACAGGGTGAACAGCGCTCCAATGCACAGGAGCGAAATGAGCTCGTCGTTGGACCTCTCGTAGAACCAGTCTATGATGCGGGGCACTATGAACAGGCCCAGCGTGAAACACGAGATCATGAAGATGGCGATGCCCAGAATTAGGATTATCAGCGCATCCCCGCTCATCTCCGATCCGGAGAGCATGGGGGTCAGCATGGAAAGCATGATGACCTGTCCGATATCCTCCATGATCGTGATCAGGACGAGCATCTCGATGTGCTCCTTGTCCATCTTCCCCTGGGAGTTCAGGACGGCCAGGACGACCGCTGTGCTCGAACCGGAGATGATGGCGCCCAGAGTGATGCTCTGGAGGAATGTGAATCCGAGCAGGGTACCGGCGATGAGTCCTCCCGCCACCATGAGCGGAAGCTGCACGCACGACACGATAAGGGCGAACCTGCCTTGGCTCCTCAGCTTGCGTATGTCGATCTCCATTCCGATGGAGAACATCAGCATGATCAAACCGAGGTTCGAGAAGATGTCCAGGATGGTCTCGGCATCCTCCGAGAGCGTGGTGATGTTCGCGATGACGATACCTGCTGCCAGGAATCCGATGAGCGGAGGCATCCTGAGCTTTCCCAGTACTATCGACAGGAATGCTGCCAGGATGATCAGCATCGCCATGCTTGAAATGAGGACGATTTCTTCCATCGGATTCTTGCTCCGAGGAGGGGGTTATCCTCCGTCCTATTTTAATTGTGTTAATATCAGAAAGGAAGAATCACCATCTGAAACTGTTCACGATGGCCATCCACCCCTCTGATGTGCGAATGTCCGCCGCTCAAGAATTGGCTCATGTACGCAGCGTACATCCCGCTCATCGGTGCGGATACCTACAGGTTCGCGTACGGGGACGAGGCCGACGGGATCCATGACATAGACGAGGGCTTCAAGACCTGATTGCATGCAATCGATATGTCACATCTGGCACATCCGAGTTGGATGGGTCCTGTAATCAAAATAGTGCCATTTTTGATGTATTTGGCACTAAAATCGTGCATTTTTGGGCATTATTATATATATCCAGTAACAGATTTGTCATTATGTCATTCTTTGACAACACAAAAACACTCGGTCTCGTACTGCTGATCGTGGGAATACTCTACGTTATTGGAGCAATCCTCGTCATCGCAGCGGGATTCGTGGATCTCGGTTCCATAGTTCAACCCCCTGAGGGAGTGGACCCCAGTGTTCTCTCGACGTACTGCATCATCGCAGGAATCGGAGCACTTCTCGCAGCAATCGTCTACATGAAGAACGCAATGGCCGTTAGGTCCGGAGCAATCTCTGCAAAGATCGATGTCCTCGCATGCTACGTGCAGACAGTCGGTCTCGCCTTCCTCATCAGCGGAGTCTTCGATGCAATCGCAGTCGGAGTCGCCGTAGGTGGAGCTGAGGGTATCATCGGAGCGATCATCGGAGCTATCTTCATCATCATCATTGCGCTCATCATCATGTTCATCGGAAGGAAGATCAACGACGGAAAGCAGACCACCGGAGACAAGATCATTTGGGTCATTCTCCTGCTCGCCTTCCTCATCATGCTCGTCCTCAACATCCTTGGAATCCTCGCGGATCCCATTGGAGGCATCGCTGGAATCCTCATCAGCTTGTTCATGCTCGGATTCCTGTTCGATTCCGATGTCAAGAGACAGATGGGAATGTGATTTTGAGATCCAACAAACCCCTTAACAAACCCCTTCCCTTCTACTTTCGATGATTGATTCCGACTGCTGGCTGCCGTTCCGGTGCAATGCTGTTCGGCCACCCCCTTTGAAGCTTCTTAAACACCTCTCCGTTAAGGCGCACCGTGTCGCGCCGGGAAAGCATACGGGACCTGATGGTATGGTCCCTCCATCAGCTGGATTCCAGTTTCGGGAGGTATAACGCAGGCAGGGTCATAGCCGGCAACAAGGTCCCCTCGTACAAGGATGTCCTGGACAGGGAGGATCCTCTCAGGTTGACGCAGAGGGTGCTCGTTAACCCGATGATGTCCATTCTCGACTATGACGGGCTGATAGCATACGATGTGTATGAGGGCAGGGCCCCGGGCGTATCCCTGGCGACGGTGTCCATGAACTCCGTTCTGTCCGCGGCATCTTCGCGCGTGCTGTGCGCCATGAACGCGGACGACGCTCCAAGAGGGATAGCCACCGACGGTTTCAGATGGGCGTTGGCCGTCCGTGTGGGCGACATCAACAGAATATGCGCCCTGGTGGACCTCAGACCGTATTATATAGAGGTGCTGGACAGGGACAGGTTCCGCGTTGCCGAAAGGGAGGACGATGCGGTGCTGGACGATTTCATAAGGATCTTCCTGAACGTCCGATAAGGTTATCAGACCCGCAGGCATTCGATATCACATGGGCAGAGGTTATCTGATTATCGCCATCATCGGTATCGGTGCAGCGATGGCGGTAGTCGCGGCCCTTCTGCTGATGGGGATGCCCGGTCAGGACGTCATCCCTGACGATCCGGGGGAGACGTTCGACGTGAAATGCCCCGAGGGTGTGACATTCAATGCCGACACGGGGACGCTGATGTCGGAGGATGAGATCACATGGAACGTCACCGACATGCTGATCCCGTTCGAGACGTCGGAGGGCAAACGCACCCCGTTCGAGACGGTCGGTAAGGAACTGAAGCTGAAACCGGGCTACTACAAGGTGGTGGCGGGGGACAGCGACCCCTTCGACGTCGCGATCGCCGGGAAGAAGACGTTCACGGCCTCATGGGAGTACTACGACGGCGAGGACGTCAGGGATGTCCAGGTCTCGTACGACATAAGCTACATTGAGCTGGCCAAGACGATGATCGAGAATGCCGACTGGAACGTCTACGGTACCAGATACTTCGACAACCTTCCCAAGATCGTGGTCGTCGACAAGACCATCAGGTCCATAGAGTCGCAGCTGTCCGAGAGATACGAGGAGATGGGAGGCAGCAAGGAGGACAGGCAGGCCTACGCCGATTTCCTGGTATCGTTCGCCCAGATGACCATATCCTATCCCACCGGACATTCAGGGGAGTACGATTACGGTGTCTGGGGAGTCAAGGAGTACTGGGCCAGGCCTTTGGAGACCCTCTTCTTCGGGATAGGTGACTGCGAGGACTCGTCCGCAGTGGCCTGTGCTCTGTTCAAGGCCGCAGGGTTCAAGACGGCCATGGTAGGTGTCCCCGGACACGTGACCGCAGGTCTTGTTTTGGAAACGTTCACGCCGCGCGACATCAGCGAATACAAGGATTATTGCGAGGGCTACTCCTCGATGACCGAGGCCGCGGGATATGCGGTCGCGGACAGCGGGAAGACCGGGGATTACTACCACGGTGTGGACACGATCAGGAAGCAGGTCCCGACAGGATACATGCTGAAGGGACACGTGCAGTCCTTCGGCAAGACCGTGATGAACTGGGAGACCATGATCCCGTACGGTACCGCCGGTTTCTATCCGGTCGATTAAGGCGACGTATCGGGGATCCATTCCTCGTCGGTGGTCTCGGCATCCGATAGTTCCAGTTCCCTGCCGACATCCAGCACCATGAGGTCGTGGCCGGCTATCGTCCTGATGCCCGTGGCCTTTTCCGTCATGGCAGCTTCGTTTTCAGCCCCCCTGCGTATGATGACCACCCCGAGGTGGATGAATATCGCCAGCTCTGGTCTCACGATGTCGATGAAACTTATGGCATCGTCCGTGCACAGGTGGTACTTGATGCGATTGCCCATTGGCGTGGTGACCGGAAGGATGAGGACACGGGATCCGATGTACTGTTCGGCAATCTCCTTGGTGAACTCGGTGTCGCTGACGTACGATACGATGCCGTTATCCGTATGGAACTTGAACCCGACGTTGGTGGGGTCGCTGTGCTTCGCTTTGGTGATGTCGATCTTCAGGCCGTCGACGTCGAGGACGTCACCGGGCCTGAACACCGTGCACTCCTTCACGATCTTCTGGTGGTAGGGGGATATGCAGGGTCCGAGACCGTCCTGGCCGAGAAGCACCGTGGGCGAGCCGTAGATGTGGCCCTTCTTCTCCCATCCGCCCCTGGACATACCTTCCGCGACGCATTCCGCATCGGAATAGTGGTCGGGATGGCAGTGGGACACGATCATCGACTTGGTACTGCACACGTCGTAGTGGATGCGGTGCATCTGCACGAGGGCGCCCGGACCGGGGTCCACGTTGAGCATCCCTCCGTCATGCTTGATCAGCATTCCGCCCGTGGATCTCACCTGATACATGGTGGAATGCCTTCCACCGCCGGTCCCCAGGAACGTGATGCGGAACACCATGCACCCTGTAACGGCATACTTCGATATCTTTTTGATGCCGACTGCAACCGTTAAATCGGTACCAAGGGATACGGCAGAACATGATTACAGCAATCCGCAACGCATGGATCGTCACACAGGACGCATCCAGGAGGATCATCCGTGGCGATGTCGTCGTAGACGGCGAGAAGATCGTCTCCGTCGGTCCCGAATACAACGGGACGGCCGACAGGGAGATCGACGCGACGGGCGACATAGTCATGCCCGGTATGATCAACACGCACACGCATGTGGCCATGTCGGTCATGAAGGGTGTCGTGGACGATCTGACCTTCCCCGATTTCCTCGACAAGGTCTTCAAGATTGATTCCGACAGGACGGATTTCGACCTGGACATCGGAACGAAGATCGGATGCATGGAGATGATCCGCAGCGGAACCACCACGTTCATGGACCTCTACTATTCGGAGAACGTGATCGCGAAGGCCACCTAGGCCGCGGGCATCAGGGGTGTGCTGTGCTGGTGCTGTCTGGACGAGGACAAGACCACCCAGAAGGGGAATCCCGTTCAGAACTGCAAGAACTTCTATTCCAAGTTCAAGAACGAGAGGAAGATCGTCCCCGGGGTCGGACTGCAGGGAGTGTACGTCTGCAACGAGGAGACCTGTGTGCAGGCCAAGGAGTTCTCCGACGAGGTCGGGGCACCCATGAACTTCCATCTTTCCGAGACGAGGGGCGAGGTCGCGGACCACAAGAAGAAGACCGGCATGAGGCCGGCCGAGTGGCTGTCCGAGATCGGTGCGCTGTCCCCCAGGGGCGTCGCGGCCCATTCGGCATGGCTCACCAAGAGGGAGGTCATGCTCATGGGACAGGCAGGCATGTCCATATCGTCATGCCCCGTCTCCAACATGAAGCTGGCCACGGGAGGCGTCGCACCGGTGCCGGAGTTCATCGAGGCCGGGGTCAACGTCTCGTTCGGTACCGACGGGAATACCACCAACAACACGCTGGACATGTTCGCGGAGATGAAGTCCCTCGGGCTCCTCCAGAAATCCAGCAGATGGGATCCCGTGGTGTGCGGCGCTCAGCAGCTGCTGGACTTCGCCACCATCAACGGAGCGAAGGCGGTCGGCATGGCGGACAAGATCGGATCGATCGAGCCTGGGAAGTACGCCGACCTGATAATCCTGGACGGGAAGGCTCCCAACATGAGGCCCCTCCTCCCGGACAACATGGTCGCCAACATAGTGTACTCCGGGAACGGGCTCAACACCAAGACCGTCATGTGCCAGGGAGACCTGGTCATGCAGGACGGCAACATCCTGACCCTGGACAAGGACGACATCCTGTCCAAGTCAGAGGACATCTGGAAGCAGCTCTGCATCAGGTGAAAATCCTTACCGGGGGAGACCCCGGTTCATTTCTTAGAGAAGTCGCCGGTGTCGATGGACACGGATGTGTTGTGCTCCTCGGCCATGTTCTGCAGAACCTTGATGCGTATGAGCTCCTTGAAGGTCTCCGTGTCGATGTCGAACGAGTTGTCGTCGTCGTATGATTTGACCTCGTACTTCCTGGTGAGCGACCTCTTGTTGACGAATAACAGTATGACCAGGGCGATGAACAGGACGACGAAGTGCTCCCATATCCCCAGGTCGTTGGGGACGATGATGAGTATGCTGATCCCCAGCATGAGGGAGAGCAGGGTGGTATCGGTGTCGATGATCCTGTCCAGGAAATCCTTGTTGCCTTTGTTCTCGGAATAACCGAAACGCTTGATGTCCCTCTCCGACTTGCTGTCGATGATCTTCAGGTTGCTGATGAGCACCGAGATCGGGATGTACAGCGCGAAGAGGTTCAGCAGGAGAATGATGGAGCTCCAGAACACGTTGTCTCCGCCGAAGTACGTGACGCCCCACGCCCTCAGCGGCGGTGTGATCAGGACGAACACGATCTCGATGATGATCGTGAGCGTGATGCAGAAGTACGAACTGGTGAGGGTGTAGTTGATCTCCTTCATGGTCCTCTTGGACGAGGAGATGAGCCTTCCGTAGAACGAGGTCTTGATGTCCGCGATGCCGTAGAAGACCTTCAGTATGGGCTCCGGCAGGCGTTCCGATGCGGTATCCCAGAGGGGCACCGCGAATCTGGACAGTATCGGGAGCATGATCATGGACATCAGGGCGGCCCCGATGATGGCGGTGTAGAACGCCTCGTCGATGACGTTGTAGGTCAGCGCCTGCTTGGCGATGATGAATGCGAACTCTCCCATGGCCAGCAGGCTGATGGCCGTCAGGAAGCTGATACGGGCCGAGGCGTTACCGAGCCAATATCCCATGAACACGGCGAATGCCATGAGGGTGCTGAAGAGTCCCCAGAGGATGATGATCATCGGGATATTGTCTAGCAGAGTCTCCAGACCGATCTCCATTCCTACCGAGATGAAGAACATGGCCATGAAGATGTTCTTCATGGGCTCGATGTCGTGGGTGATCTCCTTGCTCTTCCTGCTCGAAGCGATCATCATTCCCATCAGGAACGAACCGATGGCGACGGACAGCCCCACATAGCTGGACAGCAGGGCCATACCGAATGCGAGACCGACGGAGAATATGACGACGACCTCGGACGTGACGTTATCGGACACCCAGTTGATGACACGGGGCATGAACCTGAGTCCAACCAGGATGCATGCTGCCATAAACAGTATGATGCTCAGGATCATGGCTGCCAGTCCTCCGGCGTCCAGATCGTTGCCGGCCATCATGGGGGTGAGTATGGAGAGTATGGTGACCTGTCCGATGTCCTCCATGATCATGATGAGGATGATGGTGTCGAACTGGTCCTTGTCGGCACGTTTCTGAGTCTTCAGCACGGCCGTCACGACCGCGGTACTGGATCCCGAGAGGACGGCTCCTAGACAGATACACTGCAGGGGGTTCAGACCTAAGGCCCCTCCTGCGATGACCCCACCCAGTATCATCACTGGCAGTAGGATCGTCGTGACCTTCATCGCGAACACTCCTTGCTTACGTATCTTCTTCAGGTTGATCTCCAATCCCAGGCAGAACATGAGCATGATCAGTCCCATGTTCGACAGCATCTCCACGACGTCCTCACCCGTCTCGGTGATGTCGACGAAGTTGTTCACGATGATACCGGCGATCAGATAACCCACCAGGGGCGGGAGCGAGATCTTGTTGAACACTATGGAGCAGACTGCCGCTAGTAGCAAGAATAATGCTAGACTGGTCAGTAGGACAATCTCATCCATAGCATCCCCGTAAAGCAAGCACCTTAACAGAATATAAAATAATAGCCATCTGGCACATCGAATACTTACTATTTTTTCAAGTTTATAGTTTATAAGACCGTAAATCGTCGATTGTCGAATGGAATGTTTATCAACTATACGACGTTCAACTTAACGATGAAAGTCGTCCCCCGTATCTCCGTGAGACTCATGAAGTACGTTTTCAACACCAGATACAGACTGGCAGCTTTCACACGCAAATCCAAGACCTTCAACAAGGTCGTCAGGAAGACGCTTTTCGATGGTGACGACATGATCGTTATCCCCAAGGACAAGGTCGTCACCAGGACCATCGAGACCAACATCGAGATCAGCGATCCCGGCGATTCCACCGTGCTTCCGAGCGATGTCGTCAAGACGCTGATATCCCGTGCGGATGACATCTTCATCATGAACTTCTGCCTGTGCAGGAGGTCGAACAAGTGCGAGGATTTCCCCGTCGATCACGGCTGCGTGTTCATGGGCAAGGGCGTGCACAGGATCCCCCTGGAATTCGGCCATCTGGCGACGCCCGAGGAGGCCATCAGGTACATCGACGAGTGCAGCGACCTGGGATTGGTCCACATCATCGGCAGGAACAAGCTGGACAGCATATGGCTGAGCACCGGGAAGAAGAACGACCTGATGACGATCTGTAACTGCTGCCCGTGCTGCTGTCTGTGGAACATGACTCGCAGCATCTCTGACGACTTGGGCAGCGTCTTCAAGCGCATGGACGGGGTCACCGTCTCCCTGGACCAGGGCAAATGCGTAGGGTGCGGCTCGTGCAGCGAGATATGCTTCACCAAGGCGGTCGAGATCCACGACGGCGTGTTCTCGATAGACCAGACGAAATGCAGAGGGTGCGGCAGATGTGCGGAGGAATGCCCTTCTGACGCGATCACCATAACCTACGACGAAGGCGCCATCGACGGAATCGTGGACAGGATAGGCTCCCTCGTGAACCTGTCCGAAGAAAAGACGAAGGAAGAGGTTTGAGGAAGCCTCAGAACGAGGCTATGAACTTGTCGATCTGTTCGGGGTTCTCCTTGACCAGCTTCTTCCCCTTGTTGAAGAACGTGTGGTTGGAGATACCGAGCTCGGCCGCGAGCTTGTCGCTCTGATTCTGGCCCTTCTCGTCGTTGTACATGCAACAGTCGTAGAATGCGCTCTTCTTCTGGGAGATGGCATCCTTGTTCTTGCCGACGAACTCGACGAGCTCCTTGGGCAGTTTTCCCGCCCAGACCCTTCCGCCGATGACGATTGTGTCGTACTGCGAGAGGTCCTCGGACGCTGCCTTGGATACGTCCACTGCCTTCCCGTTAGTTTTGGTCGCTATGTATTCGGCCACGGCTTTCGTGTTACCGTTGGTCGACGCGTATACGATTATCGTTGCCATAGTGATGCCAGTACATTCGTTTTACAAAAAATATACCATCTGCCCTTCTGCGAGGACGTTCAATCAGGTTATCTACGAGTTCGACGATTTCCCATCAGTTCTACCGGCACGGGCCGGCGGTGATCACAATGTACTCGGACAACAGCATCTGGATTGCAAGCAGCGACAAGAAGGTGTACCTATATCCTGAGATGGCCAACAGGCATGGTCTCATAACAGGGGCGAGCGGTACGGGAAAGACCGTCACCCTCAGGGTGCTGGCCGAATCCTTCAGCGATGCGGGCATACCCGTCTTCTTCGCGGATATGAAGGGAGACGTCGGAGGGATCTGCCGTCCGGGCGAGGATACCGAGAAGATGCGCAAGCGCGCGGCCAAGTTCGGTATCGACGATTTCAAGTTCAAAGAGTTCCCCACAAGGTTCTGGGACGTGTTCGGGGAGACCGGACACCCCGTGAGGACCACGGTCGCCTCTATGGGGCCCGCGCTCCTGGGAAGGCTGCTCGGTCTCTCAGACGTCCAGTCCGACGTGGTGACCGTGGTGTTCAGGATCTGCAAGGACGAGGGCTGGGACCTCATCGACACGAAGGACCTGAGGGCCGTCCTCCAGTATCTGAGCGACAACAAGGATGATTACATCTCCGAGTACGGGAACATGTCCACGCAGAGTCTCGGTGCCGTCCAGAGGGCCATCCGTGCATTGGAGGACGAGGGCGGTGACATCTTCTTCGGAGAGCCAGCCATCGACATCGACGACTGGATGCAGACCGACAAGAACGGAAGGGGGATCATCAACGTCCTGAACTCCGAGAAGCTGTCCAGGAGCCCCAAGCTGTACGCCACGTTCATGATGTGGCTGATGCAGGAGCTCTTCGAGAGGCTGCCGGAGGCGGGGGACATCGAGAAGCCGAAGCTGGTGTTCTTCTTCGACGAGGCCCACATGCTGTTCTCCGACGCCCCCAAGGCATTGGTCCAGAAGGTCGAGCAGATGGTCAAGCTGATAAGGTCCAAAGGGGTCGGAATCTACTTCGTCTCACAGAGCCCGTCGGACATCCCGGATTCTGTGCTGGCACAGCTGAGCAACCGTATCCAGCACGCACTGCGCGCGTACACGCCCGCAGAGCAGAAGGCCGTGAAGGCCGCCGCCAGTGCATTCCGTCCCAACAAGGCGTTCAAGACCGAGGAGGTCATCACCGAGCTTGGTGTGGGAGAGGCACTGGTATCCTGTCTCGACGAGAACGGGAGCCCGTCCGTCGTCGAGAGGGCGTTCATACTTCCGCCCCAGAGTTCGCTGAAAGCACTGGACAAGGCGGGTTACGACAAGGCCGTCAAGGAATCCCCGTTGGACAAGAAGTACAGGGACCGTGTGGACCGCACATCCGCATACGAGATGATCCAGAAGCTCAGCGAATCCAAGAAGAAGGAGGAAGCGAAGGAGGCCAAGAAGGAGGAGAAGAAATCATCCTCCAGCAAATCATCGTCCTCCAAGAAGTCCTCGTCTACCATTTCCAAGACCACCCAGAAGGCGATTGGCCGTGCCGCGTCGTCCGCAGGGCGCGAGATCGGAAAGGGGATCGTGAGGAGTCTGTTCAAGAAGTGAATTCGAAACCATAACGCGGTCTCCCTGTGGACAGGGGGACCGTCCTTTTTTTCAGGTCACGAGGCGGAACAGGGTTCAGTATCCGTTCTTTCTCAGGACCTCTTCCTTGATCATCTTCACCGCTTCGGTGGCGCGCAGCGAGAACACATCGCATCCCGCCTGTTTCGCGATCTCTTCCGTCACGGCGAATCCGCCCGCGTTGTAGACGATGCGGTCGCGGATGACCTCCTCTTTCAGCCTCTCGGCGAGGTTGATCGCACTGCGGCATTCGTGGATCATCTGGATGGATATGCAGACGGCCTTGACCTCGGGGTCCCTGCACAGGTCGACGATGCCCTCCAGGGGGAGGTCTATGTCGGTGACGACGACGTCGAACCCCACGATGTCCAAGAGGCAGGCCATGAGGTCCCTGCCGCCGGTGTGCCTCTCCATGGAGGCCACCACCGCCTTCCCGAGCCTGGAATCCCTGGTGAATCCGCCGTATTTGTCGCGGATCTCATGGGCCCTGTGCATGAAGAGCATCAGGGGCAGGCGTCTGGAATCGAACTCCTCGAGGAGATCGCCGATCTCCTTCTCGAGGCCTTCCTTCGGGACCTCTCCGGTCATACTATGTCCTCGTCGCCGAACGGGTCCCCGCACTCCGGACAGAACTTGGGGGGCTTGGTGGGGTCGGAGGGCTGCCATCCGCATTTGTCGCAGCGGTACTGGGGGACGCCTGCGGGTTTCTTCGCACCGCATTCCTGGCAGAACTTGCCCTTGTTCATGGCACCGCACTTTGTGCAGGACCATGCGTCATCGGGCTTCTTCGATCCGCACTCGGGGCAGAACTTCCCGGTGGCCATGTATCCGCAGGAGCACTTCCATCCTCCCTCGGGGGCCTGCTGGACAGGCTGTGCCTGGGGCTGGGCCTGCTGCTGGTTCTGCATGTTGTAGTATCCCTGTGCGCCCATGCCGGAGCCGGACACCTGGCCGACGAACCCCATCCCCATGAGTCCCGTCATCGCACCGGCCTCGTTGCTGGCCGCCGATTTGAGGGCCTCGGCCTGGGCCTCCACGAGGGTCGCACCTGCCATGGACGGGTCGCGGAGGATGGCCGCCTTCTGCGCGTTCTTGATGAGCTCCGCATCCTCGGGGGGAAGGCTGACGGAGCCCAGTGCCACGCTGACCACGGACAGACCGCGGAGCTCGGACCATTTCCTTGACAGGGCCTCGTCCATGGCCTCCTGGAGGTCCTCGCAGTGGTTCATGATCTGGTTGGGACGCAGGCCCATGTCGGAGAGCCTTCCGAATCCGGGTTGCAGTGATGCGATGAACTCGGTCTTCAGCTGTCCGTCCAGTTCGCTCCTGGAGTAGCTGTCCTTGACGTTACCGCACACGTTGGTGTAGAACAGGATGGGATCGGTGATCTTGTAGGAGAACGTTCCGAAACAGCGGACGGCCACATCGATGTCCAGTCCGATGTTCCTGTCGACGACGCGGAACGGGATAGGCGTGGGGGTCCCGAACTTGTTGTCGATGAGCTCCTTCAGGTTGATGTAGTAGACGCGCTGGTCCCTTCCGGTGTCGCCGCCGTAGGTGATACGCCTGCCCATCGTCTTGAAGGTGTTGATGACGCTGGAACCGAGGTTCCCGGCGAAGATGCTGGGTTCTGCGGAGGTGTCGAAGGTGTAGAGTCCGGGTTCGGAGCTCATCGCGACGACTTTCCCCTGATCGACGATTATCATGCACTGTCCGTCCGCGACGGATATGCCTGAACCGTTGGAGATGATGTTGTCGTTGCCCTTCGTGTTGGTGGAACGTCCGCTGACACGCTTCTGTCCTTTGACCAACAGTACGTCCTTCGGCATCGCCTCGCAGTAGAAGAACTCCTTCCACTGGTCAGCCAGCGTACCGCCTACAGACCCGCTGATCGCCTTGATTAATCCCATGAGCGGATTGATGGGAATCTCGATATAACAATATGACGACAGACGGACTGGGGCGTCGATCGGGCATCATATTATACCCTACAAACGGATGTTCTTCTTGGTGACCCAATGGGATTCCTCGATAAGGTGAAGTCGTCCGTCGGAGACATGGGAAAGGCCGTCAACAACGCCATAGACAACCAGAAGTTGGACATGAAGATCAGGGAGGAGCAGAGGAACCTCGAGGAGATCTCCAAGGAGATCGGCGGTATCGTCGCCGAGGCCATCCTGTCCGGGCAGGGTTTCGACGAGACCATGATCGCCGAGCAGTATTCCAAATACATCGAGACGAAGCAGAGGATCGAGGACCTCCAGGCCGAGAGGGGCGACAAGGATCCGGATTCCGAACCGGAGGAGGTCGTGATCGAGCAGCCTCAGGAAGAGGATGTGCCAGTCATCGCCGCGCCGTCCAAAGAGGTGCAGATCGAGATCCCCAAGGAGGAACCGGTCCAAAAGAAACCAGATGTCCCGGAACCCTCGGTCGAGGCAGAGGGCGCATCCGTCTGGAACGAGACAGACACATCCGGTTGGGTGGAGGTCAAGGACGAGGTGTTCTGGACAGAGCCGGAGCCCGCGGTGCAGGAGGAGGCGTCTACTGCGGAACCCGCACCTGTCCAGGAGGCATCGGCAGAGGATAACGAGCGCAGGATCGAGGAGCCGGACGACGACTCCCCTCTCTCCAGGATCAAGTCCTACCGCTCTCAGAACTATTCCGGCGGAAAACTCTGAAACCATGATCCGGCACATTATGTGCCAGGATCATTTTTGATAAAGGTGATGGACGGGCCTGGGCCCGTCCTGGTTCTTCATAACAGGAAGAAGAGAACGATTATCACGAGGAACAGCAGGGGCCTGCAGACCTCGATGAATCCCATGGTGATGTCCTCATCCATGTTCCCCAGGAACCTGTCGGAGATCTTACCGAGAAGGATCCCGATGACCAGCGATATGACGATCGTCAGCACTCCCATCAGGAGGAACATCGTCTCGAAGTAGCCTCCCGCGACCATGAAGATGCTCACGATGATCGCCATGAACACGATGCCGAAGATAAGGGACATCACGATATCCGTGATGTCGGGCTTGGGCATGCTGACGATGTTGCTGAAGCCGAACGCGGCACCGGCCACGAGGGCGACGGCGGCACTGATCTCGATCGTCGGCAGGACGACGAGTGCCAGGTTGGGTCCGATCATCGAATACATGCTGTACATGAACACGATCATCGCGATGATCCCCGCGATGCCGGCGATGCCGAGACCGTCCCCGCGCTTCTGGTCGGGGAACAGTCTGTCGAAGGTCCTGGCGAAGCCACCGAGGGTGGAGAACCCGTATATCGCTATGGGCACCAGGGCGCAGATGATGGCGTTCAGGGGCTCGCACCTGTCGAAGAATCCCTCGATCGTCAGCGCTATGAAGAGCAGCAGTGCGGTAACGAGTCCGGACACCGCTCCCACGGCGGTGATCAGGTAGAACTTCCCTCCGGGGGTGAAGCGGTCGCTGCCAGATACCATCTTGAATACTGTGTAATGCGAAATGAACGGTATCAGAAATCCGTTCGAGTTGTGTGGTCTGTCGTTTTGTTCTGCATCAGACATTTTCCATCCCATCCAATGTTCGATTGTAGGGGTGGAATGACCTTAACTTAATAATACCGCTTACGGTGCCGCCGATCGGTCATCGGTTGTGGTCCTTCGCCTGGCCGTCGTAGATGAACTTGTAGGATTCCGCATCGATCAGCGGGATGTTGAAAAGATACATGAACCACTTCTTGAGCGGCGGTATCTCGCTGAGCGGCGGGGTGTAGTACTTCCTCACCGAAGGCAGGAACATGATGATGTCGACCAGCACGACGATGATGCCGACGTACTCGATCCTGAACACGATGCCCGTGGAGATGAGTCCCATGTCCTCCAGGAACCCGTAGATGAAGTTGGTGATGAACAGGATCACCGATGCGCGGACCACGACCCTCCAGGACTGGGGTCTGGCCGACGGGATTCCCAGGATCGAGTTGACGGTGAGGATCGTCAGCATGAGTGACAGCACGATCGAGATCAAATTCACCGCGACCTTTAGCCACGACCCCTCTATGGGGGAGACCATCGATGTGAAGTTCAGGAGGTAGCGGAACAGGACTACGGCCAGCAGGAATTCGCCTATGAGCAGTATCTTCGGCGTCTTCCTTCCGACGTGGGCTACGTTCTCGCCTCCTTCTCTGCCGACCATGAACGTGCAAATGGTTTATTAAATAAAATCTATGCCCAAGCATGGGAGACGAAAGTGCGGACAGATTCCTTACGTGCGTCGTGAAACGCTCGGAGAACGACCTCATCATCCGCATAGGCGCATTGATCCTGATCATGCTAGTAGTCCCGCTGGTGGCGATCCTGCTTCTGCTCGATGCGATCTGGGTCTACAACACGTACTTCGCCGACCCTACCAAGGTTATCGATCTGCCGGTTTTCATCTTCGATCACCTCGATCATTTCGCCGGCGCCCATTTGATGGAGTATACGGTGGGCACGTTCCTGATGTACATGATAATCAAGGCGTACGTGGACCACGAGAAGCGCGACCTGGTCTGGATGGACTCTCTGATCGATTACGCAGAGTACCGTGGGCACGATGCCGGCAAGATGAAGGGGATCCGCGACAACGTACGTTCCAAGAGCGCGAGGAAGGTCAAGAAGGCGTTCCTCATCTGGTTCATACTGGTCATCGTGGCGACCGCCTGTCAGGCGCTGTTCATCAGCCTGAGGGACATGGATCCGCAGTCAGCGGTCCTGGTCATCAATGTCCTGATCTTCGAGATCATGGTCCAGATTATTTTCACGGGAGCGTATCTCCAGAGGAAGACCGTCAAACTCACGGACCTGCAGTGCAGGTTCTCCGAGGCTTTCCACGAGTCCATGAAGGGAGATTTCCCCGAGATGGAGCCTATGAGGCTGGAGGTCAAGGAGATCAAGGTAATCTACACGATCATCCTGAACATCGTGACCCTGGGAATCTTCGGACTGTTCCATCTGTTCTGGGCCGTATCGGAGCTCAACCTCCACATCAGGACCCAATGGATGTACGAGCTGGCACTTGTGAGGGCGGTCGGCAAGAACGAGAAGGTCGCCGGCGTTGAGAAGGTTCCTCCCGTGGACGAGTCCAGGCTTCAGGCGCTGGTCAGACGCATATTGTCCTGAGAATTCGGAAATGAGTGGGCCTACCCGGATTTGAACCGGGGTCAATGGCTCCCAAAGCCACAAGTATACCAAGCTAGCCCATAGGCCCACTGGTCATTGGGATTTATCCTCCGTATATAAAATGTGGTTCAGGTCCCGATTCAGTTCTCCCAGGGGTATCTGGGATCCAGGAGCTGCGTCAGGAGGCCGAGGTCGATGGCGGACATCGTCTGGAAGTGGTCGTAGACCATCTTGGTGTCGGGGTCGACGTTCTTGCCGATCCCGGAGATGCCCGCCTCCTTCTCGAGGAACTCCGCCGCAGTGCGGATAGGCCTCACGGATTCGACGTACCAGTAGCCGTCCTTCTGGAACGGTTCCCCGTAAGGGTTGCCCTTCCAGTACTCCAGGAAGTTCTCGGACGCCTGCTTCACCCTCGTCGGGGGGCCCCTGTGCTTGTGCGTCTCGGAAAGGACGTCCTTCTCGAGCTCGAATGCTACGGTCATCGTGAGGTCGGTCATCATGTGCTCGGCGTTCAGCACGTTGAAGTCGAACTCGCCGAACTTCTTGACCAACCCGTACTGTGTCCTCCAGAGCTGTGCCTGGAGATTGTCCTCGTTGACGTCCGGCCTGTCGAAGGATATGGCGGCGAGCCTGCTCCTCTTCTTGGCGCAGATCCACTCCAGTTCCTCGGGCGTCAGGGGCGTCCTCGGCCTCGGGAAGAAGAACCTCTCGTTGGGTTCGGAGAGGTATTCCGAAGCGGCTTTGCGCAACAGTGCCAGCGTATCCTTGTGAACGGATGACGATGCGTTCCTGTTCCTGTCGACGGGATCGTAGATCACGAGGGCCGATTTGAAGTGAGGGCCCTTCTCCTCGATGACTATCTCCTCGCCGTCCTTCCATCCGACGGCGGCCTCGAGGACCTTCCTGAACGTGCCGTATTTCACCACGAGGATCTCGCAGAGGTATCCGGAGAATCCTCTGGAGTCCTGCTCGGCACCGTATGCCCCGATCCCTTTCATGAATCTCTTCAGCAGGCGCACCTGGTCCTTGCCTTCCTCATCCAGATGCGAGTTTATGTATTCCGTGTGGAACGGCGTGCGGTCCACGGCGGTCTTGATGTGCTCCGGCGATGAGAGGCGGTAGCATGGGACCATGTCGACCTCGATCCCTTCGAAATATCCTGTCGTGTACGGGTGCTCGGAATAGACCAGCTCCCCGCCGATGATGTCCTTCCCGGCCTGGAGGCCGATCCTGACCATGTCCTCCCGGGATATGTCCTCGGGGAACAGCATGAACAGGTCGAAGTCCTGGTCGGTGAGATATGTGCCCTTGGCGTAGGACCCGGCGAGCCTGACATCCACGTCCAGACCCTTCTCCGAGAAGTAGTCCCTTACCGTTTTCAGGAGCCTGTCGGCCACGCCGTCGATGAAGGCAATCTCCTCCTTGGTGGGGACGATCTCGCCGAGAACAGACAGTTCGACCAGCTCAGCATCCATGGTGGTACCTGTACGTACTCGATGGCGATACGTATTAAAAAAATCGTCCCGGAAGGAGGACCCTCCGGGACTGGATGGTTTCAGAACTCCCTTCTCACGAACCTTATCCAAGCGATGAAGTATCCGACGAGGCCCCACACGAGGAGAACGAGGATCTCCTTGGCGATGTCGGGGTTCTCGATGGGTGCCAGGATGGAGGCGTTGCACATCGCCTTGAGGACGGCGACCATGCCGGGAAGGTATTCGGAAGGTACGTTGCTCATGAACCCGGATACGGTCAGCATCGCCGTCTGGACATTCACATCCAGACTCCAGAACTCCGGTGTCTGTATGAAGGCGTTGATCGCATCCACGGATGCGCGCACCTGCTCGTCGGTGAACCCTCCGAGGATCTCCGCCGCGCTGGCCACGACCTCGCGGAATGAGTCTATCGTCTTGTTCGTCTGCTCTACGTATTCGGGGACGCAGGTGATGATGGTGTCGCCGGCCTTGTCCAGCATGTACCAGGTCTCGCCGTCGATCATCGAGCTGACGATCGGGATGACCACAAGGAGGACGAGCAGCGAGATGATGGTGCACACGCTGCCCTTCTTGAAGAACGCGCTGATGACGAACGCTATCCCCGACGCGGCGAAGGCGTACAGGACTGCCATGAGGAACGATGTCGCCATGTGTTCCGAGACGGATCCCACATGGATGAGGGACACGGCTGAGACCAGCACGTAGTATACTAGGATGATCATCGCTTCAATCAGAAGGCATGACAGGATCTTTCCGAGCAGGATTGTGGTGCGCCTCACCGGTCTCGTGAATAGGATGAGCGCGGTCCTCTCCTCGAACTCCGACACGATGGCGATCGAGGACAGCAATGCCACGACCAGCAGGATGATGACTGTCATCGTCGTCATGTATGTGGTCAAGATATCGCTGGTCGTCTTGATGTTGTCCCATCCGCCCGACACGATGGTCTGCATCAGGGTGATAAGCGCGAACACGATGAGGACTATGGCCAGGCTCACCAGGAACTTCTTGCCGCGCATCGATTTGATCATCTCGTTTTTTGCGACGACCCAGATCTGAGAAATGTCGTTCATCATCTCGACTCCTTGATGAGGTCCAGATAGGTCTCCTCGAGGGCATCCTCCTCGACCAATCCGTAGCATTGGATGTTCATGTCCGCCAGTTCCTTGTAGAGCTTGGCCCTGAGCGACGCGTCGGAGTCCATGGATACGACGATGTCGTTGCCCTGGCGGTAGGCGGTTATGACATAGTCCAGATCGTCGATCTGCTGGATGGCCTCGTCGGTCGGCATTCCGTCGACCTTGGCCACGAAGTTCCTCGTCCCGTTGTGGGATTCGAACGCCGAGATGTCGTCGTCCTTCAGGAGCGTTCCGTGGTTGATGAAAGCGATCCTGTCGCAGAGGTCCTGGACCTCAGGCAGTATGTGCGAGCTCATCACGATGGTGAGGTCGTTGGAGTCGTTCCTCAGGTTCTTGAGGACCTCCCTGATCTCCGCCATCCCCCTCGGGTCCAATCCGGAGGTGGGCTCGTCGAGGATGATGATCTTCGGGTCGTTGAGGAGCGACTGTCCCAGCGCGATTCTCTGCCTCATTCCCTTGGAGAACGTCCCGAGCCTCTTGTCGGCCCAGTCGGTCATCTTGACCTTCTCGAGGATGCTCTCGGTCTCTGCCGCGATCTGCTCCTTCCTCATGCCTATGAGCTCCCCCACGTATCTGAACGTCTCCCTGGGGGTCAGATAGGGGTAGAACTCGGGAGTCTCGATGACCGTCCCGACGTCCGTGAGCGCACCCTTGGGGTTCTTGGTCACGTCCACGCCGTTGAGGTAGGCTTCCCCGGATGTGGCGTTGATGAGGTGCGTGAGGATCTTCAGGGTGGTGCTCTTTCCGGCACCGTTCGGTCCAAGGAGCCCCGTGAAGCTGTTCTTCTTGATGGTCAGGTTCAGGTCGTTGACGGCGACGAACTTGCCGTACTCCTTCCTGAGATCGACTATCTCGATGGGGTTCTCTCTCATTTGTCTCACTTTCCTATCGGCCGTACCTACGGTACGCCGGATCTCTGAGCACGTCAACGTGCGGTCCGATATAGACGTTTTCACGCCGTATTCAATCCGTCCGTAACAACGTTAGGCACCCAGTCGCGATAGTTTATTATGGACCAGCACGATGCCCCGAGTAGGTTATCATCATGGCGAAGATCAGGGTCGGAGTCAACGGTTTCGGAACCATCGGAAAGAGGGTCGCAACGGCTGTTGCGGCGCAGGACGACATGGAATTGGTTGGGGTCACAAAGACCAGACCTTCGTTCGAGGCGAGATCCGCCATCGAGAAGGGATACGGTCTGTACGTCCCCGCGGAGAGCGTCCAGGCATTCAAGGATGCCGGCATCGAGGTCAGCGGAACCATAGATGACCTGCTCAAGAAGGTCGACATCGTCGTGGACTGCACCCCCGGTAACGTGGGCGAGGAGTACAAGGCGAAGTACCAGGCCGCAGGCGTCAAGGCAATCTTCCAGGGAGGAGAGGACCACGCGCTCACAGGCATATCCTTCAATTCCACAGCGAACTACTCCGAGTCCTGGGGAGCTCAGCTCTCCCGTGTGGTGTCATGCAACACGACCGGACTCCTGAGGACCCTGAACCCGCTGGACAAGAAGTTCAAGATCAAGAACGCCTTCGTCACCATCGTAAGGCGTGCGGCCGACCCCGGCGACGCGAAGACCGGACCCATCAACGCACTCGAGCCTTCGGTCAAGCTCCCGACCCACCACGGACCGGATGTCCAGAGCATCATGCCCTGGCTGAACATCAGCACCATGGCGGTCAAGGCATCCACTACCCTCATGCACCTGCACACGGTGGTCGTACAGCTCTCCACCGAGGTCAAGACAGAGGATGTCCTGGAGGTATTAAGGAACGCACCCCGCGTCAGGCTGGTCAAGAGCAAGGACGGCATCAAGAGCACCGCCAACATCATGGAGCTGGCGAGGGAGCTCGGGCGCGACAGGTCAGACATGTACGAGATCGTGGTGTGGGAGGACGGCGTCAAGGTCGTCGGTAACACACTGTACTACTACCAGGCGGTCCACCAGGAATCCGATGTGATCCCCGAGAACGTGGACTGCATCAGGTCCATGTGCAAGCTCGAGCAGGACGCGGCAGCATCCCAGGCCAAGACGAACAAGGCGATGGGAATCCTTCACTGAAGGTCGGAAGATGTCCAAGGACTTCAACACGCTCGAGGATTTCAACTACAGGGACAAGACCGTCCTCCTGAGGGTGGACATCAACTGTCCCCTCGACAAGCAGACCCTGAAGATCGTCAACGATTCGAGGATCAGGAGGGTCGTCCCCACCATCAGGGAACTGATGGGGAAGAAGGCCAAGCTGGTCATCCTGGCACATCAGAGCAGGAAGGACAAGTGGGACTTCATCAACCTCGAACAGCACGCGGAGCACCTCTCCAAGCATCTCAACGCCGCTGTCAAGTACGTCGACGATGTGCTCGGGGACGAGGCCGTGAAGGCGATCAAGGCGCTCCAGCCGGGAGAGGTCCTTCTCCTCGGCAACGTCAGGGCGATCGACAGCGAGACCGCCAAGGGCGACATGCAGATGCATTCCCAGGGAGAGATCGTCCAGAAGCTTGCGCCGCTCATCGATTACTACGTCTGCGATGCGTTCGGAGCATCCCACAGGTCGCAGTGCTCCCTGGTCGGATTCCCCGCCAGGATCCCTTCCGCATCCGGAAGGCTCATGGCCAAGGAGATGTCCGCGCTGAAGTCAATCTTCGAGAACCCCCGCCGGCCCTCGGTGTTCATACTGGGAGGGGCCAAGTTCGGGGACGTGTCCATCATGATTGACAGGGTGCTCGGCAACAACACCGCCGACACCGTCATACTCACGGGTCTCGCAGGCAACGCGTTCCTCCTCGCGAGGGGCGTCGACATCGGTGAGGCCAGTTCTCAGATCCTGTCGGAGGAGCTCACACCCGAGAACCTCCAGGCCGCCAAGGATGTGATGTCCAAGTACGGACAGAGGATCCTCCTCCCCGTGGACGTCGCGGTCGAAAGGGACGGCAAGCGCGTATCGGTCAACATCGGGGACCTCCCGACAAAAGAACCAGCGCTCGATATCGGTGATGCATCCGCCGAGAAGTTCGCCAAGGTCATAAGGTCCTCCAGGACATCGTTCATGTCCGGCCCCGCCGGCATGATCGAGAAGCCAGACTTCGCCATAGGCACCCGCGTGCTGATGACCGCCATGGTCGACAGCGGCGGACAGTCCGTCATCGGAGGCGGACACACCGGAGGCGCGGCGGAGAAGTTCGACCTGGCCGACCGTTTCTCGTACGTCAGCACGGGCGGAGGAGCGTTGGAGACCTTCCTTCTGGGAGAGCCCCTGCCGGTCATCGAGGCCCTGAAGTATTCCAGGGAGAAGTTCGGCAGCGAGACCCAAAAGCTTTAAGTTTAAAGTAAGGATGCGGACGCGATGGCAAAAAAGAAGAGGCGCATAACCGAAGAGCCCGAGGAGGAGTATGAGTTCTCCCCTACCGAGTTCAACGAGAGGGAGTTCATCCTCAAGGAGATCTACAGCACGAAGGTCTTCGCAGTGGCAATGGTCCTTGCGCTCATCGTCGGAGTCGTCACCGGCATCCTGATCAAGAACTACCCGATGGTCAGCGGAGACTGGAACCTCATGTCAGTCATCGCGACGCTCATCTCGTTCGCAGTCATGTTCATGATCAAGAAGGTCGCGGCCATCCTCGGACTCCACCCCGAGCTGATGGACATCAAGTCCATGGCCGGTAACTACATCATCTACCTGGCGATGGCACTGGCGATCTGCATCATCACGATGCAGTTCTGAAAACTATTTCAGAAACCCCTCTTTTTCAATTCACCGATGAGCAGTCCGATCGCTTTTCCGCGGTGGGACACCTTGTTCTTCTCGTCCACTGTGATCTCGGCGAACGTGTGCTCACCGTCGTGTGAAAAAATGGGGTCGAAACCGAACCCGTCCTGACCTGTCTGGTACTTCGTTATTTCACCGCGGCATACGCCGACGACGATTATGCGTTCGCCGTTGATGTCGCACCCTATACAGCACCTGAATTCCGCATCACGGGCCTCACATCCTTCCATGAGCTTGAGGATGCCATCGTTGCCTATGGTCTTCTGAGCATACGCCGACCACACGCCGGGGAATCCTTTCAGCGAATCGATGAAGAGTCCCGTGTCGTCGATGATGAAGTCCCTGACGCCCTGAGATATGAGGGCATCCATGCCCTTCTCGACGACCTCCCTGAGGTCGCTGGTCTGGACCTCGTCGTAGGGTATCCTGCAGTGCTCCATCTCGATGCCGAGATCGTCGAACGCCTTCTGGAACTCCGCGACCTTGCCTGGGTTGGATGTGATGACCTTTAGCTTCATGTGTATCTGCACCTGTTCTTGATGTCCGTGAGCTTCCTCTTGACCGCTTTCGCGTCGGGGATGTCGGAGAAGTATTCCTCCGTGAGGACCTCGAACGACGATTCCAGACCCACGTGCGCGGAGCTGAACGCCCTCTCCAGTAGTCTGAAGTCCACACCGATGTCCTCCAGGTCCGCCTTGACGCAGCCCATCGAGAAATCAATGAAGCATATGTCGTCCCCTTCCATGATCATGTTGGATGTGGTCAGGTCCCCGTGGCAGATCCCTGCCGAATGCATCCTGGCGACCGCCGCACCGATCTTCCTGCAAATCTCGTCGGCCCTTTCGGGATGTTCGTCCAGAACCTCCTTGACAGCCTTCCCCTCTATGTACTCCATGACGATGGAGCACTCCTTGAGATCGATGTCATAGATGCAGGGCGTCCTGACGCCGGCGTCCCTCGCATCCTTCATGATCCTCGCCTCGTTGCGGGTCCTGAGGTTGCGGATGCGTGCGTCTATCTCGGGCAGCCTGTACGATTTGGGGGGTCTGATCTTGACCAGCGCCCTGCGTCCCAGATACTCTCCGATGGACACCGTGGCCTCTGCTCCGTGGATAGGCGATTCATTCATCATCGTATCACAAGTCTTTTTTCTGTGTACTTCAATTCACTTCCGATATAAATGAAGTACACAATCACAGGAGACAACCTCCAGTTCGTGAACGTGGAGCTCAGCCCCGGAGAGGAGCTCAGCTCGACAGCCGGTGCCATGGCGTACATGACTGGCAACATGAGAATGGAAGCTGTGATGGAGGGAGGACTCTTCGCGGGAATCAAACGTTCCCTCTCCGGATCCTCTCTGTTCCTCGTCAAATACAGGCCTGAGAACAGCACGGGTGTCGTGGGACTGGGCGGAAGCGTCCCCGGAAAGATCCTCGACATCGATGTCAGCAAGGGAAGCTGGATCGTCCAGAAGACAGGATATCTGGGATCCGAGCCCACCGTGAAGCTGGATATGGCCTTCCAGAAGAAGATCGGATCGATTTTCTTCGGAGGAGAGGGACTGATCCTCCAGAAGCTTTCGGGAACGGGAATGGCATTCATCAACGCATGCGGTGACCTCAACGTGGTCGAGCTCAAGCCCGGCGAAGTCTACAAGGTCTCCACATCCAACGCAGTGGCATGGGAGGAGTCCGTCAGCTACGACATCTCCTCGGCCGGAGGAATCAAGACCGCGATGTTCGGAGGGGAGGGACTGTTTGTCACCACGCTCACCGGACCCGGAAAGATCGTCATCCAGTCGATGACCCTCGGAGACCTCGCGAACGCACTGATCCCCTATCTGCCCAGCAACAACTGAAGGTGATTGAAATGGTTAACGAAGCACGCAACATGAAGAAGGCCGGGACCGGAAAGTCCGCGATCGGAGTTATCATACTGATCGCGCTCGCCATCTGGGTACTGTCGGATCCCGCGGTCCTCGAGGCATTCATGAACCTGGTCCTCGTCATCGTGGGAGCGATCGTGGTCATAGTCCTGATCATCATCGGAGTCATGTTCATCATGGCCATCCCGATGTACGCCGCCAAGGGCGAACAGTACCAGGACGGAGTCGACTACAGCCTCAGCGACGTTAAGCCTGTCAAGGAGTCCTCATCCGAGGACGACAAGAAGGAAGACTGAAACCTTTCACGGGGGGAGACCCCCGATTCAACTTTTGATGCAATAATTATAATCCGCCATAGCGATGGGCCTGCGTGGATAGGATACCTCTGGGATGCTCCCAGGTCGATCAGCTCCTAGGCGGGGGGATCGAGAAGGGCAGCGTCACGCTGATCTATGGAGAGGCCGGTGCCGGCAAGACCAATGTGTGTCTGCAGCTGGCACGCAACGTCGCGCTGAAGGGCGTGAAGGTCGCGTACATAGACTCGGAGGGACTGTCCTCGGAGCGTCTCGGACAGGTGTTTGTGGGTCACGAGGACGCCATAAAGAACCTTCTCATCTTCGAGGTACACAGCTTCACGGAGCAGTCCGACCGTATCGACAAGGTCGAGAAACTCGCGGCTGCTGGCACAATCGAATTGGTCATCATCGACTCGCTCACGATGTTCTACCGCCTCAACTACGAGGACAGCTACGTGAGGAACGATTTCATAAGGCAGACCGAGACGCTGCTGAACATGGCGAGGCAGTATGAGATCGCGGTCATGCTGACATCGCAGGTCTACTCCAACATCACCAACGGCGGAGTGGAGTTCCTCGGAGGCCATGCGCTGCATCACAACGCGAAGACCATCATCCGTCTCGACAAGAGGACTGAGGGCCGCCGTGCGGCCGTAATAATGAAGCACAGGAGCCTTCCCGAGGGAAGGACTGCGCTGTACCGTATCACCGAATCCGGGATTTCGGATATCTGATCAGACTTCTCTGTCCACGGCGTATCTTGCCAATGCGATCATGAATTCCTTGTCCTCGCTCTCGGGCAGGAACTGGATCTTCGCGATCGCGTTCTCGACTTTCTGCTTGGCCATGTCCAGGTTGTACTTGATCGCTCCGGCCTCGTCCATGATCTGCTTGGCGCGGGCGCACTGTGCGTCCGTCGCGTCGGGGTTGCCGAGGATGGACTTGAACTCCTCCAGGAGCTTGGGGTCCTTCAGCGAGGAGATGGTGTGGGTGACCATGCAGGTGCACTTTCCCTTGCGGATGTCGTTCCCGACGGACTTCCCGGTCTTGCTGGAATCACCTGCGACGCCGAGATAGTCGTCGAACATCTGGAATCCGAGTCCGAGCTCGATGGCGTACTCGTTGATCGCCTTGACCTCCTCTGGGGTGGCACCGCCGATGATAGCCCCGCCCGCGGCCGCTGCCGCGAAGAGGACGCTGGTCTTCAGCTTGATGGTCTCCAGATAGACCTCCTCAGAGACGATCTGACCTTCGTTGTTGATGTCCATCTGCTGACCGCGGGCGAGATCCCAGACGGCCTGGCTGACATACTTCAGAGTGTCCCTCATCTTCTCTGCTGGCACATCGAGGTTCGCGATGATCTGGTACGCTTTCGCGAACAGTGCATCGCCTGCGAGGATCGCGGTGGGCATGCCGTATCCGACGTGGATGGTGGTCATCCCCCTGCGCTTGTCGTCCCCGTCCATGAGGTCGTCGTGGACCAGGGTGAAGTTGTGTATGTACTCGATGGCGACCGCCAGGGGCACGGCCTTGGAGGCATCCCCTCCGACCGCCCTGCAGCATGCGACCGCCATTGCCGGACGCATCCTCTTCCCCCCGGCGTACGGATACTGCCTGGACGCATCCATGAGGACTTTGGGCTCCTCGTCCCCGATATAGCTCTTGATAGGTCCGTCAAGTTCCGCGGACATCTTCTTCAGGTATTCTTTGGCGTCCATCATAGTTGATCCATCCAATCCTTGGTCTCGCCGAGCACCACGTACTTGGCGTTGGAAAGCTGTTTGACGTTCTGGGAACCGGTCAGCAGCATGGCCGTCCTGAGTTCCTGCTTTATGATAATGAGTTTCTTCTTCACGGCCTCCGCGGACTCCGTGGCCTCCTTGAGGATCACGTTCGCGATACCGGCCGCATCCGCACCCATGGCGATCGCCGATGCCACGTGGATACCGTCGAGGATCCCTCCGGATGCGATGACCTGCATGCCGCAGTCCCTGGTCTGTGCGAGCGATGCCGGTGCGGGTATGCCCCAGTCGAAGAACGTGTCCCCGACGTTCGTCATCTCCTCGTCGCCGCTCTCCAGTGCGCGGTAGAACTCCACCGCCGAGAAGCTGGTGCCTCCCATGCCGGCGATGTCTATCCCCTGCACGCCGATCCCCTTGAGCCTGTCGATGACCCTCTTGGACATGCCTGCTCCGGTCTCCTTGACCATGACCGGGCCCTTGCGGGCGAGGTCGCGGATCGCGTCGTAGCATCCCCTGAAGTTGGTGTCGCCCTCGGGCTGGACCATCTCCTGGAGGGGGTTGAGGTGAACTGCAAGTACATCCGCGTTCACGAGGTCGATCGCCCTCTCGATCATGTCCTCGTCGTACATCTTCCCGCTCTTCTGGGGGACCAGCTGGACCGCTCCGAGGTTGCCGATGACCAGTGGGACGTCGTAGTCCTTGATCACGCTGTAGCTGTTCTCGGACACGCCCATGACGCCGGCCCTCTCGCTGCCGACACCCATTCCGATGCCGAGCTCGGCGCAGGCCTCCGCGATGTTGGCGTTGATCTTCTTCGCCCCGGTGAAACCGCCGGTGATGGCCGTGACGATGAGCGGGAACTCCAGGTCCTTGCCGAAGAGGTTGCAGCTCATGTCGATGTCGTCGGCGTCCAGTTCCGGCAGGGAATCGTGGACGAGCCTGATGTCGTCCCAGTAGCAGTAGCCTGGGGCCACGCGCTCCTCCTTGCATATCCTGATGTGGTCCGCTTTCCTGTCCTTGATAGTCATTGTATCACGGTCTGACCTTTGTGCATATTACGTCCTCCCCTCTGAGGAGGGCCTCCAATCTTCCCGGGACAGTGCCGTTGACAAGTACGCACTCGGCGCTGCCTCCGCAGATCTTGATCATCTCTTCTATCTTGCCCCTGATGCTTCCGGTGACGTCCACTGTGGAGGTCTTGGTGTCGACCTTGTCCAGCGATGAGCCGTCCACGTTCTCGATCAGTTCGGCATCCGGGTGGGTCTTCGGGTCCGCGGTGTAGAGCCCGTCCACATCTGAGACGAATACGACCTTGTCCGGTTTGAATATCTTGGCAAGGACTTCCATGGCTTGGTCGCCGGAGCAGATCCCGAACTCCTTGGAACGGTCCGCGACCACATCCCCGAACATGACGGGCATGACGCCGATGTGCGCCAGACGCCTGATCGCCTCGTCGTCCTTGACGATGAGTTTCCCGTTGTCCATGACGAAACAGGATCCCGGAGGGACCGATACCGCGGGAAGGCCGACCTTGATCAGTTCCTCCACGACCATGAGGCTCAGCTCCCTGACGTCGTGCTGGACCTGGGCCACCGCGGGCACCTGGCTGAAGTCCTGGAGTCCGAGCTGGAGCGAGTATTTCTTTGCGAGCATGTGCCCGAAGGAACCGGCCCCGTGGACGATCATGACCCCTTTGCCGGAGGACGCTATCTCCTTGCACAACCTGGCGGTGGTCTCCTGGTCGAAGACCTTGTAGCGCGACTTGTCCGTAATGACGCTCCCGCCAAGCTTGATTAGAATCATCATTGCGGAGATTCACTCCTTAAATAATAATGTAGGTGGTCGCAATCGTCGAAAGATCGAGACCCTGGTCCATCGGATGAGAGTGGAAAAGTGGCTGACAGCGTGCCTGAGTTCCCGTACACTTGCGCAATACAGTACAGACAGGTACGCGGGCGGGCTTTACTGCCGGGTTCGGAATGGGACCGGGTGTGACTCCGCCGCTATGGCCGTCATGCCAATACAGGGGATATGAGAGAAGTATAAAACGTTTGTGATGAGCGTTCAGCAGAACGTCGTCTTGTCGCTCTCGAGGACCTCGTTCCAGAGCCTGATGGTCTCCTGAGCATCCTCTTCATCCATGATCTGGATGGCGAACCCTGCGTGGATGACAGCCCACATGCCGACCTCCGCGTCGACCATGGACATGTTGGCCTTCCTGGTGACTCCGCCGAAATCGACGTCGGCCATGTCGCCCTCGATCTTTACAATCTTCCCGGGAATAGCTAGGCACATCTGGATCACTCCGTCATAATCTTGAGTATGGCCTCCGCCGGCTGCCCGTCCGTCGCTGCGAGGGCCGCGATTGCCTTGTCCCTGTCGCAGTTGGTCTGACTCATGACGAGCTCTATGTCCGCATCTTCGAATGTGACTTGTGGTGCCGCACCCTCATCCGAAGAGGCAGCGGCCGCCCTGATGCTCTCCTGTCCAGAGACCTGGTAGCTCTTGGTACCGTTCATCTCGATGCAGACCACTTCCGCATTCCTGATGACGATATCGTTGTTCTTGGTCCTGATGACGACCTCGACGACACCCTCGACGTTGGACTGCTTGATGCCCATCTGTTTCATGGCCTTCTGCATCTGACGAGGATTCATTCTCATTCCGCCGGACATGGTCACCCCATCTGATGGCTTCGATTTAAAACTGTCCTTACGGCGGACACCAGCGCCTGGAGGACCTCTTCGGCCTTGGACACGTCGGGGACGCCGCCCTGAGCGAAGTCGGGCTTGCCCCCTCCCCTGCCCTCGAAGCCCTTGAGCACATCGGAGAGGATGGTCCTGCAGTCGACCTTCTGTGTTCCGGATGCGAGCATCACCGACAATGTGCCAGATACTGATACGAATGCTGCCACTCCGCCCTTGGACCTGATGGATTCCATGGCATCGTTCAGGGCGTTTCTGTCACCTCCGGGGATGACCGCCGAGTAGACGTCCACGCCGCTGACGTTCTCCGGTGCGATTCCCTTCATCATGAGCTTGGTGGCGTCCTTGAGGAGCTTGTTCTTCAGCTCCAGCTCCTGCTTCATGTTGCTGACGGCCTTGGGTGCGTCCTCGTTCTTGCATCCGATGGCGTCGATGACCTCCAGTGCGATGTTGGACAGCTCGATGGAGGATGCCTTCGCGGCCTCCCCGACCTTGAAGTGGATCTCGTATCCTTCCTTCCCGGCCTTGACCTTGCGGTCGACGATGAGCATGCCGAGCTCCGATGTCTCGAGGACGTGGACGCCGCTGCATGCGGAGTAGTCGATGTCCCCGATGGCCACGACGGTGATCTCCTCGTCCTCGCCGATCTTGTCCAGCTTGATCCTCACCTTTTCGAGCTCTGGGTCATCCCTGTCCATGATGCTGTGGGTGACAGACAGGTTGTCCGCAATCGCCTTGTTGGCGAACTCCTCGGCGGCCCTGATCTGCTCCCAGGTGAGGTCCCTGTCCACGATGACGTACTTGCTCTCTGGCGAGATGTAGATCTTCACGATGTTGAGTTCCTCGCACTGCCTCTGGAGGGATCCGAACAGGAGGTGCTCCCCCGTGTGTCCCTGCATGAGGTCGTAGCGTCTGTCCCAGTCCACGGCGCACCATACGGTGTCGCCCTCCTTGAGGTCGTTGCCCGGACAGACGTGGACGATGTCCCCTTCCTTGTTGTAGAAGACCTCCTTGACCTTGCAGTTGCGGATCATTCCGGTGTCGCAGACCTGGCCACCGCCTCCCGGATAGAACGCGGTGCAGTCCAGGATGACCTCGTCACCCTTGACCGAGACCACATGGGCCTCGAAATCGAAAATGTATCCGTCGAATCTGAAGATCTCATCGGTCATCGTATCTGCTGCGACGATACTTTCCAGCCATAATAACGTTGGCTCTTTTCGGCACTTTTTATTTATAGGTCCTTAATAGTAGCGTGCGACTGTAATTAGAGGCGCTCTTATGAGAAGAACGAACACCTGTGGCGAACTTAGGGTCTCCGATCTGGGGAAGAAGGTCTGCCTGCAGGGATGGGTCAGGTTTTCCAGGGACCACGGCGGGGTGCAGTTCATCGACCTTGCCGACAGGTACGGGATCACCCAGGTCGTTTTCGACCCTCAGGACCTTCCGGCAGGCTGTGATGCGAAACAGCTGAGCGACGTGATCAATACATTCACCCGCGAATGCGTCATCTCCATCGACGGAATCGTAAGGAATAGGGTCGAGGGCACAGAGGATGCCAGGAACCCGACGGGACAGATCGAGGTCCTTATCACAGGGGCGGAGCTCCTCAACACATGCGCCATCCCGCCGTTCGAGATCGGCGACCAGAAGGAGGGAGTGCTCCCCAACGAGGACACCAGGCTCAAGTACAGGTATCTGGACCTCAGGAGGACCGAGATGATCAACGCGATGGTCTTCAGGAGCAAGCTCGTGCATCTGGCCAGGCAGTATCTGGAGCAGAACGGCTTCCTTGAGATCGAGACCCCCATCCTGGGAAGGTCCACCCCCGAGGGTGCCAGGGACTACATCGTCCCGTCGAGGATCCACCCGGGAACGTTCTACGCCCTCCCGCAGTCGCCCCAGCAGTTCAAGCAGATGCTCATGGTCGCCTCCATGGACCGTTACTATCAGGTCGCAAGGTGCTTCCGCGACGAGGATTCGCGTAAGGACCGCCAGCCCGAGTTCACCCAGCTGGACCTGGAGATGTCCTTCGTCGACATGAAGGACATCCAGGACATGATGGAGGGACTGATGTCCTACATCTGGAAGGGACTCTACAACAAGGAGCTCAAGACGCCTTTCCCGCACATCGCCTACCGCGACGCGATGGAGAGGTTCGGATCGGACAAACCCGATATGAGGTACGGACTCGAGTTCGTCAAGCTCACCGAGGTCGTCAGGGACGCCCCGTACAAGATCTTCCAGAACATCCTGGAGAAGGGCGGCATCGTCGCCGGAATCAACCTCAAGGCCGATGTGGCTGGAGAGAAGATCGGAAGGAACGACGTCGACCGTTACATCGCATATGCAAAGAAGGTCGGCCTGGGCGGTCTCACATGGATGAGATGCGTCAACGGCCAGCTCGAATCCAACATCGTCAAGTACTTCACGCCCGAGATCCTCGAGAACATCAAGAAGACAATGGGCGCCGAGGAGGGTGACCTCATATTCATCATCGCGGGACCCTGGAAGTCCACATACGAGGGCGGAGGGTTCCTCAGGAAGAAGATCGCAGAGGATCTGGGTCTTGTCCCCGAGAACGAGTTCCAGTTCTTCTGGATGGACCAGTGCCCCATGTTCGAGATAGACCCCGTGTCCGGCAAGTACGACGCGTTCCACCACCCGTTCGTCCTCCCCGAGAACGACCTAGACGACGACTACGTCGGAGGAGCATGCTTCGACCTCTGTCTGAACGGCAACGAGCTCGGATCGGGATCGCTGCGTATCCACAACGCAGAGAAGCAGATCGAGGTCTTCCACAAGCTCGGTCTCGACGACGAGAGGATCCAGAGGAACTTCGGATACTTCGTCGAGATGCTCAGTTACGGTGCGCCTCCCCACGGAGGTATCGCCATCGGAATCGACAGGATCTGCGCCATCCTCCTGAACAAGGATTCCATCAGGGACGTCATCGCATTCCCCAAGAACAAGAGGGCGGTGTCTCTGCTGGACGGTTCCCCGTCGAAGGTCGACGACGACAAGCTCGAGGAGCTCCAGATCATATCCCTCGCGGGCGAGGACCTGGACCTCTCGGAGTACGAAGACACTCCCGAGGAGTGAAACATTTCAGGGCCTTCGGGCCCCTGTCTATCATCGATACTTGGCCGGAAGGCAAGAAATCATTATTTCCGACATGACGATTCGTCACCATGGAAAACAAGAACATCATGATCATCATAGCCGTGATGCTGGCATTTGAGGTCGTCATCGCGGGTGTTGTGATATACGGTATGGTCGGCAACGGCGGACAGGAGGACTCATACTCCCTGTACATAGGACTGAACGATTCCATAACCCACGAGGACTACGATCCGGAGGAGGCCGCAGGATGGGTGGATGAGATCGTACTGAAGTATTCCGACGGTCTCACACGCTACATGGCGAACGGGGCCTACACCTATGACGACGGCACCGTGGCCCACGAGAACTCGCTGGTGTACGTCCTAGTCGGGGTCTCGATCCAGGATATACACAAGATCTGCGATGAGGCGAAGGAGAGACTTCACCAGTCATCCATCCTCATCACGGCAGAAAAACAGACTTCGGAATTCTATTGAGGGATTGGGGGCCAATGGCCCCGATCCCGTTCTTCAAAGGAAGGTCACGGTTTCGTCCAGGGGTTTCCTGGATGAGTGCATCGGACCGGGTTTGCAGTCGTCCGCGGGATACCCCAGCGGGAGAAGGTTGTAGACCGTCTCATCCTCTGGGAGGTTGAACGTTTCCTTGACCTTCGCGGGATCGAACCACCCCACCCAGCAGGTGCCGAGTCCGAGGGCGTGTGCCTGCAGCATCATCTCGTCGGTGACGATCGCGGCATCGGTCTCCCCGCGGTTCTTACCGGAGAAGTGGCTGACCCATTCGAGGTCGTGCCTCATGGCAATGATCAGTACGATGGGTGCATCGAAATGCATGCACCATTCCCTGTCGAACTTCTTCCTGGCCTCGGGTGATTTCACCACATATACGTGCTGTCCCTGCATGTTCTTCGCAGTGGGGGCGAGCCTGCCAGTCTCGAGGATCTTCTGGAGCTTCTCATCCTCGACGGGCCTGTCGCTGTACTTCCTCACGGAGTATCTGGATTTGATAACGTCTTCGAATTGCATGGGATGAAATCATCATGATATTGAAAAAGGGATATGTCAGGATGAGTAACTTTTGTATCTAATCATTCTATTGTTATTATCCTTAAAGGGTCTTTGAACGAGTATCTCATGGACTTTGTCTTTCCGTGTTTTTCCAGAATATCCATTTCAATCAGTTTGTCTAGCTTACTCCTGAGTGTTTGATTTCCGATTCCAGGTATCCATGTGCAAGCTTCATTGAAAGTGAACGATTTCACTTCTTTGATCTTATGGACAATCGCACGTGTGTTTTCATCCATGTCGCTCAAGCGGTCCTTCTCTTTGAAAACCAAAACTGCATCCCTATATGCCTTGAGCAGCGACTCAGTGAAGTACATGATCATCTGAGAATATGATCCAGTGGAATCTGCGAATGCTAAAAGATCATAGTATGTGCCGGAATCAGACAGCATCTCCTTCTCGAATTTGCATAATCTGCAGTTTTTCAGACCCAATTCCTGCATGAGGATCTGGAATAGTGTGCGCCCCGTCCTTCCGTTACCATCTTTGAACGGATGTATGCTCTCAAATTCGTGGAAGAATATTGTCGCAGTCACAATCTCATCATACGGCGAGTTGTTCAACCATTCGACCAGAGATTCTAGCTCGACTTCTATGCTCTGAGGAGGACATGCGATGAAGTATTCCGTCCCGTCGGATCCAACTACACTGGCTTCTTCGTTTCTGAAAACTCCGGGAGCAATATTATCGTTGACATCTTTCATCAGAATCGAATGAACATTTTTCACAACGTTTGTATCCCAGGGGAGACTCAATTCCCTCTTGGCAAAGAACGAGTATAGGTGATTGAGAATTTCTTGTGTGGGTCCGTTGTTAACTTCTATATATTCGCCTCTGGTAAATCTTGTTGTCAGTCTTTTAACTTCTTCAAGGGAGAGCTGGTTGCCTTCAATCTTTGTGGACCAGTGGATGTTATTCGAATACGCATCCTTTACCAATTCCAAATAATCCTCAGAACCTAGCACAAAACCGTCAAGCATCGAGTCCAGTTTTCTGATCTCATGGAGCATTTCGCGATATTCAAGAGGTAGAGATAGCGTTGGTTGGAAAGGTATCTTGCGCTTATGCCTTACAGGATATCCGACGGGTCTGAATTTGGAATAGTCGAGTTTATTATGGTAATCGTCAGGCATAATGATAAGAAATAATAGAATATAATATAAAAATATATCTGTATTAATATATGTTATTATAATAATCGAATAGGATAATAAATTTCGATATCACTCAGTAATAGAATGTGGGCTTTCGCCCATGTGTTTCAGAACCTTGCCTCGATGAGCTTCTTGGCGGTCTCCACGACCTCTGCGGAGGAGTATCTGCCTCCGGTCTGCTTCATGACGAATCCGATGACCTGGTTGGCCGCCTTGTCGTTCTTCTGGTAGTCGGAGACGATCCTGGGGTTCTCGTCGAGGAATCCGTTGATCAGGGCCTCCAGGCCCGCAGACTCTTCCTGTGCGGCGGATGCGTCCACACCGGTCATGTAGGATTTGATCTCAATGGCGCACTGGGTGTCGGTGATCTTACCGTCTGCGAAGTCCCTGATGAAATCCTTCAGTCTGGACAGGTCGACCTCCCCGTCGCGCTCTTCCATCGCACGCCAGTTGGCGCTTATGGGTCCTCCGACCCACTTCACCGCATCGGCCACTCCGAAGTCCTTGGCGACATCCTCGAACAGGTCCGCCAGGTCCATTGACGTGTTCACGAGCTGCTTGGCCATCTTCTGGTCGATGCCGTACTGCGATGACAGTCTAAGGATCTTGTTCTGGGGGCTCTCGTCGATCCTGATGGAGTCGGCGAGTTCCCTGATGTGATAGATTCCGAGGTCTGGCTCATCGATGTAACCGTACTGGTCCTCGAACTCCTTGACCCTCATGCTGATGGTGACGTCCCTGTCGGGGTCGTACCTCCTGGTCTCCCTGACGATCTTCTTCTTGGCCTTGATCATGGCGATCTGTCTGACCATCTCCGAGTGGAGTGCCTTCTCCGCGTTCTTGAGTCCGGTGACGTTCTTGATCTCGACCCTCTCGGTGCCCACGGAGATGTTGCAGTCGCATTTGACCTCCCATTCCAGGTCCGCAGGGATCTGGAGCAGGTGCTTGATGTCCCCGATCATCTGCGTCAGGAACTGTCTCGCCTCTGCAGGATTCGCGATGTCTGGCTCTGTCACGATCTCGGCAAGGGGAACACCCGATCTGTTGTAGTCCACGAGGGATGTGAGGTCGGCGGTCCTCTTGGTGCTTCCAGGATCCTCCTCGATGTGGATACGGGTGATCCTGATGGGCTTCTTGCCGTCGAGGTAGTAGACTCCTCTTTCCCCGATGGGGTTGTCGTACTGCGTGATCTGGACGCTCTTGGACATGTCGGGATAGAAGTAGGTCTTCCTGGCGAACCATGTGGTGTCGTTGATCTCGCAGTTGAGCATCTTGGCGATCATGATACCGTACACCAGGACCTGCCTGTTCAGGACGGGCCTGGATCCGGGCATCCCGAGACATGTGGGGCAGACGTAGGTGTTCGGGAACTCGCAGTCCTCGGTCGGGCAGGAGCAGAACATCTTGGATTTGGTCGGGAGCTGCACGTGGCACTCCAATCCGATCTTCATATCGACACCTCCGGTCTCCTGAGGTCGAACTGCTTCTCCCAGTCCTCCGCGACGGAGAACAGGACATCCTCGTTCCAGTGGTCCGCGACGAACTGCATGCCGACCGGCATGCCGTTGGAGTCGTATCCGCACGGGACGGACAGATGGGGCGTTCCGGCGAGGTTCGCCGGGACGGTGAGATAATCGGCCTTGTACGAATCCAGTGCCGACATCTTCGAGATGTCGTCGAACCTGGGTGCCGTGAACGGCATCGTGGGCGCGAGGACCGCATCGTGGGTCTCCAGCACCCTCTTGTAATCGTTGATGACGACCTGCCTGACCTCCCTGGCCTTGGCGTAGTGCCTTCCTCCGAATCCGGCCATACGGGTGAAGGTCCCGAGCAGGATCCTCCTCTTGGCCTCGTCCCCGAAGTACTGGGAACGGACCGCTGTGAAATAATCGTCGAACTTGAGCGAGTGGTCGCCCTCCTGGTGACCGTATCTCATGCCCACATACCTGGCTAGGTTCGTGGACGCCTCGGATGTCGCCAGGACGTAATACGCCGGCATGGCGAACTTGAGCGAGGGCATGTCGACGTAGTCCACGTCCACGCCCATTGACCTGAGGTCCTCCAGCGCTGACTTGAACGCGGACTCGACCTCCTTGGACAGTCCTTCGATGCCCTCCTTCGGGACGGCGACGGAACCCATCCTGCGGTAGGCGGTCCTGAACTCCGGCTGGACCATCGATGTGGGGTCCCTCTCGTCCTTGCCGGCTATCATTTCCATGAACTTCTTCAGGTCGGTCGCCTTCTGCGAGAGGACGCCGATCTTGTCCAGCGAGTTCCCGTAGTCGATGAGGCCGTATCTGGATACGCGCCCGTAGGTGGGCGCTATGCCGTACACACCGCAGAACGATGCGGGACAGCAGATGGAACCTCCCGTGGAGACCCCCAGGGACACATGGTCCTCGATGACGGACGCCGCACACGCGGACCCTCCGGACGAACCTCCGCAGGCCCTCTCCAGGTCGAAGGGGTTCCTGGGGATCTCGAATCCCGAGTTCGTGGAGAACGTTCCGAATCCGAACTCGTCCATGTTGGTCTTCCCGATGAGCTTCCCGCCGGCCTTCCTGATCTTGTCGATGCATGTCGCGTCGAACACCGGGTGGTATCCCTCCAGGATCCTGGAGCCCGCGCAGGTCTCCATGTCCATGGATGTCAGGTTGTCCTTCGCTGAGAACAGGAACTTGGCATCGCCAGCCTCCGTGTCGGATGTCATCGCGTGGAACATCTGGTACTTGTCGTTGATGGCCTTGAGGTCCGAGAGGATAGAATCCATCGTCATGAAAGCCTCGGCCCCCTGACGTATCTCTCGTAGGTGTCCATGTCCCTCAGGAGCTCGTCGGCGTCGAACTCCACCTTGGGGACGTCGTCCCTCGTTATGTCCTCGACCTTGATCGGATTGACGCCGCGCTCGTTGCACTCCGGAGCCTCATTGAGCAGCTCGAAGTAGCTGAGGATGTCCCCCAGGTCCTTGCAGTATCTCTCCGCCTCCTCATCAGTTAGATCGATGTGGGCGAATTTGGCAACGTCTCTAACGGTCTTCAAATCCATTGTCAGGCCTTCGGCGGTCTATCGGCCTTATGTTAAAAAATATTACGCGCTCTTCTTAACGAAAATGAAGCCGTAGAGGGTGACCTTGCCCTGTTCGAATTTGAACGACTCGCCGAACGATTCGAAGTAATCCTCGAGCCCGATGCCCAGGACGGATACCGACGGGATGATCATGTCGGGGAACCTGCAGGGGTCGGGATATGCGCATTCGCCGCAGTACGTGCAGGGGCCGTCCATGTATCCGTCGCACTCCACGCCGTTGTCCCTCAGTTCGATGACCATGCGTCTGACGGTGCGCTGCATGTCGTTGGAGATGGAGACCATGAGCTCCTTGTCCTTCCAGTCCGCCTCGAAGGTCCTGTGGATCAGGATGACGTAGTCGATGTCCTTGTAGTACTCCTCCACGTTCCTCATGCCGCCGGGGTTGCATCCCCAGTTGGTGTTGTAGTGTCCGCAGAGGTTCTCCTTGCACTTCTGGAAACCGGTAGCGTAGTTGTCCGCATTGTACACTGGCACAGGTGCTTTGATTACAGTGAGGTCTTCATATTCCTTCTTGGATGCGATAGCTTCCCAGGGTTCCATGAGAAAATGTATCGCTCTTCGTCTTTAAAAACATAGGATGATGCCTCCCACTCCGTAGAATCGGAACGAGCGGAGCAGTATCCGGGGGCGATAGAGGTGAATTTTCACGTCTAAGGACGAAAGACCTTTATTATCTGGATGGTTTAAAACCACTCATGGCAGCAGCTGCAACCCCTGAGAAACAACTCGCCGCAGGAATGAAGGCGATGGAAGAAGGAGACTTCAAGAAGGCATACTCGTCCTTCAAGAAGCTCGTGGTGGAGTTCCCCGAGAATGCCGAGTGCTGGTTCTACAAGGCCGAATGCGGGAACTATGCATCCGGGATGTTCGGGGCGAAAGCGGACGTCGACGAGATCATCGAGGCGTACAAGAAAGCGATGGAGCTGGACCCGGAGCGTGCCGACTACTATCAGGCATACGGTCTGTTCTGCATCTCCATCCAGAAGTATGATGAGGCCGAGAAGGCCTACTGCGAAGCAGCGGAGATCGACGAGTCGCTGTCATCGTCGCTCTATTCCGAGTTCGCGATCGAGTACTTCAACAACGTGATGGCACAGTACGGGGAGATCATGGAGGATCCCAAGGCCCGTGCGCCCTACGCCAAGAAGGCCCTGCAGTACATGCTCAAGGCCCTCGAGATCGACGCAGAGGAAGCGAAATCGCTTCTGTGAAACTTTAGGTTAACGGACTCTGGGTCTAATGACCCAGAGTCACGATTCTATTCATTCTCTTAGAATTCCCAGGACCTTGTACAGCAGCCTGTACAGTTCGGCACCCTCTTCGGGTTCGAGGGGGATGCACGAGGCGATCCTCCCCGGCACGGAGACGGCCTTGTCACGGAGTTCCCAGCCCTTGTCGGTGACAGATATCACAACGGAACGCTCGTCCTCCTCGGAACGGGTGCGTCTCACGTAGCCTTTTGACTCCATCTTCTTGAGCAGCGGCGTCAGCGTGCCCGAGTCCAGGAAGAGCTTCTCCCCCAGGTCGTTGACGTTGCACGATTTCTGTTCCCACAGGACCATCATCGCGATGTACTGGGTGTACGTGAGGTCAAGCTCCTCCAGGAAGGGATGGTATCTTCTGACGATCTCCTTCGCGCATGCGTACAGCGGGAAGCAGACCTGGTTCTCCAGCTTCAGGCAGTCGTATCCGTCCATGGTAATCACAGGAGCTTCGCGATGTCCGCATCGATCTTCTCGGGTTTGTCGGTGGAACCGTAGCGCTCCACGACGTTCCCCTCGCGGTCCACGAGGAATTTGGCAAAGTTCCATTTGATCTTCTTCCCGAGAAGTCCGCCCTTCTGGGACTTCAGGAATGTGTAGAGCGGGGACTCGTTGTCGCCGTTGACATCGATCTTGGAGAACTGGCGGAAGGTGGTGTTGTACTTCATCTGGCAGAACTCAACGATCTCCTCATCCGTGCCGGGGGCCTGGTTGCCGAACTGGTTGCACGGGAAGTCGAGGATCTCGAAGCCGTCCTTCTGGTACTTGTCGTAGAGGTTCTGCAGACCCTCGTACTGGGGTGTGAAACCGCATCCAGTGGCCGTGTTGACTATCAGGAGCACTTTGCCCTTGTATTCCGAAAGGCAGACGTCCTGTCCCTTTGCATCCTTGACTGTGAAATCGTATATTCCCATGTTTTTCAACTCCATTGGTTACAATTAGATTGTATACAATTTAATTATTTATAGGATTTGATGAGGACATGAGATCGTTCGGGATCAGTATCTGTACTGCCTCTGGAACTGCTGGTCGTCCTCAGGCATCCTGATTCCGGTCCAGGTGTAGAGGTTGTACTGGAGCGTCGTCACGTTGCGGACGTTCGCCCTCGCATATCCCTTCATGCATGCGGACGAGATCAGACCGATGATGGCCGCGACGATTGCCAGCACGATGACGATGAAAATCGAACCGTCCATCGGGATGTCCTTGGCCACGAGCAGCATGGATGAGCCTATCAGGCAGACACCGGTGATTGTGGAGAACATGGGGACGATGACGCCGACGAATGCGAAGATCAGGGCCAGCATCACGAACAGGAGCACCTCCATGTAGTCGAAGCTGGCGAACAGCAGCGACTTGCCGGTGGTCGACATCGGGACGGCGAGAAGTGCAACCATCACAAGGGCCAGTGTCGCAAGGGACAGTCCGATCGCGATGAAGCGCAGGTTCTTCCTGTTGTTGGGTGCGCCGTTCAGATACACCGGCTCGAGGTTCCTGCCGTAATCCATGTTGTTGGTGTACGGCTGGAACGGCGGCATGTAGGGCTGGTTGGGATAAGGCTGATATGTCTGGTACTGCGGAGGGTACTGCTGATAGGGCTGGCCATACGGCTGGTATGGCTGAGGCTGGTACTGGACCGCCGGGGGCTGGGCGTAATGTACGTTCGGATTGTAGGATCCGATGCGTTCCACACCGTTATCCATGGTCGGCACGTAGCCGTCATGGGTTTCCTGGACCGGTTTGCTGATCTCCGCACCACAGCTATAACAGAAGCGGTTGCTTTCTGGGTTTTCCTTTCCGCAGTTGCCACAGAATGCCATGTTCATCCCTTGCATCTATGAGCCAGAACTCTTTATTTATAATTGTTGCAGGGCGACAGACGATTGTGCCCACGGTGTCTGAGAGAAGTTAGGATAAGAATGGTAGCGAGGAGTCGATTTGAACGACCGATCTCCGGGTTATGAGCCCGACGGGATATCCTGGCTACCCCACCTCGCTATAATGAACGCTATGAAAGGGTATTATAAAATGTTTTTCCGGACGTTCAGAAGAACTTCTTCAGGAACATCAGATCGTCGAGTTTTCCCTTGACCTGGACCTTCTTGAGGACGAACGCCCTCATGGGCCTGAGCGTACCGTCGATGAGTCCCTGGAGGTTCTCCGGCGTGGTCGTCAGCGTGACGTCCGCCTCCTGCAGGAGCATGGGTACGAAGTCGTAGATCTGGGCGTTCTTGAGCTTCATCGAGTACGTCTCGGATCCAAGATCGATGTTGAATGTCTTCGTCAGGGGTTCGACCTCTTTCCTTACCTCAGGGTCCTTCTCCATCTTCCTGTGGAACTTGTTAATCAGTTCCTGGATGCTAGCTTCCATGGTCATCTTTTTCACCAATCGTCGAGTCTAGTGACTTTTCTCTGCGACAGCATCTCTCTGACAGGTTCCCAGGATGTGCGCACGTGCGGCGGGGCCCTCCCGTTCTTGGCGATCCAGTCATGGATAAAGTCCATGGTGTAGTGGTCGCTGGGATACCCGCTCCCGACGTCGGTACCGAATTCCCGGTGTATGTCCTCCATCATCCTGTCCCTCGTGACCTTGGCCACGATGGATGCTGCTGATACTATAGGGTATGTGTCATCGGCTTTATGTCTTGCGATAACCTCTACGTCATTTCCGAGCAATGCCGAGAGCCTCAGACCGAATGCCGATTCGTTGATATCGGGGCAGTCGGCGTATACCGCATCTGCCCTCCACTTCGATGTGCCTTCGGCGAACATGTTGAGCTCGATCTCGTTCAGGGACAGCCTCTTGCGCTGCTCGTCGATCTCCTCCGATGAGATGATGACGGTGCACCAATGGTCGGCCGCTGAGAGAATCTCGTCGTACATGGCCTCGCGGCGCTTCGGCGTCAGCTTCTTGGAGTCCTTGACCCCTATGGCCTTCAGGGCGGAATCGTCCCCGGCGTAGACCACACCGACAACCAGAGGGCCCATCACAGAACCCCTTCCCGCCTCGTCGACCCCGCAAAGCATCAGCCATCTACCAAAATAACTGTAGGCCTACATCATTTTAAAGTAGTTTCGAGATAGCACGTTCGATGACGCTCAAGTGTGACCTTCAGTACGGAAAGGGAGAATCCCAGTACAGACTCACCCGTGTAGGGGTCAAAGGTGTACGTAAACCGATCCTCGTTCAGAGGGAAGGGATCAACGGGACCCTGAACAACATCCTGAACTGCAGTATCGACATCTATGTCGACCTCCCGAAGGACCAGAAGGGTTCGCACATGTCCAGGAACGTGGAGGTCCTGAACGAGATCGTCGAGGACTCCGTCAGGCACCCCATCACAGCCATCGAGGATGTGGCCGCGGAGATCTGCAAAAAGCTTATGGTCCACCACGAGTACGCCCAGGAGGGAGAGGTCAGCATCGAGGCGGAGTACTTCCGCGCATCCAAGACCCCGTTGGGCAAGGACACATTCGAGTCATACACCATCCTTTCCGGAGGGCACATCACCCGCGGAGGGGAGATCACCAAGATGATCGGGGTCGAGGTCATCGGAATGACCGCATGTCCCTGCGGACAGCAGACAGTCACGGAGATGCTAGACATCCACAGCGAGCACCCCGTCATGACCCACAACCAGAGGAACGTATGCAGCATCACGGTCTACATGCCCATGGATGTCAACGTGGAGGCGGACGACCTCATCGACCTGGTCGAGGACTCGTTCTCGTCGCCGACGTACGAGCTGCTCAAGAGGCCGGACGAGGGACAGGTCATCATCAACGCCCACTCCAAGACTAGGTTCGTGGAGGATGTCGTCAGGTGCGTGCTGGACAACTTCGTGAAGAGGTATCCGGACCTTCCGGACGAGGTCTTCGTCGACGTCATCAGCGATTCAGAGGAATCTATCCACAAGCATGACGCGTTCGCCGAGAGGGAAGCGACCCTGGGCGAGCTCCGCAGCGAGAACCAGTGACATGGACCTATCACCTATATTCAAGAGCATCATCGACCAGGATACGGCACCCGTCGTGATCTGCGATACCGCTCATTTTGTCATCTACATGAATCCGGCGGCGGTCGAGCATTATTCCGACAGGGGAGGCTCGAGCATAATCGGGCGCCTGATCTTCGACTGCCACAACCCCAGGTCCGGAGAGGCCATCCGCAGGGTCTTCGATTGGTTCGCCAAGGACAAGGGGAACAACATAATCCACACGATGTTCCTCGAAAGGACCAACGAGGACATCTACATGGTCGCACTGCGCGACGAGAAGGGTGAGCTCATCGGTTATTACGAGAAGTACGAGTCCAGGACCAGGGACGAGACCCCGTTGTATAAGTTCGAGTGAGGAGGGGAGGCAGGATCACTCCTGCTCTCCGTTGAATTCCTCCAGTTTCACATCGAGGACCGAGATGTCCGAGACGTATACGTCCTGAGGGCACTCGAGGTCATCGAGGCATCCCACCCAGTAGACCACGAGTCCGGGTCCGAAGAGTTGGGTGTAGGGGATAAGCTGTTTCCTTGAGTTGTATTTGAACTCAGTGTTGTCTCCGAAGGAGGCCTTGCTCTCGACCCAGCAGATCTTGTGGCCCTTGTACATCACGGGCTTGTCGAGGAGACAGTCGGGGGTCTTGGTGAACTCGGTCCCCCTAAGGTCGTTCTCGGTCCTGTACGTGATGCCCTGACTGTCCAACCACTGATGTGCCAGATCCTCTCCCCAGATGCCCCTTTCCTTCTGACGGACGTTGGCATCGGGCGAGTAGACTATGTCGTTGGCGATGGCCTCGCGGATCTCGTCGGCGACCTCGGGGCTCTCGAGGGAGTCCGGGTCGTTGATCGAGGCCCAGAAGTCCTTCTTGGAGGTCCCGTCCTCCTGGAAGATGAACATCGCTGTGAGGATCGGTGGGAACTTGTACTTGTCCGAGAGCTCCATAATCGTCTTGCCCTTCTTCCACTCCTTGAGCATCTTGGGGGTGTTCTGCTTGACGATGTAGAACCTCTTCTTCACATCCCTGCTGGTCTTCTGCGTGTAGAGCGTGTCCAGCAGCCTGCTGTCGTAACGGCCCTTGTGGGCCTCCAGGTCCGATGGCTTCCTGAGACTGTTGTAGAGTTCCTTGTACTCTGCGTAGTCCACTGTATCACGAGAGGTTCTTGCAAAGGTCCTCTACGGCCGCGATGACCACATCCTGTACCATGGATGTGGGCGGGCAGTAGGCGTTCTCAGAGCGCACGAGGAAGTCCTCGGCGGTGACACCGTTGATGGCGGCGGAAGTCAGCCAGTCGATACGGCCAGTGGCCTCCTCTCCTGCGATGATCTGTGCTCCGATGATCCTGTGGGACGTCTTGTCCGCCAGGACCTTGACGATGAGCTCCTTTCCACCGGGATAGTATCTGGCGCGGGTGAGGCCCTTGGCCTTCCCCTCCACGACGTCGACGCCGTACCAGGATGCAAGTCCTTTGGAGAGTCCCGTTCCGGCGATCTGCTTCTCGCCGATCAGGCTGACCCACGGGCTCGCGACGGGTCCGAACAGCTTCTTGTCGCCGCAGACCGCGTTGTTACCTGCGACGATCCCCTGCTTGACTGCGGTGGAACCGAGCTGGCTCATTGTGGCGCCGTTCATGATCGCGGACTCGCACTGGACGAGGTCCCCTGCGACGTAGATGTCGGGGACGAGCCTGCCCCTCTTGTAGGGCTGGAGCGTCGGTGCGACGATGACCGCATTGAGCTGTCCGATGTCGAATCCCAATGCCTTCGGGATGTCGAGGTTGGCGCGTACACCAGTAGCGAAGATCATGACCTCGCAGGGGTACTCCTTGCCGGCGGCCGTGACGCTGGTGACCTTGTCGGTACCGTTGACGGACTGGATCGGCGCCTTCATGACGAACTCGATCCCCATCTCCTCTAGGTGCTTCTGCATGATGTCGGCCATGTCCTTGTCCGCGATACGGGGGATGACCTGGTCCATCATCTCGATGACCGTGACGTTCTTCCCCATGTTCTTGAACGAGACCGCGAGCTCGAGACCGATGACACCCGCTCCGCCGATGACGACGTTCTTGGCGTCCTTCAGAGCCTCCTGGATGTTCTTTCCGTCCTTCACGGTCCTGACGATGAACACGTTCTTCAGTCCCGTTCCCTCGATGGGGGGCACGAACACCCTTCCACCGGTGGCTATGATCAACGAATCGTACTGGTATGCTTTTCCGCCTGCGGTGACGGTTTTGGCAGCATCGTCCACGGACTCGACCGTCGTTTCGGTGTACACCTTGATTCCACGGTGCTTCTCGTAGAATTCTGGAGTGTGCATCACGACGTCGGTCCATTTGCTCTTTCCCTCGATACCCCATGGAATGGCGCAGGGGGAGTATGCGATGTCACTGTCCTGTGTGAAGACGGTGATCTCGCACTCAGGGTCCTTGGCCCTGGCGGTAGAGGCTGCGGTCATTCCCGCGGCCCCCGAACCGATGACTATGATTTTCTTTGCCATGTCGGCTATCTCCATTCGGGACATTGGGGGCACATTATTATATTTATTGCAGGCGCCTGCGAGGCCAAAACATCAAATTTCTGACATCTGGCACATTGCTCTAACCTGTTTAGAAGGTGCTACGCGTCAGCAACAAAGGATTAAATCCGCTCCCAGCATATTCCAGCGCAGGTACCCAGATGAAAGAAAGGAGATCACCCTACGAGCTTGAAGCCCTCTGGAAGGAAGGCGACATGGTAGGAGGCGAGAAGGCCAGGGCTATGGTCGTCATCATGCGCACCAACGGATGCTGTTGGGTGAAGCACGGAGGTTGTACCATGTGCGGCTACCGCGAGGCATCGCTGATGAACGTCACGCCGGAGGATCTCCTCAAACAGCTGGAACAGGCCAAGTCCAAGTACAAGGATGAGCCGTTCGTCAAGATATACACATCGGGCAGTTTCTTGGACGACAACGAGATCCCGCCTTCCGTCAGGGAGACGGTCTTCGACGAGTTCAGGGGATGCGGGCGCCTCCTGTTCGAGAGCCGCCCGGAGTTCATAACCCCCGATGTGGTCGGCAGCCTGCCGAAGAACGCGACGGTCGCACTGGGGCTCGAGAGCTCGAACCCGGAGGTGCTGAGGACATCCGTCCACAAGGGATTCACCCCGGAGGACATCAGGAGGGCAGGGGAACTGCTCAAGGACAACGGCCTCGGGGTCAGGACATACCTGCTCCTCAAGCCGCCCTTCATGACGGAGGAGATGGCGATAAAGGACGCCGTCCAGTCGGCCAGGTTCGCGGATCCGTTCTCGGACGAGATCTCGGTCAACCCGCTGAACGTCCAGAGGGGCACCTACGTGGAGCGCCTGTGGAAGAGGGGCGAGTTCAGGTCCCCGTGGATCTGGTCGCTCATAGAGGTGTTCAGATAGCTGTCCGGTACCGTGAACGCGCGCCTCATGTCATCCCCCTCGGGAGGAGGGGCCATGAGGGGCGTCCACAACTGCGGTCAGTGCGACCAGGCGGCCTTGGAGGCCATAGAGAGATTCAGTTACTCGCAGGACGTCAAGGACCTTGACATAACCTGCGGATGCAGGACCAAATGGGAGGCCTACCTGCGTTCCGAGGCGATCCTCGGTTCGCCCGCGGACCTCGACAGGGACTTCGAAAACGAGTTAGCGCTAAGGATGTGAGAGGGATGGATTACGACATAAAGAAAGGATGGTTCAAGAACATCGAAGGAGACCTGCTGGCACAGTTGATGGGAGAGGTCTTCGGGAACGTCAAGAGGGAGGGCGACAAATGCATCTCATCGTACGGTGTCCTCGACGTCATCGAGGTCACGGTTCTGAGCAAGGACAAGCTCGACATCACCACCAAGAACAGGGAAGGGCCCATGACCGACGAGCAGATCCTCGATAGCAAGAGGAAGCTCAACATCTTCGCCGAGAAGGCCACGGGCTTCGACGCCAAGGCCCGCATGAAGAGGGCGCAGAAGAAGGCCAAGGAAGGCACTCTCTGAGAAACACACGCCCTCGCTTCCTATATTATTAGTACGCGAGGGTATTCTTTAAATATAACTTATCTATACGACATTTTGGATTGGACATAATAGTGTCCGACCAGACGCACCGGGCAATGCGGTTGCATCCCACGTCTGCTTCATACGCTACGGCTTTTGGAAGCGAATATGGCGTCACGGTCGGAACATTAAGACGTTCGTCTGATAAATCGCGAGGTTAGCGAAGAGACCCTCGCAGGTATGTGAAAATATGCCACAAAGAAGACGTCCACAGAAAGGATCTAGGGCATTCGGCCCTAGGAAGAGAGCACAGTCTCAGACACCGAGGCTCGACTCTTGGCCAGAGATCAGCGGCGCCCCTAAAATCCAGGGCTTCGCTGGTTACAAGGCAGGAATGACACACGCTTTCATCGTTGACAAGCGTGCAAAGAGCACCACCTCCGGAATGGAGCTCCAGGTGCCCGTGACCGTCGTCGAGGTCCCCCCGATGAAGATCGCGGCAGTCAGATTCTACGAGAGCAGCATCGTTGGACTGAAGACAGCAGGAGAGGTCTGGGCAAAGGACCTCGACCCGCTCCTCGACAGGCGCCTCAACGTTCCCAAGAACCACGATGAGGCTTCCTTCGCTAGGTATGAGGGACTGGACATCGAGGATGTCCGCGTACTCGCTTACACCCAGCCCAAGGCAGTCTCCGGAGTACCCAAGAAGGTACCCGACCTCATGGAGCTCAGGATCGGCGGCGGAACGATCGACGAGAGGGTAGCATACGCAAAGCAGATACTCGGTACCGAGGTCGCATTCACCGACTTCTCCCCCGAGGGATCACTGGTCGATGTCATCGCAGTGACCAAGGGTAAGGGATTCCAGGGAGTGACCAAGAGGTGGGGAGTCAAGCTCCTGTCCCACAGGAACAGCAAGCACCGCCGCGGAATCGGTAACCTCGGACCCAAGAGACCCGGATACGTCAGATCGACCGTTCCCGGATCCGGACAGATGGGATACCACCAGAGGACCGAGTTCAACAAGAAAGTCATCAAGGTCGGAACAGACGGCGCAGAGGTAACCCCCAGGGGAGGATTCCTCAACTACGGAGAGGTCAGGAACACATACATCCTCGTCCACGGCTCCGTACCCGGACCCACCAAGAGGCTCATCAGATTCAGAGATGCGACCAGGCTTCCCAAGAAGGCCGACATGGAGGCAGTCGACGTGACATACGTCTCTGTCGATTCGAAACAGGGGGCATGAGTAAATGGCAACAACAAATGTTTATGCAGTCAGCGGCGGAGTCGCCGGAACCGTTGAGGTCCCCGAGGCATTCGCAACCCCCTACAGGCCCGACATCATCAAGAAGGCAGTCCTTGCGGCAGCGGCCAACGGCAGGCAGCCCTACGGACCCGGTGCAAGGTCTGGAATGAGGCACGCGGTCAGCTTCCGCGGAAAGGGAACCGGATCCGCACGTAACCAGAGGATCCACGGACTCGGAAAGGCCGGAGAGTCACCCAACAACGTCTCGGGAAGGAGGGCACACCCGCCAGTACCCGAGAGGATCTGGGCACAGAAGGTCAACAAGAAAGAGGCGAAGATCGCACGCGCATCCGCACTCGCAGCAACAGGCTGTGCGGACTGTGTCAAGGCACGCGGACACCAGTTCGATGATTCCGTCACCTTCCCCATCGTCGTCGAGGACGCATTCAGCGACGTGAAGGAGACAGCAGAGGTCATCGAGGTTCTCGAGAAGATCGGAATCGGCTACGACCTTGACCGTGCAAAGGACGGACGCAAGATCCGTGCAGGAAGGGGAACTATGAGGAACAGGAAGTACCGCACCCCCGTATCCGTTCTCATCGTCGTCGCAGACGAGGAGAGGAACGCACCGATCTTCAAGAGCGCATCCAACATCCCCGGAGTTTCCGTTGAGGAGATCAAGACCCTCAACACGAGCATCCTTGCTCCCGGAGGAGACGCAGGAAGGCTCACTGTCTACACCAAGGCAGCTATCGAGGCAATAGGAGGCTGGACACAATGAAGCAGAGTGATGTTCTCATCAGGCCGTTCGTGACTGAGAAGTCCACGAACCACATGACCGGCACTCCCACACAGAACTACAAGGACGGAAATAAGATCGAGTTCATTGTCCACAGGAACGCGGACAAGGACACCATCAAGACCGTCTTCGAGGAGCGCTTCGAGGTCAAAGTAGAGAAAGTCTGGACCAGAATCCAGAAGGACGGAAAGCACGCCATCATCAAGCTCGCGGAAGGATACTCCGCAGAGGATGTAGGTATGAGAGTCGGAGTCTTCTGAGGTGAGTGATTATGGGAAAAAGATTGATACCAATGAGAAGGGGTCGCGGAACCTCTTTGTACCGCTCACCCAGCCACAGGCACGTTGACGACGTCAGGCTCCCCGCGTTCAACGAGGGAACCGCAGTCATCAAGGACCTGATCCAGGCACCCGGAAGGACATGCCCTCTCGCAGTCCTTGACGTGAACGGTAAGATAGACTACCAGCTGGCAGTCGAGGGAACCAAGGTCGGTCAGACGATCGTCATCGGCGGCTCCGAGATCAAGGCTGGAAACATAACGATGCTCTCCAAGATTCCCGAGGGAACCACCGTGCACAACGTCGAGGCAAGGCCCGGCGACGGTGGAAAGTTCGTGAAGACCGCCGGATCCTCCGGAACCGTCGTCTCCAGGGGAGACAAGGTCATGGTCCTCATGCCCTCAGGTGCCATCAAGGAGTTCAGCCCCACATGCCGCGCCGCAATCGGTGTGGTCGCTGGTGGCGGAAGGGGAGACAAGCCCCTCGCGAAAGCAGGTAAGAACGTTCTGACACTCAGGTCCAGATCCAAGGCGCCCTTCAAGACGAAGGGAGTCGCGATGAACGCTGTGGACCACCCCCACGGAGGAGGAAGCCACGCACACGTCGGAGGACCCAACTGTCAGAAGAGAACAGCATCGCCTGGTCAGAAGGTAGGATTCCTGCCTCCTAAGAAGAAAATAAGGAAGTGATTGCAATGGGAAAGAAGATTATTGCAGGATCGGCAAAAGCCTCGAGGAGGAAGTCCAGGAAGAAGGCGTCGGCAATCCAGGCACGCAGGAAGAAGGAGTTCCTGTACCGTGGATTCACGATGGAGGACCTTCTGGCGATGTCGTTCGAGGAGGTTCTCGGACTCATGCCTTCAAGGTCAAGGAGGACATACCTCCGCGGTCTGAACTACGAGCAGCAGCTCCTGTTCGACAAGCTGAAGGACGCCACCGAGCCCGTCAGGACCCACCGCAGGGACCTGCCGATCATACCCCAGTTCGTGGGAAAGACCGTCAGCGTCTACAACGGTCGCGAGTTCAAAGACATAGAGATCAAGCCCGAGATGATCGGCTGCTTCATTGGAGAGTTCGTCCAGACAAGGAAGCTTCCAGTGCACTCCGGACCCGGAGTCGGTGCTACTAGGTCATCCAAGTTCATGCCGTTGAAGTGAGGTGTCAGATATGGTTAATTCAGGTTATACTGCAGTAGCTGACCCCGACACGACAGCAAAGGCACTCGGAAGGGAGATGCCCATCTCCCCCAAGTTCGCCCGCGAGGTCGCCGGCATGGTACGCGGAATGAAGGTCGAGACCGCTCAGAAGGCTCTCGAGGAAGTGATCGAGAAGAAGAGGCCCGTTCCCCTTAAGAGATACAATAAGAGAGTATCTCATAAGGCGGGAGTCGGACCCGGAAGATACCCGGTGAAGGCCGCCAAGGCGATCCTCAGCGTTATCGACAGCGCTGTCTCCAACGCGGAGTACAAGGGACTCGACGTCTCAGGCATGGCCATCGCCACGATATCCGTCTCCAGGGGACGCGTCATCCCCGGGCACATGCCCAGGGCCCACGGACGTGCCACCGAGTGGAACCAGGATACCGTCAACGTGGAAGTCATCATCCAGGAGGTTGAGTGAAATGGCAGCAGAGAGAAAGATCGTTGCCGAGTACGTCCGCAGGGTTCTCCTCAAGGAGTACCTCATGAAAGAGGTCAGCCGTGCCGGATTCGGAGGACTCGACGTCCAGAGGACACCCATGGGAACCCGTGTCATCCTCACGACTGAGAGGCCGGGACTCGTCATCGGAAGGCGCGGTCAGACAATCAAGACTCTGACCCAGGTAATCGAGGAGCAGTTCGGCTTCGAGAACCCCCAGATCGAGGTTCAGGAAGTCGAGAACGCAAGCCTCAACGCACAGATCATGGCCGAGAAGCTGGCCTTCTCCCTTGAGAGGGGATGGCACTTCCGCAGAGCAGGACACTCCACGGTCCGCAGGATCATGGATGCCGGCGCACGCGGATGCTACATCATCGTGGCAGGAAAGCTCTCCGGTCAGAGGCACAGGACTGAGAAGTTCAAAGAGGGCAACATCAAGTTCTGCGGAGAGACCAAGGCCCAGTTCATCGAGCACGGCTACGCCGTCGCGAAGCTGAAGATGGGAGTCATCGGTGTCACCGTCGAGATCATGGTCAAGGACGCGAAGATGCCCGCGGACATCAACGTCCTCAACAAGACAGAGGCTGCGGCAGTCCTGCCCGATCTCTTCAACGCACCCGCCGTCGAGGCACCCGCCGAGGCGGAGGTCGAGGTAACAGAGGAGGCGCAGTGAGATGGCCGCACTGAAAACAGCAGACATCAGGAACATGTCCGTCGAGGAGCGCAATCAGAAACTGAAGGAGCTCCGCGACGAACTGATGCACGAGAGGGGAGTCTCCGCCATGGGCGGAGCACCTTCCAGCCCCGGAGCCATCAAGGCCCTGAGGCTCAACATCGCTCGCATCCTGACCGTCCAGAAGGAGGAGGAAAAGATCTGATGGCTGAGATTTGCCCCGTATGTGGACTGCCCAAGGAACTCTGCATGTGCGAGGAGATCGCACGCGAGCAGCAGACCGTAAGGATCTCAGTCGACAGCCGCAGGTACGGAAAGATGGTCACCGTCATCGACGGGATCGATGAGAACGACATCGACATCGCCGACCTCGCGAAACAGCTGAAGAACAAGTGCGCCGCCGGCGGAACATACAAAGACGGACGCATCGAACTCCAGGGAGACCACAAGAAAAGAGTGAAGTCGGTCCTGGAGGAAATGGGATTCCGCACAGAGGTAAGATGAAAGATAATCTCTTCATTAGAACTGAGTTCATTGGATTGGACGTGGAAGTGCTGTCTACACCATACTCGGGTATTTCCGGTAAGGTGGTCGACGAGACCAAGAACACGTTTACCATCGATTCGGCCGGAACTGAGAGAATGGTACCCAAGCCAGGCAATGAATTCAGGTTCACATATGAAGGCAGAACCATCGACATCATCGGATCAAAGATAGTTTACCGACCAGAGGACAGAATCAAAAAGGTTAGGTGAATAGAATGACAGCAAAAATCAAGGACATCGGATTCGACGTCGTCCCTCCAACTTCGGAGTGCAATGACCCCAACTGCCCCTTCCACGGAGCGTTGGCTGTCAGGGGACAGACGATCGACGGAGTGGTTGCCACGGTCAAGATGAACAAGACCGTCGTCGTAGAGCGCAACTACATGAGATACATGCACAAGTACGAGAGATACGAGAAGAGGTCCAGCAGGTACGTCGCACACGCGGCACCCTGCCTGGGACTCAAGGTCGGCGACAGGGTCACCATCGCGGAATGCAGGCCCCTGTCCAAGACAGTAACTTTCGCAGTCATCGAGAAGAAGGAGTGATCTAAATGAAGGGAATCGCCGGAAACCAGACGAGGGGACTTCAGAACGGATCCCAGCTCGATGTCATCGACAACACTGGAGCAAAGGTAATCGAGATCATCACGGTCCCCGGTTACCACGGAACAGCAAGGAGGGTACCCTCGGCAGGAGTCGGGGACCTCGTAATCGCATCGGTCAAGAAGGGAACGCCCGCGATGAGGAGGCAGATCGTCTTCGCAGTCATCGTGCGCCAGAGGCGCCCCATGAGGAGACCCGATGGAACCATGGTCTTCTTCGAGGACAACGCAGCGGTCATCACCACTGAGACCGGAGAAGTCAAGGGAACAGACATCAAAGGCCCTGTAGCCAGGGAAGCCGCCGAGAGGTGGCCCCGTGTGTCCGCTACCGCGAGCACGATCATCTGAGGTGTGTGAAATGGTAAGCAGCAAAGCAAGGACACAGAGGAAGGCACAGGCCAACGCAACCGCGCACGTGAAGAGGAAGATGCTCTCAGCCCACCTCAGCGATGACCTCCGTGAGAAGTACGGAAAGCGCACCGTCAGGGTATGCAAGGGAGACACCGTGATCGTCGTCCGCGGAAACGAGGACATCAGGAACATCGAGGGTAAGGTCGTAAACGTCTACACCAAGACCGGACGCGTCGCAATCGAGGGCGTCACGATCAAGCAGGCGGACGGAACAGAGGCCGAGCGCCCGATCCACGCATCCAATCTCGTGGTCACCAAGCTGAACACGGAGGACCAGTGGAGAATGGATTCACTGTCGAAGAAGGAGGCTAAAGAATGAGCGACCACATGAAAAGATTGGCAGCGCCCAGGTCATGGCCCCTGAAGAGGAAGGCAAGCATATTCATTGCCAAGCAGTCCCCCGGAGCACACTCCATCGAGGACTCAATGGCAGCTGTCACCGTCCTCAGGGACATGGTCGAAGCATGTGACACCGCCAGAGAGGCTAAGAGGATCATCGGAAACCGCGAGCTCTTCGTCAACGGCAAGGCCGTGAAGAACCCCAAGGCACCGATCGGATTCATGGATGCGATCAGCATCCCCAAGATGGACCTCTACTACCGTATGTTCATCACCGGAAAGGGAAAACTCACCCTCGTCCCCATCAGCAAGGATGAGGCGGCATGGGGAGTTTACAAGATCCTGGGCAAGACCGTCGTCAAGGACGGAAAGTTCCAGCTCAACCTCTCCGGAGGAAAGAACATCGTCCTCGACAAGAACGATTACAAGTGCGGAGACAGCCTGAAGATCGAGTACGACGGCCAGAAGATCGTCGAGTGCTACCCGTTCGCAGCAGGCAGCTCGGTCCTGATCAAGGACGGAACGCACTCCGGAGCCGTCAAGACCGTCAAGGAGGTCAAGGTCATCCGCAGTTCCGCACCCAACGTCGTGGTGTTCTCGGACGACACAGAGACCATCGTGGACAACTGCTACATCATCGGAGCAGACAAGCCCGCGATCACAATGCCGGAGGCATCCGAATGAGCACGATGAGAGATCTCCACGTTGAGAAGGTCGTCATCAACATCGGTGTCGGCGAGGCCGGAGAGAGGCTCGCAAAGGCAGAGAAGGTCCTGGAGATGGTCACCGGACAGAAGCCCGTTGAGACACTGTCCAAGACGGTCAACAGGGACCTCGGAATCCGTGAGGGAATGCCTCTCGGATGCAAGGTCACGCTCAGGGGAGACGATGCTATCAACTTCGTCAAGGCCGCACTCGCCATCAGGGAGATGCGTGTCCCCGAGTACTCCTTCGACAAGGAGGGCAACATGTCCTTCGGAATCTCCGACTACACCGACTTCGAGGGAATGAAGTACGACCCCGAGATCGGAATCTTCGGAATGGACATCAGTGTCGTCCTCAGGAGACCCGGAAACAGGATCACCCAGAGGGCACTCCTCAAGAGGAGGATCCCCAAGTCCCACCGCGTCGGACGCGATGAGGCTATCCAGTACATGAAGGACAACTTCCAGGTCGAGGTGATCCAGTGAAAGTAAACACGCAGAAACCAAAGAAGCAGTTCGGAAGATCTGTTGGATGCACCCGCTGCGGACGCCGCAGAGGAATCATCAGAAGGTACGGAATGCATCTGTGCCGCCAGTGCTTCAGGGACATGGCCCCAGAGCTCGGTTTCAAGAAGTATTCGTGAGGTGACAGAAATGCAGAGCGATCCACTTAATGACGCAATGTGCGTAATTAAAAATGCATCCGTAAACGGAAAGTCTGAGTGTACGATCGAGCCCTCGTCAAAACTCATCGGCCACGTGCTGAAGGTTATGCAGGACTACGGTTACATCAGCCAGTTCGAATACGTAGAGGATGGAAAGGCAGGTAAATTCCACGTCATGCTCGATGGAGCGATCAACGACTGTGGTGTCATCAAGCCCAGGTATTCCGTCAAGGTCAACGACGTCGAGAAGGTCGAGGCAAGGTTCTTGCCCGCCCAGGACTTCGGTCTCTTGATCATGACGACAACCGCGGGAGTGATCACCCAGGAGCGCGCCAAGGAGCTCGGAATCGGCGGAAAACTCTTAGCCTATGTGTATTGAGGAATATAGATGACAATAGCAGGGAAAATCGAAAGCACCATCGCTATCCCCGGTGGGGTATCCGTCACATACGACGCAGGTACCATGAAGGTCAAAGGACCTAAGGGAGAATTAAGCAGAAACTTCGCGTACCCTAACATATGTATTGCCGTCGGAGAAGGAAAAGTCAGCGTCAGCTGCGAGTACCCGAGAGTCAAGGACAAGGCCATGGTTGGAACCTTCGTCGCCCACATCAGGAACATGATCAGGGGCGTCACAGAGGGCTTCAAGTATGAGCTGAAGATCGTCTTCTCTCACTTCCCGATGAAAGTTGCTGTGAAAGGCGACCGCGTTGAGATCAACAACTACATGGGAGGACATGCCCCCCGCTACGCCAACATCATCGGAGGATGCACAGTCAAGATCTCCGGTCAGGATGTCACCGTAGAGGGAATCGACATCGAGGCATGCGGACAGACAGCGGCCAATCTCGAGAAGGCCACCCAGAGGGGAGGCTTCGACAAGAGGGTCTTCGAGGACGGAATATACATCGTCGGCAAATCACACAAGGTGAGACAATGACCGTGAAAGATTTCAAGGACCTTCATGGCATGAACGACACCAACGTCGAGGAGCTCAAGTCCATCGGTATCAACACCGTCGAGGAGCTCGAGGCAGCCATCAACGACGACCAGAAGGTGAAGGAGGTCATCAAGACACTCTCCGGAGTCGGACCCAAGACTGTGGCCGGCTGGAAGGACGCCTTCAACGGCGAGGCACCCAAGAAGGAAGCCCCCGCAAAGAAGGAGGCACCCGCAGAGGAGCCCGCAGCCGAGATCGTCGAGGCCAAGGAGGTCGAGTACGTCGTCAAGAAGAAGGCGGAGATCGACCCCGAGACCGCTGATGCGCTCGCGAAGAGGGCACTCATCTCCGGAAGGAGGCCCGCATTCAAGAGGCAGGAGTGGTTCAGATACGCCAAGTTCAAGGACTCCACATGGAGGAAGCCCAAGGGAATCCACTCCAAGATGAAGAGGAGGCTCAAGAGGCGCGGACCCATCGTGGACATCGGATTCCGCGGACCCGCTTCAGTCAGGGGACTCCACCCGACCGGATTCGAGGAGGTCCTCGTCTACAGCGTAGACGCACTGGACAACATCGACCCGAAGAAGCAGGCTATCCGTATCGGCGGAACCGTCGGAACGAAGAAGAGAATGGCAATCGAGGACAGGGCCGACGAGCTCGGTATCAGGATCCTCAACAGGATGGTGTGACCATGACAGACCTGAAGAACCAGAGAAGGATGGCCGCAGAGATCCTGAAATGCGGCGAGAACAGAGTCTGGATCAACCCGGACAAGATCGACGAGGTCGAGGACTGCATCACACGTGCAGACGTCCGCACCGCGATCGCATCCGGTCTGATCAAGGCGAAGGCCAAGAACGGTACCTCCAAGGGAAGGATAAGATACGTTCAGGGACAGAAGGCCAGCGGAAAGAGGAAGGGACCCGGTTCCAGGAAGGGAACGGCGAACGCCCGCGTCCGCGACAAGGAGCGCTGGATCGCTACCATCAGGCCCATCCGTGACGAGCTCAAGACCCTCAGGGCCGACGGCAAGATCACGCCCTCCGTCTACAGGCTTTACTACAGGAAGGCCAAGGGAGGAATGTTCAAGTCCCGCAGGCACCTTAGGCAGCACATGATCGCTGCCGGACACCTCAAGGAGGAGATCTGATGGCAACAGGACCTAGATACAAAGTTGCGTTCCGCAGAAGAAGAGAACTCCGCACCGACTACTACACCCGTAAGAAGCTCCTCACCGCGAGAGAGACCAGGGCCGTCGTAAGGAGGTCCAACAAGAACATCACCATTCAGTTCGCGGACTTCGCAATGGAGGGTGACAAGATCATCGTATCCGCGACCACGAAGGAGCTGAAGGCGATGGGCTGGGAGTACTCCTGTTCATCGATCCCCGCAGCCTACCTGGTAGGATACCTTGCAGGAAAGAAAGCAATGAAAGAAGGCATCGAGTACGCGGTTCTCGACATCGGAATGCAGAAGGTCCAGCACGGCGGAGTCCTCTTCGCCACTGTGGCCGGTATGATCGATGCGGGAATCGAGGTTCCCTGCAGCGAGGACGTCCTCCCCGAAGAGGACAGGCTCAAGGGAAAGCACATCGACGACGCGCTCGAGGCCGCAATCGACAGCATGAAACAGAAGATGGAGGCTGATTGAAATGGCTGACTGGGTTCCAAAGACAAGACTCGGACAGATGGTCCTCAACGGCGAGATCACAACGATGAGCGACGCCCTGGCGACCAAATTGCCTCTCCGTGAGCCCGAGATCGTGGACATCCTGCTCCCCGATCTTCAGGACGAGGTCATCGACCTGAACATGGTCCAGAGGATGACCGACTCCGGAAGGAGGGTCAGGTTCGCCGTTACCTGTATCGTAGGTAACGGTGACGGATTCATCGGATACGGAAGGGCAAAGGGAAAAGAGGTCGGACCTTCCATCAAGAAGGCTATCGACAATGCGAAACTGAACATAATCGAGATCAAGAGGGGCTGCGGTTCCTGGCAGTGCGGATGTGGAAACCCCCACAGTCTGCCCTTCGAGGTTAAGGGATCCACCGGATCCGTTACCGTCACCCTCAAGCCCGCACCTCGCGGAGTGTCCCTCGCAGTAGGAGACGTCGCAAAGAGTCTGCTGACCCTTGCCGGCGTCCAGGATGCATGGGGATTCGCCAGGGGTAACACCAAGACGAAGGTCAACTACGCCATGGCCACATTCGAGGCGCTCAAGATGACATCCCGCATGAGGGTCACCGACGAGCAGGCGAAGGGACTGAACATCGTCTCCGGGCCCACCGGTATCAAGTTCGCAGAGACCGACATCGATGCAGAGGAGGAGTGAAGATGACATACGTAGTAATCCGTGTACGCGGACAGCCCGACGTGAACTACAACATCGAGTACACGATGGGACTCCTTGGCCTGAACAAGGTCAACAACTGTGCCGTCATCCCCGAGAACGCATCGACCAAGGGAATGCTCCAGGTAATCAAGGACTACTGCACCTGGGGAGAGATCGACGAGGCCACCCTCGCCGCGCTGATCCGCGCACGCGGAAAGGTCATTGGCGACAAGGCGCTCGACGACGACTACCTCAAGGAGAACTCCGAGTTCAAGTCGGTAGACGAGATGGCCAAGGCCATCATCGAGAACAACTACAAGATGAGGGATGTCGTGGGCGTCAAGCCCATCTTCCGTCTCCACCCCCCTATCAAGGGATACGAGGGCAACAAGCGTTCCTTCCAGAACGGCGGAGCACTCGGATACAGGGGACAGAAGATCAACGACCTCGTCAACAGGATGATCTGAGGTGTGAGATATGCCAAGCAGAACCAAGAAATTCAGGGGATACAGGACACACGGCCGCGGTAAGAAATCCGGACGTGGAGCAGGTATCATCGGTGGACACGGTATGGCCGGATACGGCAAGACCGGGAAGATCGGAATGCTGAAAGAGGACAGGAACTACTTCGGCCGCCACGGGTTCAAGAGACCCCAGTGCACCGTAGAGGCAAACCGCACCATCAACGTCGGCGAGCTGTCCGAGAAGATCGAGACATTCGTGAGCATGGGATTCGCGGCAAAGGAGGGCGACGCATACAAGCTCGACCTCACAGAGGCCGGAATCGACAAGCTCCTTGGAAACGGCAACATCGACATCGCTGTCAACGTCACGGTCGAATCCGTGTCCGAGAAGGCACGCGAGAAGATCGAGGCAGCCGGCGGATCCATTGCAGAGTGAGTATATCGGGAAGGTAGAAAGAGATGGAAGAGACACAGAGTCTGCTCTATAAGATTAAGCCTCTGTCAGACAGGCTCCCCTCGGTCAAGAGGCCTGAAGGCCACGTGCACTTCAGGACCAAGATGATGTGGGTAGTCATAGTGCTGGTACTGTACTTCGTCATGACGAACGTGTACCTGTACGGTCTCGACAGGGAATCTATGCTGGACATGTTCGCCCAGTACAGGACGATCATGGCCGGAGCTTCCGGATCACTACTGCAACTCGGTATAGGACCGATCGTTACAGCTTCGATCATAATGCAGCTGTTCGTCGGTGCAAAGATCATCAAACTGGATCTCTCGAAACGCGACGACAAGGCATGCTACCAGTCCGTCATGAAACTGCTGGTCATCGTGATGATCATCTTCGAGGCCATCCCGCAGGTCGCGGGATACCTCACCCCCTCCAGCGGACTCACGTCCGCCATCGGAGGCCTGGGAGGAAGGCTCATCCTGATACTGCAGCTGTTTATAGGTTCCTATGTGCTGTTCATGATGGACGAGGTGGTGTCCAAGTGGGGTATCGGAAGCGGTATCTCGCTGTTCATCGCAGCCGGTGTGGCACAGCAGCTGTTCACAGGTACGTTCAACTGGGAGATGGTCTCCCTGGGAACAGGCGCGGAAGTGCCTGCAGGAACCATCCCGAGGGCACTGTACTACGCGTTCACGCTGACCCCCGAGCAGATGTCATCCTACGGATACGAATCCATATTCCTCGGCAGCCCCAACCCGGCGATCGCCCTGATAGGTACACTGGTGATATTCTTCATAGTCGCCTATCTCGAGTCGACACGTATCGAGCTCCCGTTGTCGCACGGCAACGCGAGGGGTGCCCGCGGACGCTATCCGATCAAGCTGCTCTACGCGAGCAACATCCCCGTCATCCTGATGTCGGCCCTTCTGGCCATCGTCAGCATGGTGGCGCTGCTCCTGTACAGCAACGGATTCCTCAGCACGATCCCGCTGATCGGAGGAAACTCCGCAATCGGATACTTCGAGGAAGGATCGACCACCGCCGCAGGCGGTCTCGCATGGTACCTCTCGGCACCTACGGGACTCACGGCATGGCTGATGCCCATACTGGATCCCGCGACATACGGTGACGGTCTGCACGGACCCCTCAACCACATCGCCCACGTGATCATCTACTTCACAGTGATGGTCATGGGTTCCATACTGTTCGCCAAGTTCTGGGTGGAGACCACGAACCTCGGTCCCGAGTCGGTCGCCAAGCAGATTCAGAGGAGCGGTATGCAGATGCCCGGATTCCGTCGCGACCCCCGTGTCCTGAAGCGTGTCCTGGAGAGGTACATCCCCACGATCACGATCATGTCGGGAGCCATCGTCGGAGCATTGGCGGCATTCGCGGATATGGTAGGTACTACCGGAAACGCCAGCGGAACAGGAGTTCTGCTGACCGTCGGTATCATCATCCACTTCTACGAGGCCATGGGCCGTGAGCAGATGATGGAGATGAACCCCATGATGAGGGGATTCTTCGGTGGAGAGTGATTTGAATGGCGAATCCAGGCAGCCCCGAGAGCATGCAGGCGTCTATGAGTCAGCAGCCGCCCATGTCGGGCAAGACGATGATCGGAATGATGTTGGCGATGCTGATAGCATTCGGTACCATCGGCTTTAGGCAGCAGATTGGAGGCGCGCTGGATTTCGTATTCAAGTACATCGCGTTCGATGGCAACTATCCTGTGCTGACACTCGTCATCGCAGGTGTCATCATGATCTCGCTGGGTACCTTCGTCAGGGGATTCCTCCAGGACCCCCTCAAGATGGCGAGGAACCAGCAGATCCAGAGCGATTTCAACAGGGAGTTCCGCCAGGCAAGGATCGAGAACAACCTGTTCAAGATGAAGAAGCTCCAGGAGATGCAGCCCGAGATCACCGCGATGACCATGCAGCAGAGCACGGACATGATGAAGGTCATGCCCATCACGATGCTGTTCGTCATCCCCATCTACGCATGGGTATGGTACTTCCTCAATGTAGGAGGGGCATACTTCGATACGGACGTTATCGTGATGATGCCCTGGTGCGCCATCGACTTGAACGGTTTCATGTTCGGGAGCTTCCCTGTGTGGATCTTCATCTACACGATGATCAGTCTGCCGATCGGTCAGATCGAGAACAAGCTAATCAGGCTCTACCTCCTGAAGAAGGAGCTCAAGAGACTTGAGATCGAAGTCCAGAGAGCTGAGATCGAATGAGAATAACCATAAGCGGTCCTCCCGGATCCGGGAAGTCGACCGCCTGCAGCAAGCTGTCGGAGAGACTGGGCCTAGAGTCCGTCATCTTCGGAAAGATATTCCGCCAGCTTGCTGCAGAAAAAAACCTTTCACTGGGTGAGCTCGGCGAGTTGGCCGAGAAGGACCCTTCTATCGACAAGATGATCGATTCCAGGATACTGGAGATTGCCAGGGCGAACGAGGATATCATACTGGAATCGAGACTGTCAGCATACATGTGTGCCCGCAACGGCATACCAGCATTCAAGGTCTACATCGACGCAAGTCCGGAGGTCCGCATGGCCCGCATCGGAGTGCGCGAGGGGGAGACGGTGGAGGAGGCATGTGCCAAGACCCTCGACCGTCAGAGGTCGGAGGCGAAGAGGTACAAGATGTACTACGACATAGACATCGAGGACAAGAGCGTCTACGACTTCATCATAAACACCGATGACCTGGATCCAGATCAGGTCGTCGAGAAGATCATCGAGGCCGCGGGTGTGTCGAATTGATCGTCAAGGACCCTAACGCAATCCCTGACAAGTGGGGAAAGAGACCGTCCGACCGTTCGCTGGGCGAACTGCTGGAAGGCGGACTGATAATCCTGGACAAACCGTCGGGCCCCACATCGCACCAGGCCACGGCATGGGTAAGGGATGCCCTCCACGCCGAGAGGGTCGGACACGGGGGAACTCTGGACCCCTACGTCAGCGGAGTCCTGCCGATAACCATCGGGAAGGCCACGCGCCTCACGGACATAGTCCTGTCCTCGGACAAGGAGTACATCTGTCTGATGAGGCTGCACGACGACCGCTCCGAGAAGAGGATACGCGAGGTCATGTCGAGGTTCGTCGGCAAGATCTATCAGCTGCCCCCGGTAAGGTCATCGATCAAGCGTCAGCTCAGGATCAGGACTATCAGGGAACTGGAGATCCTCGATATCAGGGGACGCGATGTCCTGTTCAGGATGTCATGCGATGCTGGCACATATGCGAGGACGCTCTGCGTGGACATCGGCGACGTGCTCGGATGCGGTGCGAACATGGTGGAGCTCAGGCGTTCCCGTTCCGGAAGGATGACCGAGCAGCGCGCGGTCACCCTGCAGGACATCAGGGACGCGTACGTGTTCTGGCAGCGCTACGGGCGCGAGGATTGGCTCAGGAGCATGATCATCCCCATGGAGGCCCTCGTGGAGCCCCTTCCGAAGATCATTGTCAAGGCCACCGCGGTCGATGCGGTCTGCCACGGTGCGGACCTGAACATCTCCGGCATACACATGCTGGACGAGGACATCCGCAAGAACGCGCTCGTCGCCATGATGACTGCCAGGGGAGAGCTGATCGCCATAGGGAGGATGGCCATGTCGTCATCCAAGATCATGTCCACCACCAAGGGCAAGGCCGTCGACACGGAGCGCGTGTTCATGGATGAGGGGCACTACCCGCGCATGTGGCACTATTCCACCGACCTGGAGGAGCTGGCAGAGCCTCCCGAGTTCGTTGAATAAGCATTTATTCCTGCTTCCCGTTTACACTTCTGGTCGTCATGTCGCTTTTCGAGAAGAGGACGCAGGTCTACGGTCCGGAGACAATGGTGGTAGGTGAATTCGATCCCACCGCCGACGGGCTGTACCGCAACATAGTGACCATAGCGCTGACGGTCAAGCCCAACCATGTCCTGTATGTGAAGGTCCAATCGGACAATCCTGTGGACATTGTGGTGGCCAGGGAGGACGGTTCGGCCGTTCAGCACAAGGACAGGCAGAAGGACATCCTGATGGGGCCGTATCCCACGGAGAAGCACAAGAGCATGGGTATCATCCTCGGAGTGTTCCGCGGGGACAAGGCGACCGTCACTGTAGAGGCTTGGACGGAGAGGAAATGAAGACGAAGAAGAAGGTCTCGTTCGCTACCGGCAGGGAGCAGGTCAGCATGATGAAGACCATCGACAAGCGTACGGGAATCCTGTTCCTGGCACTGTTCGCCGCATCCCTCATCGTGTACTGGGTGCTGCTCAACTATTACGACTTCTCTGTTTACATGGGGCTGCCCGTGATGGCCATCCCGTTCGCCGTCATCGGACTGATATATTACGTCCTGAACAGGAGATATTATGCGGTCATCGCGACGATAGCGATCTCCGCTGTGGCTTACTTCATAATGCCGACCAGCGTGCTGTTCATCATCTACCTGCTGATCTGCACCGAGGGTGTGGCCCAGATGACCGAGATCATCCAGAGGCAGGTGTTCTACGGTATTATCGCCTCCGTCGAGAGGGTGAACATCAAGAAGAAGATGAGCCTGAAGGACAGGATAGTTGTGTTCTTCTTCAACATCCCGGTCGACCTGGACACCCGTAATCTCATGATAGACAGGAACGTCTCGAGGAACAAGCTCCCGTGGAGGGACATGTGCGATACGATACTGCTGGCACTGTTGTTCTGCATGTTCTTGTGGATATATGTCTTCCTCAACCCGTCGTTCTCCATCGGGACCTCCGGCGTGCCGATATACACGTTCACCATCGTGCTCTATCTGTCGATGCTCGTGATGCCTTGGTCCATCTTCAACACGCTGGATGTGAGGATCGCGACGGAATATCGCGACTTCAAGCTGTACAGCGGTCTTATCGAGACCTTCAAGAGGATGTTCCTGCCGATTCTGGCGGCGATGCTGTTCCTGATCGCCGCGGTCAACTCGGGTCCGGACGGCCTGTATTACGTGGGCATGTCCCTGGTGATGATCGTGGTCATGATCATCTTCACATCGGTGCTGTACTACACAAGCAACGAATCCGCGGTCGTCAACGACATCCTGGACAGATGGCAGGGATTCCATCCCTCCGAGATCTACTCCGGTTACTCGGATTCCAAGTTCATGGACCTTGCGAACCTCCCGGGCACCCCCAAGAGGGATCCCAGGGATTGCTTCCAGCCCGAGCTCAGAGTTCGTAGCCGTTGAAGTTCTTGTTCATCTGGCCGGGTGCGTTCAGAGAATTGATGATGGGCAGGAAGACCTGTCCCGACGACATCCCAGGGGTCTTGTTGAGACCGATGATCTCCGGTTCGTGGTAGTTGGTGATGATGACCTGGTACTTCTGCCTGGTCCCCTCGACTTCGATGACCGGGATGTCGATCGACTTGAGCGTGTCCAGGACGCAGTCCGCCATGTTCTGGATTTGCTCCGGGGTGATCTTGTCGTCCAGCCTGATGAAGAATGTGTGCTCCTCGGTTTGGGAGTTGAACATGTACTCGACCTCGGACTCGGAGAGGATCTGCTTGAATTCCTTCCCCTTCTCGTCGTCGGCGGCGAGTTCGGTCATACGCTCTTTCCAGGTGTAAGGGATGTCGATGTAGATCGCTTCCTTACCGAGAATCTTCCACATGTCTGCTGGAATCGCCACCTCCCTATAAAATGTTCTGCGCCCGCGTGCGCCTTTATTAATAAGGACGCGATAACGTGTCCTTATGCCAGAGGAATTCACGGTCACCCCATGGGAGGTCAAGGGCGACATCGACTACGATGAGCTCATGCGCAAGTTCGGTACGACCCCCATAGACGACGCCCTCCTGAAGAGATTGGCGGGATACGGTGAGCTGCACCCGATGCTCAAGCGCGGGATATTCTACACTCACAGGGATCTGGCATGGCTGCTCGACGAGTACGATAAGGGCAACAGGTTCGTCATCTACACAGGTAGGGGGCCCTCCGGGAACACCCATCTGGGCCATATCATGCCCTGGATGTTCAACAAGTGGATGCAGGACACGTTCGGCGTGGACATGATCTTCCAGATGACCAACGACGAGAAGTTCCTCTTCAAGGACCTCTCTCTGGACGACACCACGAACATGGCGTACCAGAACGCGCTGGACTTCATCGCCCTGGGATTCGATCCCAAGAAGACCAGGATCCTCCTCAACACCAAGAACGTCGACAAGCTGTACCCGCTGGCGCTGAGTGTGGCCAAGAAGACCACGTTCTCCACCGCCAAGGCGGTCTTCGGATTCGACAACTCGACGAACATAGGTTCGATATTCATAACGGCGATGCAGTCCGCCCCCGCGTTCCTCCCGTCCGTGGAGGCCGGCAGGCAGGTACCCGTCGTGATCCCGTGCGGGATCGACCAGGACCCCCACTTCAGGGTCACCAGGGATGTGGCGCCCGGACTCAACTTCCCCAAGCCGGCATCTATCTACTGCAAGATGATGCCCGGGCTGTCCGGAGGGGACAAGATGTCCTCGTCCGATGAGAACGCCACGATATACACCACCGACACCGCCAAGCAGGTGAAGAAGAAGGTCGGAAGGGCCTTCACCGGCGGATGCGTCTCGGTGGAGGAGCAGAGGGAGAAGGGAGGCAATCCCGAGGTCTGCTCCGTCTTCAAGTACAACTATTTCATGTTCGAGCACAGCGACGACGAGATCAACGAGATGGCCCGCAAGTGCCGCAGCGGAGAGATCCTCTGCGGAGAATGCAAGATGTGCCTCACGGAGAAGATTAACGTCTTCCTCGAACAGCATCAGGACAAGAGAGAGAAGGCCAAGGACGTCATAGCGGATATGGCGTACGACGGATTTGAATGGTGATCCCCATGGTAAGCGCAGAGATTCTGGAAGGATTGAGCTACAACGAGAAGAAACTGCTCCTGGCACTTGAGTCCAGGGGAGGGACCGCATCGCCTGCGGACCTGATCTCGGGAGGCAGCTTCGCCCTCGAAGTGGAGATCATGGGGGCCGCATCATGGCTCGAGTCCAAGGGCATGGCCGGCATCAAGGAGCAGGTCGAGAAGTTCGTCACACTGGAGGACGAGAGCGTCGTCACGGAAGGACTTCCCGAGAGGATCGCCATCACCAAGATCGACGCCAATGGCGGAAGGATCGACATGGACGAGCTCGCCGCCGAGATGCCCGGCATGGACAAGATCGCGGTCGGATGGCTGAAGAGGAAGGCCCTTGCCGACATCGTCGCCGAGGGCGACAGGAAGTTCCTCGTCCTGACGGACAAGGGAAAGGCCACGCTCGGACAGGAGATGCCCGACGAGGCGTTCCTCAAGAGGCTCAAGGAGAACCCGGTCCCCGACGCGGAGGCCGACAAGAACCTCGTCAAGGACCTCAAGGGAAGGAAGGGCGTCATCGGAGAGAAGGTCGTCACATCTAGGACCATCACGCTCACGGACCTCGGAAGGGAGGTCGCCGGTTCCGGACTGGAGCTTAAGCCCCAGGTCACTGACATCACGGACCGTCTCATACAGTCCGGCGAGTGGAAGGATGTCGAGATCAGGAAGTACGACATCCAGACGTTCGCGCCCGCTATCACACCGGCAAAGAAGCACCCCCTGTCCAGGCTCGGATCCGACATCAGGAGGATGTTCACCGACATGGGATTCACGGAGATGTCCTCCGAGTACGTCCAGCCGTCGTTCTGGAATCTGGATGTGCTCTTCACGCCCCAGGACCACCCCGCAAGGGACCTTCAGGACACATTCTATCTGGAGAACCCGAGGACGATCCACATCGACGACGAGGAGCTGGTGGAGAAGGTCAGGAACATCCACGAGAACGGAGGGGACACGGAGTCCACCGGATGGGGCGGCAAATGGTCGAGGGAGATGGCGGAATCCGCTCTCCTCAGGACCCACAGCACCGTCACCAGCATCAGGTACATCGCCGCCCACCCCGACGCGCCCCAGAAGGCGTTCTCGATCTCGAGGATATTCAGGAACGAGTCCATCGACGCCACACATCTTCCCGAGTTCACCCAGATCGAGGGTATCGTCATCGACGAGAACGCCGATTTCGACATGCTCATCTCCATGATCAAGGAGTTCTATTCCAGGATGGGATTCGATCAGATCCGCATCCGTCCCGCATACTTCCCGTACACCGAGCCGTCCCTGGAGATCGAGGTCTTCTTTAACGGCAAGTGGATGGAGCTGGGAGGGGCCGGTATGTTCAGGCCCGAGGTCCTAGCGCCGTTCGGCGTGAAGACCCCCGTCCTGGCATGGGGATTCGGTTTCGAGAGGCTCGCCATGCTCAAGTGGAACATCAAGGACATCAGGGACCTCTACATCTCGGACATCGACAGCCTCAAGAGGAACACGGTCTTCTGAGCCAGTCCATCATCAGGTCCAGTTCGGTGCGCCTGCGTTCATTCCTGCACAGCGACAGCGCCGTGTTCACGAGCATAGCCGCCCTGTTCCTGCGATGCTCCGCGATCTCGCAGAGCGCCTCGCAGCGGAGGAGTTCATCCAGTCTGAAAAGGCAGCCCGATTCAAGCATGTGCTTCCTTGTCTCCTCGAGGCACGCCTCGGCATCGGAGATTCTGCCGTTCCTGAGAAGCGACATCCCCAATGCGATTCCGGTATCCCTGTCGCCATTCCGTCCGCACATTGCAAGTGCCAGAGCATCCTTTTTGTTCCCCTTCATCAGCAGGATCTCCGACCTTGCGGAGTTCCCCAGTTCAGGGTCAGTCCCGGAGACGGAATCCGCCAGGACGTATGCGGATTCGAGGTCGTGGACGTCAAGGGCCATGCGGACGGCGATGCGGGATATGTCCGGATCCGGGTGCCTCATCGCCAGTGTCATCACGGCATCGAACAGCTTCTCGTCGCAGCAGTCCATGACCTCGTACCTCATGGACCTGATGATCATCATCGCCTCCCTGTCCCTCTCCGCCCCGATGAGGTGGATAAGCTTCTTCGTGAAGGGTCTGTCGTGATCGATGCACCAATCCGCCGCCTTACTGTGCCAGTGCTTCAGATCGTCAGGGGTTCCCTTATCGAGAAAGGCCTGACGGATGCTGTCCTTGATGTAGGCCTTGCCGTCCCGCGTGAAACGGATCAGCTGCATATTGTCGGGGAGGTCCTGACGGGCCACATCCTCGTCCAATACGCACAGGAGACCGTAATAGTCCGTCTGCCCGTCAGTCAATCGCTTGATGTCCTCGAAGGTGCGGTCGTTGACCGTGAGGTCCATCTCCGCCAGGTTCACGCCCATATCCATGTATGCGTGCTCCAACTCCAGATACCTGTTCCTCCCCAGTTCCGTGATAACGTATATCTTCCTCTTCATCGGCCTGGTCCCGCCCTTGACGGTCGCGCTGCCTTCGATGATGTACTTGCTGTCCAGCAGCTTCTTGATGAGGATGCTGGCGTGCGAGCGTGAAATCCCGACGCTCATGCCGATCCCGTCCTGGGTGAGCTCGTACGGTGCGCCGTGCTGGATGTCGTATCTGATGTATCTGTACCTGTAGAGGTGCGCAAGCACCCTGTCCATGAGTGAAACGCTTTGCATGAGGAGATTACTCACGTTCAAACAATATAATCGTCGTACCCGCTCTCTAGGGATTAAAAAACTTAAACAGGGGATGTATTGGGAGGGGTATGTCCCGCCTACTGGTGTGCAGCGAACCCGATCTTCCCTCCGTTAACATGAGGGAGTTCCTTCTCGGTTTCGACGATTGGGAGGAGTTCGGCGGCGACGGCCGGAACACCTATCTCCGCTGCGGGGACACGGTCATGGTGAACATCCCCGACCTGCACATCTACCACGAGGACCTGGACAAGGAGGTCGAGGCCTTCGGTGTGAAGATTGACGACATAATCGTCATGTCGAAGCATTCGGCGGCCAGCGGAAGACCCGCCCTGACGGCGCATCCCATCGGCAACTACCATGAGAACCAGTACGGAGGAAGGGCGGAATCCCTCGTCAAGGCGAGTCCCGCCCTCATGTCGGAGGCCCTCAGGCTGATCGTCGGGAAGAACGACATGCCGGAGACGCAGACATGCTTCGAGGTGACCCACCACGGTCCGTGGATGGAGAAGCCCACGTTTTTCATAGAGGTCGGAAGCGAGCAATCGCAGTGGGAGAACAAACACGCCGCAGAGATACTGGCACATGTGATCAGGGATCTCGATCCGCATCCCGAGTACCCCGTTGCGATCGGGGTCGGCGGAGGCCATTACGCCCCCAGGTTCTCGGAGGTGGCGCTCAAGTTCAAGGTCAATTTCGGCCACATGCTCCCCAATTATCAGATGGAGGGCCGCGACGACGAGGACATCGTCAGGATGATCAGGCTGGCGAGCGAGGCTACGGGTACGAAGCTGGCGTACCTTCACCGCAAGTCGATGAAGAAGCCGGAGGAGAGGAGGATATCCTCCCTCATAGAATCCGCCGGTCTCGAGCAGATCTCATCCAGCGATCTGGAGCCGTTCAGTGGGAATTGACGGTCGTTCCCTTGATGGGCTTCCCGAGGATGGCGTTCCTGAGCTCTTCCAGGTTCCTTCCGTCTATTATCAGGATGTCCATCTTGTTCTCCTTGGCCAGTTTCACGCCCAGAGGGTCGAAGACGCTGGATTTGGAGGCCCCGTGCTCCTTGTAGACGATGTCGGCGAGTTCGTCGATGGTCATCGATGTGATCCTCTTCGCATCGGGGTTCTTGCGGGGGTCGTCGGTGTAGACCGCGTCGACGGCGGTGCCGTTCACGATCCTGTCCGCCTTCATGGCCGCTGCCACCATGGACGATACCGCATCGGTGGTGTGACCGGGGACCGTTCCGCCCATTACGGCGATCTTTCCCGGTGCCGAAGCCTTGGCGGTCTCGAGGACATCGTCGGTCACCGTGTCGGGCATATCCCCAAGTGCCAGACTGAGCAACTGTGCGTTCATCCTCGTGGCGGCGATCCCCAGGATGTCCTGAGCGTACGTGTCCCCTCCGAGGTCCCTCGCGATGCCGGCATAATACCTGGCTGTCTTCCCGCCTCCGCAGACGACCGCGATCTGGACCTCCTTCGATACCTCCTTGAGCATTTCAGCAAGCTTGCGGATGAACTCCGCATCGTTCTCTCCGGGCACGAGGATGGAACCTCCGATCGACACGACTACCTTATCCATTGGATTACCGGAGGACGGTATGATCTGGACCAATATGAATGTTTACGGGACGGTCGCGCCAGCCCGCGGGCGCGCACAACCTTTTTATTATAAAGGCCGATGGGTGGCGCAGGTGGACCTATGGGAGACGCTAACTCAGAGGACAGAGCGAAATACGATTTCAAGAAGGATATGCAGGAGATCATGAACTACAGGGGAAGGGGAACAGAGCTCATCTCCTGCTACGTTCCGGAGAACAAGCCGATCTCCGATGTCATGGCATATCTTAGGAACGAACAGTCTCAGGCATCCAACATCAAGTCGAAGACTACGATGAAGAATGTCCAGAGCGCCATCGATTCCATCGCTTCTCGACTCAAGACCTACAAGCAGGCCCCTCCGAACGGAGTGGTAATCTTCTGCGGAGAGGTTCCCCGCGCAGGGGACCAGACTAAGATGGTCCAGTACGTGATCCACCCACCGGAGGCCATCACCGCTTTCCTCTACAGATGCGATTCGGATTTCTTCACCGAGCCGCTCGAGTCCATGATGCTGGACAAGAAGTGCTACGGTCTCATCACCATCGACAGGTCCGAGGCCACCCTGGGAATCCTCTCGGGAAGCAGGATCCAGGTCCTGAAGCACTTCGATTCGCTCGTTCCCAGCAAGCACCACCAGGGAGGTCAGTCCTCCGTCCGTTTCGAGAGGCTTATCGAGATCGCGGCCCACGAGTTCTTCACCAAGGTCGCGGACAACTGTACGGAGTACTTCCTCAACAGGCCCGAGCTCCTGGGCATACTGGTCGGAGGACCGGGATACACCAAGGAGTTCTTCGTCAAGGAGGAGTACCTCCACCACGAGCTCAGGAAGAAGGTCATCACGCCCCTGGTCGACACCGGTTACACCGACGAGTCCGGACTCAGGGAGCTGGTCCAGAACTCCCAGAACATCCTGACGGGACTCCAGCTCTCGAGGGAGAAGGTCTTCATGCAGAGGCTGTTCACCGAAATCAGGAAGGCCGACGGAGGTCTCTCCGCATACGGAGAGAACGATGTGAGGACGCAGCTCGCCAACGGCGCAGTGGACGTGCTCCTCGTGTCGGAAGCGATCAAGAAGAGGCGCATCACCGTACAGTGCCAGTCCGGCCATGTCCACGAGATGACTGTGGACGATGCGGACGGGAAGTTCACCTGTCCCGAGTGCGGTGCCAACGCGCAGGTAATCAATGACGAGGACTACATCGACGACTTATTCAACAAGGCGGAGGTGTTCAACACGCGTCTTCAGCTGATCTCCCCCGATTCGGAGGAGGGAGACATGCTGCTGAAGGCATTCGGAGGGGTTGCGGCCCTCCTGAGATACAAGATGTGAGTGAAATGACGATCATGAACGATTTCCAGGAAGAGATCCGCCAGAGGGTCTCATCGGCCCTGAAGGACATGGGCAGCGAAGGAGCAGAATTCGTCGTAGAGGCATCGGCGATGGAAGGCGTGGACATGGCGGTCCCGTGTTTCCCCCTGGCGAAGGCGCTCAGGAAGGCCCCGCAGGCGATCGCCGACGAGCTCGCATCGAAGATACAGCCGTCCGGGATGATCTCCAAGGTCTCGTCCGTCAACGGCTTCCTCAACTTCAACATCGATCCGGAGACGCTGATCAAGGCGACCCTGGACGAGATCATCAGGTGCCAGTCGTGCTACGGCTCCATGCCCCTCACAGGCGTGAGGGTCAACGTCGAGCACACCTCCACCAACCCCACCGGACCCATCCACGTCGGAAGGGCCAGGAACCCCATCATCGGTGACACGCTGGCAAGGTGCCTCAAGAGGTGCGGACACAAGGTCACGACCGAATACTACGTCAACGACGTGGGGAAGCAGGTCGTCGTCCTCACCTGGGGAGTCAACAACGTCTCCGACGAGGAGGCCGCGAAGAACTCCGAGGAGCACATGAAGGAGATCGGCCAGAACGAGAAGGAGAGGGACAAGACCGATCACAGGCTCGTCGCCAAGTACCGTGTGGCCAACAAGAAGATGGAGTCCGACCCCGCCGTCAAGGAAGAGATCTCCGAGATGATGAGGCGCTTCGAGGAGGGCGACCAGGAGATCATCGATACCGTAAGGCACACCGCGGAGATCATGCTGGACGGACTCAGGGAGACCCTGGGCCAGATCAACGTCGTCCTCGACAGGTACACATGGGAGTCCCAGTACATCGCCGACGGGTCCGCGAAGGCGGTCGTCGAGAAGCTGAAGGCATCCAAATACGCCGGTCAGACCGAGGACGGCGCATGGTACGTGGACCTCAAGGACTTCGGGGTCCAGGGTAAGAATACCAAGTTCACGTTCACAAGGTCCGACGGTACCACTCTGTACACCACCCGTGACCTCGCATACCATCTCGACAAGTTCACCAGGGCCGACAGGATCATCGACGTCCTCGGAGAGGACCAGAAGCTGGGATCCAAGCAGCTCTGCTCCGCACTGGAGATCATGGGCGAGGACAAGCTCCCGGAGCCCCTGTTCTACGCGTTCGTCTCCCTCCCCGAGGGGAAGATGTCCACCAGGAGGGGTGTCGTCGTCTATCTGGACGACCTCATCGACGAGGCGGTCGACCGTGCCTACGAGGAGATCAAGAAGAGGCGCACGGACATGTCCGAGGAGAAGATGCGCGAGATCTCCAGGACCGTCGGAATCGCGGCGGTCAGGTTCAACATCATACGTGTCCAGCCCGAGAAGCAGTTCGTCTTCAAGTGGGAGGATGCTCTCAACTTCGACGGCAACTCGGGACCCTATCTCCAGTACGTTCACGCAAGGGCGTGCAGCATGCTGAGGAAGGCGGGGGAGTTCACCCACGACACCGACCCGGCCAAGTTCACGGAGCCATCCGAGATCAACCTCATCAAGATCCTGTCCAAGTACGAGGAGGTCCTCAGGGCCGCCGGAAACGACATGCGCATCCACATGATCCCGGCATACGGGCACGAGCTCGCCAGCGCATTCAACCAGTACTATGCCGCGGTGTCAATCCTTAACTCCAAGGACAAGAGGGACGCGAGGCTGACGCTCGTAGAGTGCGCCAAGATCGTCCTGGCCGATGTCCTGGACTGCCTGGGAATGGGTGCCCCTGAGGAGATGTGAGGATGACGGAGATTCGTCAGCTGAAGATCAAGGACATCCAGGGCGTGCGCGACCTTGAGATCTCCTGCATCAAGGAATACTTCGCGGAGACCATCGAGAACAAGTGGGAGGACCTCCCGCAGGAGTGGAAGGACAACCTGGGTGCCAGCAGCAAGAACCACTTCAAAGCGTATCTGGACAGCGGTGTCAGCTTCGTAGCGGTTGAGGACGGCGAGGTCATCGGATTCATCTTCGCCCAAATCCTCCACCACATCTGCGACGAGGACAATTTGCTGTGGATCGAGAACATGGGCGTCCATCCGTACTTCAGGCGCAACATGATCGGCTACCAGCTGCTCAGGGAATGCGTGAAGAAGGGTCGCGAGCTGGGCTGCACCGTGGCGCACAGCATGATCCAGGAGGACAACGCACCGTCGATCCTCCTCCACAAGAAGCTCGGGTTCTTCATGGACAGGCGCGAGGTCGCACTCATGGACCTCCGCGACCCCAAGCTCAAACTCTGAACCGGATGGGTCTCCCCCATCCTACTTCTGTTTTCAAAACAAAGGGAAGGCGGGTCTCCCCGCCGAATGAGTTTCAGTTCTTCTTCTTGGAATCGAGGTATCTCTGCCTTTCGGTCTTGGCCGCGGCGGGTGTCTTCTCCTTGGGAGCGGCGGTTCTCTCGGCCTTCTTCTGGGCTTCGATCTCCTCGAAGGTCAGCTGGTTCTTCTCCTTGGGAGCGGAACGCGACTTGTAGATGACGAGTGCCGCTATGAGGATGATGATGACGATGATGACACCGTATGTCGCCCAGTTGCCCCAGATCGATGTGTTGTACTCGACGGTCAGGTACACGTCCTTGTAGACGTCGTTGGAGAACGTGATCTTCAGCTGGATGGATCCTGCGCCGCTCTTGTTGTAGTTGAACGGGATCACGATCTTTCCTTCGTCGGTGACCTCGAAGGTCTGGGAGATAGGCTCGATGAGCGGGACCGAGGGGTTGGAGCGGTCGTAGACGTTGATGACGCACGTGTCGTTCCTGTCCGCGACGTAGTCGAGGACGATTTCCACGGTCTTGTCCCTGTCCATCTTTATGACGTCCCCTCCCTCGACCGTGATCGAGGAGACGGTACCGTCGCTTTCCCCTGCGGGGATGACGAAGGCCAGTGCCATCGCGAGCATGAGTGCCGCTGCTAGCAGTGCCTTGGATTTCATGTTACGATTTCCTCCACGCGTTCCTCGTCGATCGCTCTTCTGATCTCCATGGCGAGCCTCTTTCCGGAGGACATCTCCTGCCTCCACAGCGAGTTGCCGTAGGGGTGTCCGACTGACATGTGGACGTTCGTTCCGCCTCCGATACGGGGCGCGACGTCGTAGATGTGGAAGTGCAGGTCCTTGTCGACGCAGGTCTGCAGGCAGAACGGCCCGATGATACCTGGGTCATAGAACTTCTTGGTGGCCGCGACGTACTTCTCCGCGAGCTCGTACGCCTTGGGGAGGAGCGACTCCCTGAGGGTGGCCGAGTTGTGTCCGCAGACGGTGTACTCGGGGATGATTCCGTCCTCCTCGAGCTCGACCTGCTGCTTCCCGGGAAGCCTGCAGTATCCGTCGAGGGACGATTCGAACCTCCAGTCGATACCCAGGAGCTCCAGCCTCTCGCCCTTCTCCTCCAGCGGGGAGTAGAAGAAGTCGAGGTTGAACACGGGACCGATGATGTACTGCTCCATCCTGGCGTCCTTGAGGAAGTCGGGTTCGATGACGCCCTGCTTGATGAGCTCGGTGGACTTCTCGACGAACTGGTCGTAGTCCTTTGCGGTGAAGAATCCCCTCTCGAGCTTCTTGACCTTGTGGTGGACCTTGATGATGGTGAGTCCGTTTATGTCCTCGGGCTTCTCGACCTTCTTGGGGAACGGGAGTCCGGCCTCGTTGAGGATCCAGTAGTAGTCCTTGGGGTCTCCCCTCTCCTCGGACCTGAGGAGGTTCCTGCTTCCGACCATGGGGAGCTTGAAATCGTCCTCCACGGCGTCGATCCCGCAGTAGGAGACGAACGACCTGTTGGGGACGAAAAGGACGTTGTTGTTCAGGAGGTTCTGCTGGACCTCCGGCTTCAGGATGCTGCTGTACTTGTCAAGGACGACTGCCTCGTCGACGGTCCCCCTGCGGAGGTTGCCTTTGTCGTCGTAGATCGTCTTGTAGTACCTTGTGAATGGGGAATCCCTTCCTTCCTGACAGATGGCGACGGTCTTGAAGCCTTCGGATTTGGCTCCGTCGCATGTGTCCAGACCCGAATGGGACCCGACAACTCCGATCTTGGCTTCCTTGAGGTTGATCTTCTCGAGGTTGCCAAGAACCTCCTCTCTGCTGATCATGACTGGTTATATCGCGCGGGCGGTAATATAACCGTCGGTTTGAAGTGATGGTGAAGAAGGATGAGTAGCCTCGCCAAGATTCGAACTTGGGTCGCAGGATCCAGAGTCCCGCATGATTGACCACTACACTACGAGGCTATCAGAATCCCCGATTCGGTCACTCCTTATAATACTTTTCGCGGTCGATGTATTGCTCGAGAAGGTTCTCGCACTGGTTGATCATCTTGGCGACCTCTCTTCCCTTGTCGGTGAGCTTCCAAATGATCCTCAGTCTGTCCTTGCAGACGGTGCTCTCGATGAGGCCCGCATCCTGGAGCTTCAGCGCGGATTCCTTCACGGAATGGTAGGAGCCGCAGTATGCCATCCTGGTGCTAGTGAACTCCTTTTCCTTGTACAGGACCAGCATGAGGCTGACCATGTTGCGGTCGTGCAGGATAGGTTTTGGGTTCATAGTGAAAAATAGCCGCTCCAAGGATTTAATGGAATATCAATCAAGTTTCAATTGCTTGACTAATGTCAGAAAAGGGAAGGGAAGGGGCAAAGCCCCTTGGTTTCACTGGATTGCCTTCTTGACCTGGGCGAAGATCTCGTTGATGTCGCCGGTACCGTCGATGGTGACCAGCTTGCCCTTCTTGGCGTAGTAGTCGATGAGGGGCATGGTGTTCTTGCGGTAGACCTCGAGTCTGTTCTTGACCGTGGCCTCCTTGTCGTCGTCCCTCTGGTAGAGCTCCGCACCGCACTTGTCGCAGATGCCTTCCTTCGCGGGCTTCTTCGTGACGAGGTGGTAGACCGCGTTGCACTTGGGGCATGAGCGCCTCTGGGTGAGCCTGGAAATGAGCTCCTCGTCGGCGACGTCGAAGTTGAGTGCGAGGTCGACATCCATCTGGGATGCGAGGGCGTCAGCCTGCTCGACGGTCCTGGGGAATCCGTCCAGGAGGACTCCTCCCTTGACTGTCGCGATCTTCTCCTTCATGAGGTTGATGATGAGGTCGTTGGGGACGAGGGCTCCGGAGTCCATGTACTCCTTGGCCTTCTTCCCGAGTTCGGTACCGTTCCTGACGGCCTCACGGAGCATGTCACCGGTCGAGAGCCTGGTGTATCCGTATTCATCAGTGAGTTTCTCTCCCTGTGTACCTTTTCCGGCTCCAGGGGGTCCAAGCAGGACTATGGTCGTCTTCATGATTATCGTCAGAGCATCCACCTATAAAAGGTGGCCACCGGCGTCCGGGCTGTGCAGGTTATATTACTGTGAGGACATACGAAATTATGATTTCGTGGCGCGAGTACATTGAGGCCGAAGATACAAGCAGTCGCAGGGAATACGGGAGGATGTGCTCGGGCATAACGCTCCTCAGACAGGGCAGGGCCCTGCTGGCCATGCTGCCCAACGAGAACTTCAGGGTGCTGTCGTCGGGTTTCACCAACGGCGGTGTGATGGAGTCGCCCGAGGCCGTGGTGAACGTCACCGGCATGGGCGGACAGGTCGAGTACGATGTTATGAAGGGCGGACTCGACGAGAACGACGCGTGCGGGCTGACTTATGCGAAGAAGCTTGGTCTGGATCCCTCCAAGACCGTACTCCTCGGGACGGCGGCCAACATGGACAACGCGGCGGTCAGGAGCATCGTTTCCGATGACGGCATATGCATCTCGGCAGCGATCACCGCGGGAATCGACCACAACGGAGGGCGTTCCGGGGATCCGGCGACGTACGACGAGTCCGTGGCAAGACATGTCACCAATTCGGGGACCATCATCACGATCATGGTCATAGACGCGGACCTGTCGGAAGGTGCACTCTTCCAGGCCATGCTGATGGCCACCGAGGCCAAGAGCTGCGTCATCCAGGAACTCCAGGCCAGGAGCCTGTACAGCCGCAGCATCGCCACGGGTTCCGGTACCGATCAGGTGGCGGTCGTGTCCAACACCGCCTCCGGCAACAAGATCGACAACATCGACAGATCATCGCATCTGGCACATGCCATCGCGGACTGCATCAAGCAGACCTTGCCCGAGGCCTTCGAGAGGCAGGCGGGGATGGATGCCAAGCGCCAGTGGGATCCCTTCATGCAGATGAAGCGCTACGGTGTCGGAGTGGAGACAATGCACGACGACATCCGTCAGTCGGCCACCATGAAAGAGATCGAGGCAGCCCTGGACAAGATGCATACCGACAGGCAGCTGGCGGCCACGGTTTCAGCGATCCTCGGCATAGCCGACGATGTATCGGCAGGCCTGATCAGGGCGGACAGCGGTCTGGAGGCGGCCAAGAGGATCGCCGAGAGGATGCTGATCCGCGATCTCAAGGATCCGGCGGAGCTGCTGAGGTTCGGGAGCTTCGACGACATCCCGAAGCTGCTGTCGTATTCGATGGCCATACGTCTCAAGGCCGTCATCGAGGAAGGGAGGTGTGTGGATGCAGAGTGACATCATCAGGACCGACGACGTGACCACGGTGGTCCTCGACGGTAAATGCGACGGACTCGTCACCGGCATCGGATTCACCGGCCCCATCGCCAAGGTCGTCATGTGGGACGGGGAGACGGCATGCCGCGGGAACACCCTCTACATGCATGTGGGGTCGCCCTCCAAGGTCTCCATCAAGGAACTGACCTTCAACACAACGACGGTCACCGCATTGACCTACGCGGATGTGGGCTCCGGCCTGGAGAGGGCCGGCTACGACCCCTCCGGAGGGGATGGAAGGATCACCGTCGTATTGATATTGGATGCGGATGTGCCAGATTCCACATTGGCAAGGGCCGGTATCACCGTCACGGAAGGTATAACGGCAGCCTTGCAGGACCTGAGGGCGATGTACAACGCGCTCCAGGCATCGGGCTCGGCGGTGCAGGAGATCGCCGTCATCCGCGACAACGATTCCTCGCTGTTCCTCCGCGGGGCAGGCAAGCACACCAAGCTCGGTGAGCTAATAGGGCGCTCCGTCGTGGAATCCGTCAAAGAATCGGCGGCTCTCAACGGGACCAGCCTGACCGGGCGCATGAGCGTCATGTCCATGATGGCATCCTGCGGTTACGACCAGGAGAGGCTGTTCAGGATATCAGGGAGTCCGGACCTGGGGCAGTTCCTGTCCAAGGCCGTCGTCAGGGACTCCGATCCCATGGCCATCGCGGCCGTGGCATCCGTGATCCGCATCTGCGACGCGGTCAGCTGGGGACTGATGTCCGAGTCCGAGGGAAGGAAGGTCGCATCGGAGGTCCTGAGGGGCTGCATAAGGGAGCCGTCCGGGCCGGAGAACACCCTCGGCATGCTCGCCACCACGGTATCCCTCTTCCTGGCAGGTCTCTGAGCACGGGTCCAGCGTTCCTCTGAACATCAGCTTTAAATCCGTATTAGTGTAATCGCGCGTACAGGTGTTCGAATGGAACAGAGGATAATCGATGAGATTGAAAAGGTGGTCGGAAAGGAAGGATACTCCGTCGAGCCAGCAGTTCTATACACATACGGATTCGATGCATCGATTTTCCACAACAACCCGGATATGGTCGTCCAGCCCAGGACCACCGAGCAGGTATCCGAGATCATGAAGATCGCCAGCAAGTACAAGATCCCGGTGACCCCCAGGGGCTCAGGGACCGGACTGTGCGGCGCCGCCGTCCCGATCAAGGGAGGTATCGTCATGGCCATGCAGAGGATGAACAAGGTCCTCAGGGTCAGCGTCGAGGACCTCTGGGTGGACGTCCAGGCCGGATGCATCTACAACAATCTCAACGAGGAGCTCGAGAAATACGGCTTCTTCTTCCCCCCGTCCCCCGGATCCGCCGAGGCATGTCAGGTCGGCGGAATGGTCGCCACCAACGCATCGGGTATGCGCGCGGTCAAGTACGGCGCCACCAGGGATTTCGTCATGGGACTCACCTTCGTCAAGGCCGACGGAGAGATCGTCCGCTGCGGCACCAGGACCATCAAGGATGCGTCCGGATACCAGCTGGCACGTCTCCTGTGCGGTTCGGAGGGCACCCTCGGTATCATCACCGAGATCACCTTCAAGATCACCACCAAGCCGAAGAAGTCGGCGTACTGCCTCTGCTGCTTCAACGATGTCGAATCCGCAGGCAAGTGCATCTCCGCGATCATCGCCAAGCCCCTGATCCCCGCATCCTGCGAGCTCATGGACAGCATCAGCATCAACGCCGTGAACAAGGCGCGCGGCAATCCCATGCCCGACTGCGGAGCGCTCATCATCGTAGAGTGCGACGGAGAGACCGACGAGGTCGTCGACAGGGATATAGCAATAGTCGCAGAGGTCGCAAACTCCCAGGGAGCGATATCCGTCACCCCCACCAAGGACAAGGCGCTGATCAACAAGTGGACCGATGCAAGGAAGTCCGTCATGGTCTCCCTCGCGGCACTGAAGCCCAACTGCTCGTCTGTCTCGCTGGCCGACGACATGGGAGTGCCGATCTCCAAGGTCCCCAACGCGGTCAAGGCGTTCCAGGAGATCGCGGCGAAGTACAACGTCACCATCGCGACCTACGGACACGCATCCGACGGCAACCTCCACACCAAGATGGTCATCGACCCCACCGACAAGGACGAGTGGGAGAGAGGCATCCAGGCGGTCAACGAGATCTTCGATGTCTGCATCGAGCTGGGCGGGACCGTCACCGGAGAGCACGGTGTCGGAATATCCAAGGCTCCCAACTATCAGAAGGAGAGGGCCACCGAGCTGTCCAGCATCAGGGCCATCAAGAAGGCGTTCGACCCGGACAACATTCTCAACCCCGGCAAGTCCGAGCAGTGGGAGGGCACCATCCTCAGGAACCTGAGGTACCCCTGCAAGCTCAACCGAATAACGGACGAATCATGATGTAAAGGTCGTTCGGTATCCAGTAGAGTACCGCAATCAGTTCCACCACAGCGATAGCCAGCGTCACTCCCCAGATGACCTTGTTCCAGGGCAGGATCTTCGATCCGTCCAGCGGGGGGAGCGGAAGGAGGTTGAACACCGCCAGGAACGCGTTGAGGTGGCACATCATCAGGAACAGGAGCACCCATGCGGAATAGTTCATGAGGTAGCATCCGCAGATGGAGATCAGGCACAGGACGATGTTCACGACGGGTCCCGCAAGGCTGATCTTGCCCTCGGTCTCCCTGGTCATGTTGCCGCGTATCATGACGGCACCGGGGACGGCGAACAGAAGACCGAACAACGGTGTGATGAGCGTTAGGAGCAGTCCGACCGGCCACATCCTGAACTCCGACCAGAGTCCGTACTTCTGGGCCGTGAACTTGTGACCAAGCTCGTGGCACAGGAAGCTCATGACGACTATCGCCGCGCTGAGTCCGAACAGCCCGATGTACTCCATGCCCTCGCCCAGCGTGACCCTGAAGTAGTACAGGAAGTGTTCGTTGTCGCGGTACAGGAGCGTGAACGCTATGGCCATGGCCAGCACTGCGATGAAGATATCCCTGAGCTCAATCCTGCTGAAACGGGGCTTGCCGAATCCAGGGTTGACCCTTTGGAGATTGTCGTAGTACCTGTCGTCCATAGTCGAAGATATGATATCTTGTTTATAAAGCCAACCTACCAAGATTAATTACCTTAGTCGGGCTTCATTTCAGCATGGAAACCTTCAGAGGCCTCTGCTTCCTGCATGATCCCGATGTTTCAAGGAGAGCGATCATATTCGACATGTACGGGACGTTGGTGAAGGCGAGGTTCGGGAATCTCGATGACATCTACAACGCGTTCTTCGAGCTGTTCCCGGATGCCGACAGGGAGGACGTTTCCAACGAGTACCAGCGGTACATCTCGCATTGCGAGTCGGCCAACGGCAGGCACCACGAGGTCACAATTCACATGGTGCTGGAACATCTCGATTCCGTGTTCGGTACGCAGAACGACAGCCTGAAAGCGGAGGACCTCCTGATGAGGTCCACACACACGTTCATCCCGGTCAGGGGGGCAGAGGAGACCCTGAGGTACTTCAGGGACAGGGACTACAGCATCGGGGTGCTGAGCAACACCGCCTACCGCGGATCGGTGGTTAAGGGCCTGCTGGAGGACGTCGGATTCGGAGGGCTTATCGACAGGGTCGTGAGCAGTGCCGACGTCGGCTACAGGAAGCCGCACGACGAGGCCTACTCGGCAGCGGTGGGTGCGCTGGGCAAGAGGGCGGAAGATTGTTTCTTCGTCGGCGACAGCGAGGACAAGGACTTCATCGGGCCCAGGAGGTTCGGCATGAGGGGTTCGTTCCTGATCGACCCGGAGAGGCCTTCCAGGGAACTTGGCATCGTGGCCTCGATAGCGGACGTGCCCTCGTTCTTCCGCGATTGAGATTTATTAGCATACTGGATACGGGATCATATGGCCAAGAGGAACATAGCCCACGGGAAGGAGGTCTGCAGATGGTGCGACAGCTGCGGCACGCTCATCCTGGGCGATTCGTGTTCCCGCTGCGGTTCCGAGGGACGCGAGTTCGAGATCAACAGCCCGGGGGACATCCGTCCGTGCATGGGCGACAGCATCCCGATGGTGCTCGGTCTCTTCAGGGAAGCCTTCGGAACGTCGGAGCCCCTCGAGGGCAAGGCCATGTTCCTCAACAAGATCCCGGGGGAGGACCGCACCGACGAGATCGTCGCATCCGGTCAGGTCCTGGGGATTCTGAGGTTCGACATGCGCTCGGACCGCATGGTCCTTGAGATCAGGCAGCCCGGTGCGGATATGTTCGCACCCTTCGCCAAGAAGAACATAGTGGTCTTCGGAGGGATGTCCGGACACCTCAAGGGGAAGGCAGTGCCAGGCGAGAACATCATCGATGTAATCGGGGAGTTCTCCGCGGGCGACACGCTCATCCTGAAGAAGGGCCAGAAGATAGGTCCCGGCATAGCCCTGGCGGACAGTGTGTCCCTGAAGGGGGAGGAGAGGGCGGTCAAGATCCGCGACCTCTCGGCACCGGCGGAGATGGACATCTCCCCGGACGCGGACCTCAGGACCTTCGTGGAGGCCAACAGGGATCACATAAAGCGCATCAGCAGGCATGCGGTGAAGGAGATCAAGAGGTTCCTCGAGGAGAAGAACCAGAGGGGCCTGCCGGTGACGGTGTCTTTCTCCGGAGGGAAGGATTCCCTCGCGGCGTACGGTCTGGCATCCCAGGCCGTAGAGAGCCCGGAGCTGATGTACATCGACACGGGACTGGAGTTCCCGGAGACAGTGAACTATGTCAAGGCGTTCGCACTGGAGCATGGAAACAAGCTGCACACGGCGCACGGCAAGGACGGTTTCTGGGACAATGTTGACACATTCGGCCCTCCCGCCAAGGATTTCAGATGGTGCTGCAAAGTCTGCAAGCTCGGACCGATAACGGACATGATCTCGGAGAGGTTCCCCAACGGCACGATCACCGTGGAAGGCAACCGCTGGCTGGAGTCCTACGCCCGTTCGGGCATAGGGTTCGTGACCAAGAACCCGTTCGTCCCCAACCAGGTGAACCTGAACCCCATCCGCTCATGGTCCGCGGCGGAGGTCTGGGGATACATCCTGACCTTCGGACTGGAGTACAATCCTCTGTACGAGAGGGACTTCGAGAGGATAGGATGCTACCTGTGCCCCTCATGCCTTTCCAGCGAGTGGAGGAACACCGGACGCATACACCCGGGCCTCTACGGAAGATGGGAGGAGTACCTTCACAGGTATGCCGAGGAGAAGGGCCTTCCGGCGGAGTATGCGGACATGGGCTTTTGGAGATGGAAGGTGCTGCCGCCAAAGATGATCCAGCTGTCCGAGGAGATGCGGATCAGCCTGAAGCTGAAGAGCGGTTCGGGGCCGTCAATGAAGATGCTCAAAGGAGCATCGCCCTGTGCGGCTGGAGGCTACTCCATGGAGGCGGTAATCAACGTACAGAGGAGCAGGGACTTCTCGTACGTCGAGGATGCGCTGCGCACGGTGGGCGAGGTCAAGTACTCCCCCGAGTTCGAGATCGCGCTCCTGAAGATGCCCGCGGGAAGGGCGAAACTGTTCGGAGGCGGGCAGGTGTCCGTCACCGCACCGGATGCAAAGAACTCGAAGCTGGTCTTCGAGAAGGCGGTCAAGGCCCTCATCCGTGCCGAGCTCTGCACCGAGTGCGGGATATGTGCCAGAGGGTGTCCCCGTCATGCCATAACCATAAAGGGCGGGATGCGCGTCGACCCCTCGAAGTGCAACTCCTGCGGAAAATGTGAGAGGTCATGCATGGTCATCCACTACTACGACAAGCTGATGGAGGGTGCCGAGGTCGGGCTTTCCAAAGCATGCTCCCGCACCTCCCCATAATATTAAACGGAGAACCCATATCCGTAACCATGGATTGGATCTACGGACTGGCCCTCCTGGTGGGGTTCGCACCCGTCTTCGTTGCGATGGACACCGTGCTGAAGAACTACACCTATCCGAGGGTGGAGAACCCCTTCTTCAAGGATTCCACGTTCTTCGGCCTCCTGGCCGTCGGTATCGTCGAGGGAGTGGTCCTGTTCCTGGTGATCAGGATGTTCGGTCTGCAGTCCAGCCAGCTTTCCGTCATCTACATGGCCGTTATGGGGATAATCGAGCTCATGGCGATGGTGGTCGTGATGAACCTCAGGAGGTTCCGTGGGAAATCCGATTCCATCTTCTACGGATTCGGCCTGGGCCTCGGCATGGCCGCCGGTCTGGCATCCGGCTACGCCTATGTGATCTGCGGGCTGGCGATGGAGGTCGAGAGCCCAGATTACGCAGTGATCATACCGTACGTCGTACTGTTGTCCGTTGCGATGACCTTCATCTTCGGAGCGTGCGGAACGAACATAGGTGAGGGGATCGCAAGGCACATCCCGATGCAGTTCGTCCTCCAGGCCGCAATCCCGATGGTCGCGTTCAACATGCTGATGGCCGCCCTGGACATGGTCGATTCGGTGTTCATGGTGTTCGTGATCCTGATAGTCATGGTCATCCTGGGGGCGTTCTACTTCTACAAATGCCTGTTCAGGAACCTGCCGGCCATCGTGAGGGAAGTTCTGAAGATGAACGGCCAGAAGCGCGACGACATCCCGAAGGCGAGATGATCATCCCTTGTACTGGCCGGGTCTGACCTCGGCGATGTAACAGCGGTCCATCATGGCCGCGATATATTTCTCGGCGTTCTTCTCGCCGACGATCTCTTCCATGTCCTCGATGGTGAAGGTGCCCTTGATCTTCGTGAGGCCCTTGGCCAGGATCTGCATCTTCTCGTCCAGGTCCGTGGAGTGCTCGTACCTGTAGATCATCGTGGAATAGGGGTCGGCCTTCTCGATGCGCTTCTTCTTGGCCTTCTCGTCCTTCGGGTCGGGAGCCTCGAAACCTGCCGCCTGGCCCAATGCTTCCCTTGCTGTTTCCTGATCCTTGCATTCGAAGATCACGTGGAGCTTGTCGGTCCTTTCGGAACGGTTGCAGTAGGGACAGGTCGAACTCTTGGACGACTTGTCCACGACGCGGCCCCTTCCGCATCCCCTGCAGACGGCCAGGACGTACAACGCATCACCTGTATTCTGTGAACACGAGGGCGGAGACGCAGCATCCGTAGTTGTCCATGGGGATCTTGAGCTCCTCGATGGCGAACCTGACCTCCTCGAACTCCACGGAACGGATGTCGGACATCTCCTTCATCTTACATGCCAGGATCTCCCTGAGGGATTCGGCGGATCCGTGGATGTGCCCCTCGGCGACGTATCCTCCCTTACCGTCCTTGCGGTAGGCGTAGGCGATACCGGCGGCGATGGTCTCCCCTTCGCATCCCCTCATCTGTGCCAGTACGCAGTGTGTCACAGCCCCCATAGGCATCTCGCAGGGCTCGATCCTCTTTGCCCCGATGGGGATGACGGACGAGACGGACACCAGGTTCTGCTCACCTATGCCCGCGTTGATCAGTGCCTTGTCGAAGGCGTTGAGATCCGACGTGGTGCTCACGGCCGAGCTGTGTGTGATGAAGAATTTACTGGGTACTAGCTCCATGATAACCCGCGATGGGTTTCACATATGTATAGTTGTCCTCAGCCGATGTACTGATGCGTGTCGCCCATGTTGCGCTGGGTTTCCTCGATCTGCTGCTGGATGATCTCTGCCTCCTTCAGCAGTTCGGTGGGCTTCGTCTTGAATCCGGGGATGAGCTTCGAGATGGGCTCGATGAACGACGCGGAGGATCCCGGGTCGGGGACGCCTGCGGTGGCGGGCACCATGATCGTGATGATGTCCAATCCCATGGTGGGTGCCTTGTACATCATGATCCCGGTCATACCCCTGATCATGCCCTCGTTGAGGGCGTCCAGCCCGCTCTTCTTGATGAGCTTTTTGGCATTGGGTCCGGCCGCGGCCACAAGGGTCTTGCTGTTCTCGAACTTGGGGGTCCCTTCCATGCACACGACGGTCCTGCATCCCTTCTGCTTCAGATACAGGAGGATCCTGTTGGCGACGGTGAAGCAGTCCTCGGGTTTGGGGGCGTACTCGGTCATCGTCAGGATGACATCCTGGCCGTTCTTCCTCTTGTTCTTGTATCCGTAGAAGCGGATCGGAGGGAGGACGTTCTCCCTTGAGATCAGGCAGTACGGGGGTATGCAGACGCCGGACATTCCCGCCACGGGCGTCATGTTGAGACTCTTCACGTACATGTTGGCCATGATGGAGCTGGTCAGTCCCACGCTGGGGAATCCGATGACTCCGACCGGGTCATTGAAGGTCATGTCATCGTAGCTGATGATCTCTAGGTCCATGACGGTGATAACACCGCTATGACTTTTAAGAAGTTCTATCATACGTTCGGTATGAACGGTCATTCCATCAACGTCTCCGAGACTTCGGCGGGCATACCCGTCGTGGTCGAGTACATGCCCGGAAGTCAGAGCGCTGCCTACATGGTCGGCGTGGCGACGGGGTCCAGGGACGAGACGCCCGACATCTTCGGTCTGTCCCATCTTCTGGAGCACACGGTTTTCAGGGAGACCAAGACCATGGACTCCTACCAGATGGCCAAGGAGATCGAGGGTGCCGGCGGTGAGCTCAACGCCTTCACCGGCAGGGAGATGACCGCGTTCTACGGTATCACAATCAAGGAGACCGCCGACGTGGCCAGGAGGATCGTCGGGGACATAGTCGCCAATCCTCTGATCAACGAGAACGCCACGGAGCTGGAGAAGAAGATCGTGCTGCAGGAACTGAGCATGATCAAGAACGAGCCCGACAGATACATCCACGACCTGTTCAGCATGGTCCTCTGGAGGGGACACGAGCTCTGCCAGGACGAGGGAGGCGACGAGAAGCTCGTCGCAGGTATGACCCACGAGGACCTCAGGAAATACTACGAGGAGAAGTATCTCATCCCGAACCTCTCGGTCTACGCCGTCGGCGAGATCGGGATGGACGAGACGGTCGCATGGGCCGAGGAGACCTTCGACGGCATGAAGGGCGGCCGCAGGAACGTCAGGACCGAGCCCCCGATGCCGGAGGGCAAGTACGAGTTCGTGGCCAACGATTCCGACCATTATCAGGTGGCCATGGGATTCCCGTCCTACGGGTCGTCGCACAAGGACCGCACCGCCGTCACGATGCTTTCCGCTGTGCTCGGTTCCGGAACGAGCTCCAGGCTGTTCCAGGACGTCAGGGAGAAGAAGGCCCTGGTGTACTCGATCTTCACCAGTGTGTCGCAGAACAGTGACGCGGGTTCCCTGACGGCGTTCATGTCGTGCACGAAGGAGAACGTCACCGAGGCGATGGAGACCACATCGAAGGTCATCGGCAAACTGCTGTCGGAAGGTCTGGAGAAGGGCGAGCTGGACAGGTCCAAGAGGCTGGTCAAGGGAGCGAACGTCAGGGCAATGGAGTCCACGGAAAACAGGCTCTACAGGCTGGGCGTCAACCATATGCTCAACGGAAGCACCGAGACCCTAGAGCAGCGTCTGGAGAGGATCGACGCCGTCACGGAGGAGGACGTCATGAAGGTGGCCGAGGACCTGCTGAAGGCCGACCGCCTCAACACGGTGGTGCTCGGGAAGAACAACCGTGTCCTCAAGAAGTACGATCCGACGAAGCTCGCTTTCTGAAGCCGTCGATCAGGTGCAGCACGGCATTCGTCGCGCTGGGAACGGCGTCCTCGACCTCGGGGGTCATGGTCTCGCTCATCGTCTTGATGTCCTGGACCTCGATCGCCACGAAGTCGATCTTTCCAGGCATAAGGTCCGGGTCCATCTGGCGCCCGATCTTGATCGCGGTCGGGAGATTGACGTCGTGAGAGGCCGCCTCCCCGATCTTGCTGTCGAAATCGGATTCCGAGAAGAGCAGAACTGTGCCAGGGTTGTATTCGCCGAGCATTATCGCATCGACGATGACCGCCATGTCGAACCCGTGGATGATCGGAAGGATGTCCAATCCGCCCACGGCCTCCTGGAAGCATTCCACCCCCTCGATGTGCATGTCCTCGATGCACTGGGAGACCCTGAGTCCCACGGCATCGTCGCACATGATGGGGCTGCCTAATCCGACAACGGCGATCTTGGGCGTTCCTTCTGCCATGGGACGGATGATGCGGTGGCTGGTTTAATAGGTTGGTATCTTCCGAGACCGAAGTATTATCTTTATGGGTAACACTCTCCAGTCCATGGACATATCCGTTCAGAGCTCCCAGGTCATCAATGGGAAGACCGTCACCGTCCGCCAGATAGAGGCCCTAATGGCCGTGGCGGACACGGGCAGTCAGAACGCGGCCGCCAGGAGGCTGGGTATATCCGTACCGGTCCTGCACAAGTACGTCTCGCAGATCGAGGATGCGGCCGGGGAGCCTGTGGTCAAGACCACACCGTCCGGCTCCGTGCTGACTCCCGCAGGGCGCAAGATCGTGGATCTGGCACGTTCGATGGAGTACCGCTGCAACACGGACAGGGACTTCACCGTCTGCTGCTCTCCCGTGACCGAGGACATAATGATGTCCGTTGTATCCGCTATGAAGATCCCGAACATCCACATGATCGTCTCCGACGACGAGTACAACATCCGCATGATGAGGGAGAACAGGGCGGACCTCGCCATCATAGACGACCCCCTCTACCTGTTCGACGCGGAGGAGTTCATGATGGACGAGATAGGGTACATGGGGATGGTGTACGTGGACAACGGGCCGTCTTTCATCCGTTACAAATACGGGGCGCAGAGAGTGGCGTTCATGTATCTGGATTCGGTGCAGAAGAGCTACACCGTGGATGCGGAGACGTTCTCCATCTCGGAGCTGATAGCGTCGAACAAGAGCTTCTTCGTCGACGAGTTCATGCTGACCAGGAGGAACCTCAGGCTCAAGAGCGCGGTGGACCCGAAGAGTATCCGCCACGCCATCACGGCCATCTACAGGACGGAGGATCCGCGCATTTTGAGGATCATCAAGGCGGTCAAGGCCAGAAATCTCTGAAAACCCCATTATCCAAAAGGATAATACCAGCCTGTGTCGAACGCCTCTTATTAAATAGGATAGAATCATCGTAAACTCCGATTATCATGGTTACACCAAAAGCAGAGATCTCGAAGGAGATCGCGGACGCAGCCAAGATGTGCTTCCAGTGTGGAACCTGCACTGCAGGATGCCCCTCCGGAAGGAGGACCTCCTACAGGACCAGGAAGATCATAAGGATGGCACAGCTCGGCCTCAAGGAAGAGATCATCAACTCCGATGAGCTCTGGGAGTGCAGCACCTGTTACACATGTGTCGAGAGATGCCCCCGCCAGGTCCCCATCGTCGATATCATCATCGACCTGAGGAACATCGCGGTCGCAGAGGGACACATCAGGGAGCAGCACAAGGGAACAGCTACCAACCTGATCAAGTACGGCCACACAGTCGCCGTCAAGGACGACATCTCCAAGCTCAGGGTCGAGCTCGGACTCCCCGAGATTCCGCCCACAGTCCTCGCCAGCGAAGGTGCGAAGGCGGAGCTGGACAAGATCATCAAGGCGACCGGATTCGACAAGATCGTACAGGAGTGATTAAGATGGCACAGTACGCATTTTTCCTCGGATGTATCGCCCCCCTCAGGTACCCCGGTATCGAGAAGGCAACAAGAGAAGTCTGCAACGCACTCGGCATCGAGCTCGTCGACCTCAACGACGCGAGCTGCTGCCCCGCACCCGGAGTCATCAGGGCCTTCAACAAGAAGACCTGGCTCGCAGCTGCGGCAAGGAACCTCGCACTCGCAGAGGCAAGGGGACTCCCCATTGTCACCATCTGTAACGGATGTTACGGATCGCTCTTCGACGCAGCCCACGAGCTCGCGGAGGACAAGGAGCTCCTGAAGGAGGTCAACAAGATCCTCGGAGAGTTCGGAATGAAGTACAACGGAACCACAAAGGTCTACCACTTCGCCGAGGTCCTCTACAGGGAGGTCGGAGTCGAGAAGATCAAGGCGGCAGTCACCAAGCCCCTGGACTACCAGGTCGCGGCATTCTACGGATGCCACTTCCTCAAGCCCTCGGAGATCAAGCAGGTCGACGACCCCGAGAACCCCCACATCCTGGATGACCTCATCGAGGCTACCGGTGCCAAGTCGATGCCCAGGAAGCAGAAGATGCTCTGCTGCGGAGCCGGAGGAGGACTCAAGGCCGCATTCGGAGACGTCGCAAAGAAGTTCACGGAGACCAACCTCGAGAACATGAAGGAATCCGGAGCACAGTTCATCATCGATGTCTGTCCGTTCTGCCACCTTCAGTTCGACGGTGTACAGAAGGAGCTCGGATACAACATCCCCGTCCTCCACCTGTCACAGCTCCTGGGTCTCGCTATGGGAATGGACGAGAAGCAGCTCGCTTTCTCCACCCACATCACCCCTGTGAAACTCTGAGATCAAACTCATTAGGGAGGGAAAC